>JAJRUV010000104.1 GCA_024277595.1 Gammaproteobacteria bacterium
CACGCTAGGAGTCTGTCGGGTTTGGGTAATCGTAGCGAGCTGGTGGGAGATCGAGTCAAAACATTTCCGGTTTTGAGGCGAATAGTGGGGCTATTTAACGAAAAACCGGGGATATTTTGGCCGCTATCCCATCAGCGCAGTAGATTATTCCCAAATCCGACAAACTCCTAGTACTCCGCCAAGGGAATACGGAGTACTACCAGGAGGCTCTACTCTCAATCAACCAATTATCCCCAAGTTCGACAGGCTCATGAGGGTCTGTCGAGCTTGGGATTGATGAAAACACAAAAACCCTCTGAACCCGGCCTCATAATGTATTTACAGGGTTAATTCCGCGTCTATTCCTGTTGCCCAACCCCAACATCACTTGACAAAAGAACTACCTGAACACAAAGATAAACGGGCATGGATAATCTGGTTGAAATTTTCTGTGATGCCGATGATTTCTGTCGCATATTTCTGCCGGAACGGGAAAAGAGGCTGATTGAGACTGGAAAAAGACAGCGGCAGCGAAAAGGCCGCATGCATTCGGCAGAAATAATGACCCTGATTATCCTGTTTTATCGTTCAAACCATCGGAATTTCAAGAACTTCTATATTAGTTATGTGAGCAGGGATTTGAACGGCGCATTTCCCTCCCTGCCGGGTTACACCCGTTTTTTGGAAGTCATGCCTCGGGTCCTGGTTCCCTTGTGTGGTTACTTTACCCACCTGAAGGGAAAACCAACCGGGATTGCCTTTATTGATTCAACCAGCCTCAAAAGCTGTCACAATCTGAAAATTCCCCGGCATAGAAAACCGGCTGACAGACAACCCTCTCACCCTCTCTTCAGACTCATTTATGGATTGGAAAATACTGCTGCCCGGCTTATAGCCCGAAATCAGCGCAAAATGCTTCGCTGGGAATGCTCCAGAAAACTGACCAGCACCGCAATCTCCTCTTTTTCCTGCTCCAGTATTTTAAGTTTTTCAAGAGCCTGCGCCAGAGTTAATCCGGAACGAAAAAGGATTTTATAAGCCTGCCGCAACACCCGAATCGCGTCAGAGCTGAACCCGCGGCGTTTTAAACCCTCGCTATTCAAGCCTCTCGGTGTTGCAGGGTTGCCGCTGGCCATTACGTAAGGTGGCAAATCCTTGCTCAACGTACTACCCATGCCGCTAAAGCTGTGTGCGCCAATGGAGCAGAATTGATGCACCAGGGTAAACCCCCCCAGCACAGCAAAATCATCCACTTTCACATGTCCAGCCAGTGATGCATTGTTGGCAAAAACGGTGTTGTTGGCGATGAGGCAGTCATGGGCGATATGCACATAGGCCATAATCCAGTTATCATCGCCGATACGCGTTACGCTACCCCCCTGCTTCGTGCCGCGGTTGATGGTGCAGTATTCACGGACTACGTTGCGATCACCAATCTCCAGCCGTGTCGGCTCTCCTGCATATTTTTTGTCCTGCGGATCATCTCCAACGGAGGAAAATGAATAAAACCGGTTCTCCTTGCCAATGACCGTAGGCCCCGTAATCACAACATGTGGGCCAACGGTTGTCCCGGCGCCAATCTCCACCTCTGCACCAATAATGGAATAGGCTCCGACACTGACTCCCGGCGCCAGGCTGGCCGAAGAATCGACCACGGCTCGGGAATCAATGCTCATACAACATTCCGCTCCGCACAAAGAATGTTGCCACTGGCAACTGTTTTCCCATCCACCGATGCCTGCCCCTTGAATTTCCATACACCACGCAGTTTTTTTATCAACTCGACCTCCAGAACCAATTGATCACCGGGAATAACCGGCTGTTTGAAGCGGATGTTATCGGTTCCGACAAAGTAGTAAAGCGACTCATCAGTAGGCTTGGTTTGAGTTGTCACGAAAGCAAGAATGCCGGTTGCCTGTGCCAGTGCTTCCAGAATAAGAACACCTGGCATCACCGCCCGGTGGGGAAAATGGCCGTTAAAATAGGGTTCATTATAGGAAACATTCTTGATTGCCTTGAGATATTTTCCCGACTCTATTTCCAGCACTTTATCTACCAGCAAAAAGGGATAGCGGTGAGGGAGGTGCTCCAGTATCTGATAGATATCCATACTTTCCAAGGTTCAATTCTCCTGCTTGTTGATATCCGTGCCGAGTTGATGTTCAACCGATTTGAGTCGAGCGGCCATCTCATCCAGACGGCGAAAATGCACCAGACGCCGATTCCACGGGCGATTCGGTTCTGCCGGAATCCCTGATGAATAAACGCTGCCGGGTTCCCTGATTGATTTGAGCACCAGGGACATTGCCGTAATCGTTACATCATCAGCGATTTCCAGGTGACCCGCAATCCCCACGCCCCCGGCAATAGCACAACGACGGCCCACTCGGGTACTGCCGGAAACGCCCGCACAACCGGCCATTGCCGTATGAGCACCAATATGTACGTTATGGGCAATTTGAATCTGGTTATCCAGCTTGACCCCCTCTTCAATAACCGTGTCATCCAGTGCACCGCGATCAATGGTTGTATTGGCCCCAATCTCGACGTCATCACCTGTCACCACACCACCCAGCTGCGGGACTTTCAGCCACTCTCCCTGAACATTGGCGAAACCGAACCCGTCACTGCCAATCACTGCGCCAGGATGGATAGTGTTGCGGCAACCGATATGAACACCGTGACAAAGGGAGACATTGCCAACCAGCAGGCTGTCTGCGCCAACACCGGAGTTCTCCCCAACAAAACAGCCGGGACCAATCCGGACATTGGCGCCAACAGTGACTCCGGCCTCGATAGAACAGTTCGGGCCGACCCAGGCAGTTTCATGAATCACCGCATCAGAACTGACAAAGGCTGCGGGATGGATACCCTGTTGCTTTGCGGAAGTGGGGACAAACAGCGCGGCGATACGCGCATAGGAGATATAGGGATTGGCAGTGACCAACGCAGCTACGCGGCATTGTGGCAATTCGGACTCGCTCAGAATCACGGCTGCGGCCCGGGTCTCTGATAGCTGATACTGGTAGCGCGAATTGGCAAGAAAACTGATTTGCTGCGGGGAAGCATTGGCAAGAGTTGCAACGCCCTCGATACAGATACAGTCATCGCCAATCACATGCCCCCCGACGAGCCTGGCCAGCTCACCTAATGTATAGGCCGCCATTTATCCGTATCTGGCTTTTTGAAAGACAGAGGCATCAAATGCTGATGTCACTTCCCGGAGCTGTCTTTATTGAGACGTTCCAGAATCTGCTTGGTAATATCAAGACTGTCGGTAGCATAGATAACATTTTCACCCAAAATAAGATCGAAACCTTTTTCCTTGGCAAGATCATCGATTATTCTGGAGATAATATGTTGCAGCTTGCCGAACTCCTCATTGCGGCGGATATTCAAATCTTCACGAAATTCATCTTGCGAACGCTTTAATTCGCGCTTCATGGCCAGTAGATCACGCTCTGATTTACGTCGTTCTGACTCACTCATCACGGCACTGTCGCGCAGCAGGCGCGCCTCCTCGTCCTTGATTTTTTTCTGGTTTTTCATCAGGTTGCGCTCTCGAGGCGCGAACTCCGCTTCAAGACTTTTACTGGAACTCCGCGCCTGTGGCGCTTCCTGCAAGACCCGCGCAGTATTGACGACACCAATCTTGAATTCCGCCGCTTCAACCACTGACAGCCCGAACAAAGACCAGACAACAAACAACAATCCTGTTTTGCTCATTTTATTCAAAAAAACACCTGCTTCAATTTAGAATTTAGTATTGTATTGTATTGGCCTGGCAATAATGCAGTATTCAGGTTCATCTGTTGCTTGCCAGAAGGCACCAAAGCGCCGCTATAGCCATTTCTACAGCAAACCACGATAACGCAAGCACGCAAAACAGCCTGTATCAGTGTATAACCAATCGGCTAGGAGCTTCAAGCCTGAGTCAGCTCTTGTTGTAGCATCCGTCAATGGAGTCACACCATTGGCTGCACGTTACGACTTGATCTGACGCAGGCTTAACACCCTGAACCCAATACACAATTGTTACCGGGTTAATAACTCATACCAATGGTAAACTGCAATGGATCCAGATCATCACCCGATTCAGAGTACAGCGGTTTCGCATAGCTTAATTTCAGTACGCCCACCGGTGTCAACCAAACCAGACCAACACCATAGGAAGAACGAAGTTTGCCGACATCAAAATTATCAAAATCCGTGTAGACATTACCAACATCCGCAAACAGTGACAGTCGCAGACTGTCGTTATCTGCACTGGGGGGGAAAAGAAACTCGACTCCCCCCACTGTCTCCACCGTACCACCCAGTGATCTGTCACTGGTTCCATCGGTAGAACGGGGGCCCAGCGAGTTTGCCTGGAAACCACGAATTGACTGACTGCCACCGGTATAGAAGTATTCAAAGGGAGGCGGTCCACCGAGATCGCCCAGCCCGTCGCCATAGTTTACTTCACCGCGCAGCAAAATGGTGGATTTCTTCCCCACCGGGATATAGCGTTTGTGATTCAATTCTATTTTGTAATATTCCAGGGTGCTGCCGGGTATCGCCACTTGCAGGTTCAGCTTGTTACGCACTCCTTTTGTAGGGAACAGACCGCGGTTGCGGGAATCATAGATCCAACCCATGCTGGCATTGAATACATCATATTTATCCCCGTTTTTGTTGATGAAATCCTGGAACTCCCGGGGTGTATTGTCAGTGGTTTTCAGATAGGTATGCTCATAATCAAGACCAAAACGGAACGTATTGTTTTCATCCAGCGGAAGCCCCCAGTTCACCCCCCCGCCGTATACGTCGGTCAGATAGCGAGCAACATTGGCATTACCGGCATTTGTCTCCCGGTAAAAGGCGCGGAAACCCCGGCTGATACCGTCCTTGGTGTAATAGGGATTGGTATAGGAAAAACTGTATACAGTATTAACCTTGCTGTTATTGACGGTAAGGCTGTTGGAGGTTCCCGTCCCCAGGAAATTATTCTGGGTGATACTGGCATTGACCAAGGCGCCCTGAGCCTGGGAGTAGCCAATCCCCGCACTGAAAGATCCGGACGGCTGCTCCGTCACGCTGACGTTGACATCAACCTGATCGGGAGTACCCGGCACGGCGGGAGTTTCTATATTTATCTGCCCGAAGTACCCCAATCGATTCAGTCGCTGCTGCGACAGGTTGAGTTTTTCGATCGCCAACAGACCACCTTCCATCTGGCGTATCTCGCGGCGAACCACATCATCGCGGGTCTTGGCATTTCCCGATATATTGATCCGGCGAACATAGACCCGTTTGCCCGGATCAATGAAAAAACTCAGCGAAACCTGTCGCTTGTCGCGATTATAATCCGGGATAGCATTTACATTGGCAAACGCATAGCCATCAGTGGAAATTCGCTCCGTGATACTGTTAACCGTCCGGGTTACTTTGCTGCGTGAAAAAGTATCACCCGGTTGTAACTCAACAAGGTCACGCAGTTGCTGCTCAGCAACGACCGGTTTTCCTCCCAAGGTTATTTCGCCAACAGTAAATTTGTCGCCCTCTTTGATGTTAATGGCAATGTAGACATGGCGTTTATCTGGTGTTATGGATACTTGGGTTGACGTTATATTGAAATCAATATAACCGCGATCCATATAGTGGGAACGCAACGTCTCCAGATCACCCGCCAGCCGCTGTTTCGAGTATTTGTCACTGCTGGAGAAAAAAGAGAACGGGCCGGCCGGCCCCAGCTGAAAATCGTCCAGCAGCTCCTTTTCGCTGAACGCCCGGTTACCCACGATATTGATAGCGCGTATTTTTGCCACTTCACCTTCGGAAATGTCGATGTTGACGGCTACCCGGTTGCGCTCCAGGGGTTTTACCGTTGATTTCACATCCACGGCATACTTTCCATTGTTGTAGTACTGGCGCACCAGCTCCTGCTCAACCTTATCCAGCATGGAGCGGTCGAACACCCGCCCCTCTGCCAAACCAATCTGTTTCAGGCTTTTTTTGATATCCTCTGTGCCGATATCCTTGTTGCCAGACAGTTTTATCTCGGCAACCGAGGGGCGCTCCTGAACCCGCACCAACAGCACATCACCCTGCCGCGCCAGCTTTATATCATGGAAGAATCCGGTTTTAAACAGCTCCCGAAGCACCTGTTCCGTGAGATACTCATCCAGATGATCACCAATATTGATCGGCAGGTAATTATATACCGTACCCGTCGTTATACGTTGCAGTCCTTCGACCTGAATATCCTTTACCACGAACGGCTCAAATGCCCAGGCACTACCCGCGCACAGCCAAACCAGAACAAGGCACAGAATTCGTTTCATATTTTATCCATTATTGTGACACCTGATGCCGGAACAGTCTCCTCAAATTCAGGAGAAGTATAATTACTTGAGCAAGCGCATTATGTCGTTATAAAACGCCAGCGTCATCAACGAAACCAGCATGGCGATCCCCACCCGCTGTCCCAATATCTGCGTCTGTTCGGAAACAGGACTCCCTTTCACGATTTCAATAAAATAATACAGCAGATGACCACCATCCAGCATCGGCACGGGAAACAGGTTGATTACGCCCAGACTGATGCTGATAATGGCCAGAAAACCGATAAACTGCACCAGGCCGATGGTAGCGGTAAAACCCGCATATTGTGCAATCGTGAGCGGGCCGCTGATGTTCTCAAGGGACGCCTGGCCAACAATCATTTTACCGAGCATACGCACAGTCATGGCGCTCATCTCCCAGGTTTTGTTGACCGCTTCAGTAACTGCACGCACGGGAGAGTACTGTAGTTCGGCGCGGTAGTTCTGTGGCAGCGCTCCTGGAGCGGCAACCCCGGCGCCAATCCGTCCTGTTTCACCCTCTTCCGTACTCACACGCTCCGGGGTCACTCGCAGCTCAAGTCGCTGCCCTTCACGTTCAATCGTCAATACCAAACGGCTACCCGGGTTGGCCTGAACAAAGTCCACCAGCTCAGTCCAGCTGGTAATGGGTTTCCCGTCCACCATCAACACCCGGTCGCCTGATTGAAGTCCCGCACGCTTGGCAGGGCTGTCGTCAAGTACCTGGTCAATAACCGGCTCAATGGAGGGGCGGAGCGGTTTGAATCCAACCTCTTTCAACAGGTCGGGGGAACCGGACTTCTCGCCAATGACCGGCAGGGACAACATCAAGTGCCGCTCAAAACCCTGGCTGTCACGTACCAACAGTGATGCGCTCTCCCCCTTTACCGCTTTGTACAGCAACGCTTGCATGACACTTCCCAAGGTCGGGGTGCTATCCTCATCTACCGAGATCACCTGATCCCCGTGCCGCAAACCCGCGATGGCAGCAGGAGAATCCGGCTCCACCTCATCAATAACCGGTTTGATACCTTCAACGCCCAGCACAAAAACCATCCAGTAAGCCAGAATGGCGAACAGAAAATTAAACAGCGGCCCGGCTGCAACAATGGCGATTCGGCTGGCTACCGGCTGCCGATTGAACGCCCGCGGCAACTCTTGTTCGGGAACCTCTTCCTCCCGCTCATCCAGCATCTTTACATAACCACCCAGTGGCACCGCTCCCACCACATATTCAGTGGCATCGGGTTCCTTCTGCCACCGCCAAACCGGTTTGCCAAAACCAATGGAGAAACGCAGCACCTTGACACCCAGTTTGCGAGCCACCCAGAAATGCCCGAATTCATGTACAGCAACCAGAATTCCAATCGCAACGATGAAAGAGAATAGAGAAATCAGAAAACCATTCATGCCCAGCTCTGACCCTCCTTCTGGCTGATAAGTTGCGTGGCCTGTTCACGGGCAGCGGCATCACCAGCAAGTACAGCAGTCAGGCTCTCTGCCGGGCACGAAGATACGTTACCAAGCGTCGCTTCAATCACATCAGGGATGGTGGCAAAATTCAATCGCCGATCCAGAAAAGCCTGCACTGCAATCTCGTTGGCGGCATTAAGAATAGCTGGACAAGTTCCCCCCGCCTGAATAGCCTCATACGCCAGCCGCAAACAGGGAAAACGGGAAAAATCCGGCGCCTCGAAATCCAGGCGGGCAATAGCAAACAGATCCAGCGGCGGCACACCGGAATCCATCCGCTCCGGCCACGCCAGGGCGTGGGCAATCGGGGTGCGCATATCAGGGTTTCCGAGCTGTGCCAGCACCGAGCCATCCGTGTATTGGATCATGGAATGGATGACACTTTGCGGGTGCAGTACCACCTGTATCTGTTCAGGCTCCGCATCAAACAGCCAGCAGGCCTCAATCACTTCCAGCCCTTTATTCATCATCGTGGCGGAATCTACGGAAATTTTGCGCCCCATCACCCAGTTGGGGTGTGAACAGGCCTGCTCCGGGGTAATATCAGCAAACTGCTCCAAAGGAGTAGTCCGGAATGGTCCGCCGGAGGCCGTTAACAGGATCTTGCTGACCCCGGCACCTGCCAGTCCATTCTTTCGATCCGCTGGCATGCATTGGTGGATTGCGTTGTGCTCACTGTCAACGGGCAACAGCTCGGCACCGCTTTCACGGATGGTATCCATAAAGAGACGCCCGGACATAACCAGCGCTTCCTTGTTTGCCAACAACACCCGCTTCCCGGCACTGGCGGCTGCCAGGGTCGGCTCAAGGCCGGCCGCCCCCACAATAGCTGCCATCACATAATCGACCTGTGGCAGCGTGGCGACCCGTTTCAGACCATCCAGACCCGACAGCACCTCCACTCCAACGCCAACCTCTTGTAACCGGTCACGCAGTTGCTGGGCACTGTCATCATCCGCCATTACTGCGTACTCAGGCCGATACTCAATACACTGTTCAAACAGAGGTTCAACCTGGCGGTTAGCGGTAAGCGCTATCGGACGAAATCGTGCCCCGTGGCGCTTGATCACCTCCAGTGTACTGGTTCCTATGGAGCCGGTAGCACCCAGCACGGCTACCCCGATCATAAACACACTCCCAGTGTACCCAGTACGAAAACAGGTGCTGCTGCAGTAAGGCTGTCGATTCGATCCAGCACACCGCCGTGCCCTGGCAGCAGATTGCCGCTGTCCTTGACACCGGCATCACGCTTGAACATGCTTTCAACCAGATCCCCGAGAACAGAAAAAAATACAGTTATAATACAAATAGCTATAAAGAACAAATGATGTTCTACTCGAATAGAGAACAGGTTGATAAATAGCACTGCGACCAGCACGGAAGTCACCAAGCCACCCCACAACCCCTGCCAGCTTTTACCCGGACTCACAAGAGGTGCCAGTTTATCCTTGCCCCATTTTCGTCCGGCGAAGTAGGCGCCGCTGTCGGCTCCCCAGATCAACAGCATCAGCAACAGAATCAGACGGGGCCCCTGTTCCCCATATCCATGCAGCGCAACCAGCGCGGCCCATGCCGGAACCAATACCAGCAACCCGATTACCGTGCGCCGCCAAACACCAGCGAACCATGCCGCTGTACTGGCCGGATAGCGAATTACCCAGGTTGCAGCCACCAGCCACCAGATCAGAGCCAGCAAAAGCAACACGACTAAACCCGGCTGCCAATTCAGGACAAACCAGACAAAACCCAGAGAAACAACCGTCAAAACAGCATATAACTGCTGCGAATGACGGGATGACAGCCCGGCCAGCCTCGCCCACTCACGGGCTCCCAGCCCAACCACGACAGCCAACATCGCGCCAAACCAGACGGTAGGCAGAAACAGTACACCGACAACCACCAGCGGCACTAAAACGAGTGCCGTAGTGATGCGTTGTTTTAACGAGGATTTATTTCCCTGCATCCGCTACCATCCTTCTATCGCAATGCCCTGATAACGCACCCTTGGGAAGTTTCGCTGCGAAATAGCAGTAACAAAAAGAAGCTGGCAGACGGGCTGGACTCGGCGAACAACATAGCGGATGATTCTCACGCACAATGACGCGAGGAGGAATAACTCACGAAGAGTGGTTTTGAATTTCGGGTTTTTTTCACAATGCCTCCTTTCTTTCTACCTGCTCGCTGGTACGCCCAAAACGCCGTTGACGTGACGCAAACGATTCAAGCGCAGCAGCAAAGCTTTCTTTCCCAAAATCAGGCCAGAGTGTGTCCGTAAAATAAAACTCCGTGTAGGCCAGCTGCCAGAGAAGAAAATTACTGATCCGCTGCTCTCCGCCGGTACGAATAAACAGATCCGGCTCAGGAAGATCGGAAAGAGTCAAACGGGATTGCAGCAGAACCTCACTGATCTCGCCGGCTTTAAGTTCACCACGCTCGATAGCGCGCCCCAACCCCCGCACAGCCTGGGTAATATCCCAGCGTCCACCGTAGTTGGCTGCAATAGTGAAGGTCAAGGCGGTATTGGCCGCGGTATATTGCTCCGCTTCAGCGATTCTGTTTTGCAACTTTAGCGGGAACCGGCTCCGATCACCAACAATGCACATCCGCACGCCATGCTGATGAAGTTTTTTTACCTCTCTTTCCAGAGCGGTCAGAAAAAGCTCCATCAGTAACCCCACCTCTTTCTGCGGCCGGCGCCAGTTTTCGGTACTGAACGCAAAAACGGTCAGCGCTTCGATGCTACAGTCAATACACTGCTCCACCACCCGGCGCACCGATTTCACTCCAGCCCGGTGCCCGGCAATGCGCGGCAAACGGCGTTGTTTTGCCCAGCGCCCGTTGCCGTCCATGATAATAGCTACATGCCGGGGAATAGCTCCGCTTTGTTGGGTGTTCGTCAGGTCAGGTTCAGGCATTTATCGTTGCCAGTTTCAGCATTGAGTTCTTTTTTCTATCGGGTTGTGCAGGCCGCCGGTTTTTCAGGTCAGGACTAGATGGTCATCAGATCCTGTTCCTTGGCAACCAACAGTTTCTCAACCTTTTCAACATGAAGGTCGGTCAACTTCTGAATTGCCTCCTGGGCACGGCGCTCTTCATCTTCGCTAATCTCTTTTTTCTTGAGCAGGGTTTTCAGATTATGAATGGCATCGCGGCGGATATTACGAATGGCAACTCGCGCTTTTTCCCCCTCCTGGCGAACCAGTTTGATCATATCCTTGCGCCGCTCTTCGGTCAGTACCGGTAATGGCACACGAATAACCGTCCCGGCGGTTGCCGGATTCAAACCCAGATCCGAGGTCATGATCGCTTTCTCGATGGGAGCTACCATGCTTTTTTCCCACGGCGTGACACTCAACGTGCGAGCATCCTCCACTTTGACAGTGGCAACCTGGCCCAGCGGCATCTCACTGCCATAGTAATCTACCGTAACATGATCCAGCAGACTGGTATGGGCTCGTCCGGTGCGAAGCTTGCTCAACTCACTTTTCAGTGCATCGATACTCTTCACCATACGGACTTCGGCATCTTGCCGGATTTCATTTATCATCAGCTCTCTCCACCATCGATTAGCGTTCCCTCGTCTTCCCCCCCGAGTATGCGCATCAGTGCACCTGGCCTGTTCATATTAAACACTCGCAAAGGCAGGTTCTGCTCGCGGCACAGCACAAACGCGGTCGTATCCATAACGTTCAGCTGTTGCTCCAGTACTTCATCATAGGTAAGACGGGAGTAGCGAACAGCATCGGGATCCTGCAGAGGGTCAGCAGAATAGACGCCATCCACTTTGGTCGCCTTTAACACCAGTTCGGCATCGATTTCGATACCGCGCAGAGTGGCAGCAGAATCGGTAGTGAAAAAGGGGTTGCCGGTGCCTGCGGCAAACAGCACCACCCTGCCCTGCTGCAGATGCCGGACAGCGCGGCGCCGTTCCAGCGTCTCACACAGCTCAGGCATGGCCAGAGCTGACATGACTCGTGCCGCGATACCCTCTCGCTCCAGCACATCCTGCATGGCCAGCGCATTCATTACCGTGGCCAGCATTCCCATCTGATCCGCTGTGGTTTTATGCAAACCCACCGGGGCCAGGGCGATACCGCGAAAGATATTACCGCCGCCGATCACCACTCCCACCTGAACACCTGCCGCAACAACCTCTCCTATCTCCAGAGCCACGCGCCGGATAATTTCGGGTTCAATACCAAAACTGCTCTCGCCCATCAGTGCCTCGCCGCTAAGTTTCAGCAGGATGCGCCGATAAACGAGATCACTGTTTGCGGCAGAGCTGTTCATGGTTTGCGCTAGTTTCCTTTCACCTGAGCCATCACTTCTTCGGCAAAATTTTCACTCTTTTTCTCGATACCCTCACCCACTTCGAAACGAACAAACCGCACCACACTTGCCTTCTCCCGGCTCAGCAATTTTTCTATGGTCTCATCGGGGTTCTTGACGAACGGCTGGCCCAGCAGGGTGATCTCTTTCAGATATTTGTTGACTCTGCCCGTAATCATTTTCTCGATAATGCTGGCAGGCTTGCCACTCTCTTCAGCCTGCGCCTTGAAGATTGCCTTCTCTTTCTCGATCAGTTCAGGATCCACCTGATTAGCGCTGACACAAACCGGTTTGCTCGCGGCAATGTGCATGGCGATATCTTTAGCCAGCTCAGTGCTACCACCGTCAAGGTCAACCAGTACGCCGATACGATTTCCGTGCAGGTACTGCCCCGATACACCGGAAATATCCAAGAGTTCAAAACGACGCACGGTGATATTCTCACCAATCTTGGCAATCAATCCCCTGCGAACTTCCTCTACGGTTCCGTCATCCAGGGACTCGGCCAGCAAGGCACCCAGATCGGCAGGCTGTTTCTCCAGCGCCACCCGGGCAACCGCATCTGCAAACCGGGTGAAGTTATCATCACTGGCGACAAAATCCGTTTCGCAGTTGACCTCTACCATCGCCGCCTTTTTTCCATCGGCGCTGGTCTGAATGACGACACGTCCCTCCGCCGCCGTGCGACTGGCCTTCTTGTCGGCCTTGGCCTGCCCGCTCTTGCGCAAAAACTCAATGGCGGCTTCAATATCTCCGCCCGTTTCCACCAGAGCTTTTTTACACTCCATCATCCCTGCGCCGGTGCGTTCGCGCAGCTCCTTAACCATTGACGCTGTAATTGACATGCTTTACCTCAGATATTTCTATATTTCACGATACCAACGGGACAAGTGACAAACCGATGCTGACTGTGCCGGAAGTAGCTTTTAGCAAATAACGGGAACCATCCTCAGCCGCTAGTTACGCAACAGATTGGATAGCCCCTGGGGGAAACAATGGCCCGATTAGGGAAAATGGTTACCCAACCCGCCCACCATCGAGTTCATCCTGCCATTTTTTCAACGCATCCCACTCCCCCTTGGCAGCATATTCAGCCTGCTTCGGCCAGGTTGCGGGATCTGCCCGGTTGTACTGAGAACCTGCAGCAACCAGCACCTGCTTGATCGCGTCTGCATCCATGGCAGCAAGTTTGGCAAAGGAGGTCATGCCGTTGCTGATTAAAATTTCTGAAATCTTGGGACCTATCCCTTCAATTTTGGCGAGATCGTCCGCGTCACCAGCAACAACCGGCTCCGCTTTTTTTGTTATGATAATATTTTCCTTGGCAGCAGGTTCCGGGGCCGGAGCAACTTCGCTTTCGCTGCCCCCCTCCACCTCGATAAATTCATCAGTGTTACCTGCAGAGGCAGCCACGGGTGCAACAGAAGCACGAGCAGTCAGGATAGTATCAGCCACGCAACGGGTATAAAGCTGAATGGCGCGAATGGCATCATCGTTACCGGGAACGACGTAGTCCACGCCGTCCGGAGCATAGTTGGTATCCACAATTCCTACCACCGGAATACCCAGAGTGGTTGCCTCCCGCACGGCGATTTTTTCATGGCCGACATCGATGACAAACAGCGCATCAGGCAGCCCCTTCATCTCTTTTATTCCACCCAGACTGCGATCCAGCTTCCCCAGTTCACGGGTCAACATCAACGCCTCTTTTTTGCTCAGACGTTCGAATGTGCCATCCTGTTTCATGGCCTCCAGATCCTTGAGCCGCTTGATGGACTGCTTGACTGTCTTGTAGTTGGTCAGCATGCCACCCAGCCAGCGGTGATTGACATAGGGCATGCCGCAACGCCCGGCCTGCTCCTTGATGGCGTTCTGTGCCGCGCGCTTGGTGCCGACAAACAGAATAGTACCCTTCTTGGCTGCCAGGCTGCCTAGGTAGTTGAGGGCGTCCTGAAACAGCGGTACACTCTTTTCCAGGTTGATAATATGAATTTTATTGCGGGCGCCGAAGATATAGGGCGCCATTTTTGGGCTCCAGTAACGGGTCTGGTGGCCGAAGTGAACACCAGCCTCCAGCATTTCACGCATGGATACGGTAGACATCTTTGTTTCTCCTAAGTCAGGGTTAGTCCTCCACACACCCCATATACCAACCTGCCTTTCCAGGCAGGCACCCTGGCATATGTGCCGGTGCATGTGCGTATTTGTGGTCAGCCACCCAACGGGCGGATAACCGGATTTGCCAACAGGGCGTGCGCTTTATACCATAAACAGGTTATGACAACAATTCACACAGACATCTTGTGAGTAACACAAATCCCCGCCTGCATGCTGATTTTGCGGGAAGATCCGGGAATTATTTTTTTAAAAACAATAGCCTGCGAGTTCACCTTATATTATTATAGATCTATAAAACAGATCCCGACGTTACCGCTTGCTCCCCTGGAGTTTATCAAGCAGAAAAATACTATGAGCATCGTTATCAAGACCTCGGAAGAGATAAAAAAAATGCGCGTTAGCGGCAAGCTTGCCGCGGAGGTGCTGGATTTTCTGCGCCCTCATGTAACTGCCGGTATCACCACGGAAGAACTGGATCGCATTGCCCATGAGTACATTACCGGGGTGCAACACGCCATACCGGCTCCGCTCAATTATCACGGCTTCCCCAAATCGATCTGCACCTCGGTCAATCACCAGGTGTGCCATGGAATTCCCGGTGCAAAAAAGCTGAAGAACGGCGATATCGTCAACATAGACATCACTGTCATCAAGGAGGGGTATCACGGCGATACCAGCAAAATGTTTTTCATCGGCGAACCCTCAGTACTGGCTAAACGGGTAGTACGTATCGCCTACGAATGTTTGGTAAAAGGGATAGAGACCGTACGGCCGGGCGCCCGGCTGGGCGATATCGGTCACGTCATCCAGCAACACGCGGAAAAAAACAACTTCTCTATCGTCCGCGAATACTGCGGACATGGTATTGGACGCAGCTTCCATGAAGAGCCGCAGGTTTTGCACTATGGAAATCCAGATACCGGCGCAATACTGGAACCGGGAATGATCTTCACGATTGAGCCGATGGTCAACACGGGCCGCCGCGATGTCCGGCTGCTTGCCGATGGCTGGACCGTAGTCACCAAGGATCACGCGCTATCGGCACAATGGGAGCACACGATTCTGGTTACTGAAAATGGGTTCGAAGTACTGACGCACACCGCTGGTGAAACACTTTGATGGACTCTGCGGCCATCGTTTCAATCGATACCCGCAAGCTGGACAGCCAGCTGGCGGACGGTGAGGCGCCGATTCCCCTGTTCCGCTCGGTTCTCAAACAGACCAGAGAAGCGCTGGACAAGCAATTCACAGAGGGCGCTCCGGTGGAGCAACTGGTGCATGCCCGCGCCCGGGCGGTGGATCAGGTGCTGCAACGTATCTGGCCGCTCTGTTTTACCCGCCACACCGAGGATATCGCGCTGGTTGCTGTAGGTGGCTATGGCCGCGGCGAACTGCACCCCTGTTCTGATATAGATATTTTAGTTCTTTTAAAACAAAGTAATACATCTGATTTGCAAGATGAGATCGAGAAATTTCTAACCACCCTGTGGGATGTCGGCCTGGAGATCGGACACAGCATTCGATCACTGAACGATTGTGTTTCGGCCGCCATCGAGGATATCACCATCGCCACCAACCTGATGGAGTCCCGCCTGATTGCCGGATCGGCAGAGCTGCTGCATGACCTGCAACAGCAAACGGGATCGCAGGCCATCTGGCCCAGCCGGGCATTCTTTGCCGCCAAGTGGGAAGAGCAGATTCAACGGCACCACAAGTATCACGATACTGCCTACAATCTGGAACCCAATATAAAAACCGGCCCTGGCGGACTGCGGGATATCCAGATGATCGGCTGGATCAGCAAACGCCACTTTGGCGCAGCGACGCTGCATGATCTGGTCACCCACAACTTTCTCAGCGAGCGGGAGTACCGCGCACTGATGGATGGGCAGTCCTTCCTGTGGCAGATCCGGTTTGGTCTGCACAGCCTGACCGGGCGCGGTGAAGAACGGCTGCTGTTTGACCATCAGCGCACCCTGGCGATCCGGCTGGGCTACCAGGACAGCGAACATGAACTGGCGGTGGAGCAACTGATGAAGCGCTATTACCGCACCGTCATGGAGCTAAGCCGCCTCAACGAAATGTTACTGCAGCTGTTTCAGGAGCAGATTCTTCATGCGGACGAGCCGGGAGAACCCATCCCAATCAACGCCCACTTCCAGGCACGCAAGGGATTCCTGGAGGTAACCGATCCGGCCGTGTTTCGCCGCCACCCCTCTGCGCTGCTGGAGCTGTTCCTGACAATGGAGCAGCACCCGGAACTCAACGGCGTGCGCGCTGAAACCATCCGTCTGGTACGCGACCACCGCCATCTCATCGATGAGAAATTTCGCGCCAGCCGACAAAACCGGGAGCTGTTTCTGCAGATTCTGCGCCAACCGCGTGGCGTCACCCACGAGCTGAGGCGCATGAACCGCTACGGCATCCTGGCCGCCTACCTGCCGGAGTTCGGTCGTATCGTCGGCCAGATGCAGCACGATCTGTTTCACGTCTATACGGTAGACGAGCACACTCTGGTTACGCTGCGCAACCTGCGCCGTTTTACCGTACCGCAGTATGCGCACGAGTTTCCACTCTGCAACCGGATCATTTCCCACCTGCCTCACCCGGAGATTCTCTACATCGCCGCACTATTTCACGACATTGGCAAGGGGCGCGGTGGCAATCATTCCGAGCTGGGTGCCGTGGATGCTGAAAAATTCTGTACTGATCATGCCCTCGGACCCTATAACACCAGCCTGGTAACCTGGCTGGTAAAAAACCATCTGGTCATGTCCATGACGGCGCAGCGCAAAGATATCAGCGACCCCGATGTGATTCATGATTTCGCCGCCGGGGTGGGAGACATCGACCGGCTGAATCATCTCTATCTGCTCACCGTAGCGGATATCCGCGCAACCAGTGCCAACGCCTGGAACAGCTGGAAAAATGCCCTGCTGGTGGAGCTGTACAACGGCACCAAACATATCCTGCGCCGCGGCATAGCGAATCGCCCGCTGCAACAAGAACGTATCGAGGTAATCAAGGCACAGGCCAGCCAACAACTCCGGCGGCACACTCTACCCAAACCGGACTTCGAGACACTGTGGGACAGTTTTGATGACGACTATTTCCTGCGCTACTCCGCTGACGAACTTGTCTGGCACACATGCGCCATACTGGGCTGTAATGAGGCAGAGCTGCCACTGGTACTGATGCGCCAGACTACCCGGCGCGGCGGCACGGGAATTTTCATCTATACTCGCGTTGAGGAAAACCTGTTCGCCCACACCGCCTCACTGCTGGAACAAAATGGACTGACCATCGTCGATGCCCGAATCATCACCTCCCGCAACGGCTACACGCTCAACACCCTTACCGTTCTGGAGCAAGATGGCGAACCCATCAGCAGCAGCCAGCGTGTCCACGAAATCATGGCAAGTCTGCACCAGGGATTGAAACAGCCAGGTACCGGGCAGGTCACCCGGCGTGTGCCGCGTCAATTGAAATGTTTTCCCATCCCCACCACCGTCAGCTTCACAACCGACAAAACCAACCGGCACACCATTATGGAGGTAGTCACCGCTGATCGGCCCGGCCTGCTGGCACGGCTTGGTTTTGCATTACGGGAACACGGGGCAGCAATCCAGAACGCAAAAATCGCCACCATCGGAGAACGCGCGGAAGATATATTTTTTATTACCGACGACATAAACCGGCCGATAGATAATCCGGAGTTGCTGAACAGGCTGGCGGAAACGATCAAGCGGTATCTGGATTGCTGACGATGTTACATCATCAATGGCCTGTCGATACCCTGCAACTGCTCCCGCCGCAACGACATCAACGATGATATTTTTTCCTTTAGTCCCTGTTTCTCAACATACTCGACCTTGACGATATCGGCCGTTTCGCGCGCAGCCATCAGATAATCGTCGCTGGTACACAGCTCATCGACCAGGCCCAGCTCAAGCGCCCGGCTGCCGAGCCAGTGTTCGCCGGTAGCAACCTTCGCTACATCGAGGCCGGTTCGCTGACGCTTGATGAAATCCTTGAACAGCTGGTGAACCTCTTCCAGCTCCTGCTGCATTTTTTCCCTGGCCTTATCGCTGTTTTCACCAAACAACGTCAGGGTACGCTTGTACTCACCGGCGTAGAGCTGCTCAAAATCCACATCATGTTTTTTCAACAGCCGATTGAAATTGGGAATCTGCGCCAATACCCCGATGGAGCCGATAATGGAAAACGGCGCAGCAATCAGTTTGTCCGCCACACAGGCCATCAGATAGCCGCCGCTGGCAGCCACCTTGTCAACCACCACCGTCAACGCTACATCGCGATCCCGAATACGCTGCAGTTGTGATGCCGCAAGACCGTAGCCATGAACTACTCCGCCACCACTTTCAAGCCGCACCACGATCTCGTCACCGGGTACGGCCAGCGTCAGAATCGCACTGATCTCCTCGCGCAGATGGTTGACAGCGGAGGCGTGGATATCACCCTCGAAATCAAGCACGAACAGACGCTTTTTGTCCGGTTCTTTCTTGCCTTTCTTGAATTTTTTTTTGTGTTTTTTGCGCTCCTCTTTTTTCTCCCGTTTTTCCTGTTTGTGCTTCTGTTTCATCTCTTCCTTCGACAGCAGCAAATCAGCCAGCGCCTGCGACATATCCTCATATTTCCGGTTCAAACTGCTAACCTCGAGATGCCCCCCTTCCCCTTTCCGGTGACGGGAAGAGATGGTGACGACAGCACCCACCAGCACCACAATGGCGACGACAATGGTAACCGCCTTCGCCAGAAAAAGACCGTATTCAGCCACAAACTGCATTTGCTATCTCCACTGTGTCAGCAAGCCCGCGGAACCGGGAACTGTCGGTTGTTCCTTTAGCCAGTTACGCCCCGCCCGCAGCGAATCACGTACCACTCGCTGGCTCTCCAGCCCCCCAGCCGGGCATAAAACAGAAAACAGGCAACCATCCAGCATATGCTCCGCCGCAGTAATGACGTGCAGTTGACTGCCGTACTGATCGCAGGCAAAAACCTGACTGAGGCCATCAAGCACACTGATATGCAAATGATTCACTGGCCCCTGCTCCGGATCGCCTGACAAAGCATTGCACAAACGCGTCGATTGCGAGATCGGCACCAGAGTGTCACCGCTGCCGTGAATGATAAACAGGGGAGGAAATCGTTCAGGTTGCCCGGCAATCAGGGCAGGAATGCTGTTTTGTACAATAACGGGGTCAGTCATTTTCACTTCATCCAGCGGGGTGCCGATAAAACCCTGCAACGTATCCAGCCCATCAGTCTGCTCTCCCAGCTCTCCCGCCCTCCATCTGCCGACAAAATCAGCAAAGTCAGTGGGAGGGTAGAGAAGCAGCATTCGACTGATCTGTTTCGGCTGCTGAACTGCAAGCCGCAGAGCCAGATGTCCCCCGGCGGACTGGCCAAAAACAGCAACCGGCCCCGCTTTGGCGCCATACTCCGCACCATACTCCTGAACCCAGTTCATAGCATCATTTATATCTGCAACGATCTGCTCACCGCTTGCACCGTTACAGGCGGGATTTCCTTCGGTTTCACCAACCAGACGGTAGCTTGGCGCGAATACGATAAAACCTTGCTCGGTGTAACTGGAGATCTGCGACTCCACAGCCGCCATGCCATCGCGGCGACGCTCCCAGCTTCCTCCGTGCAGCATCAGTAACGGCTTGAGATCGGTGGCAGCAATCAAACGCTTGTGAACATACATTTCAAGCTGGCACTCTCCTCTCTCCCCCGCCGCCTGTTTATAAACCGCACGCGATGTGTAAGGTTGATGGTTCATCGCTATTGAATCAACACCAATATCAAGACGGGTGGCAGGTGACAGATACCAGGAGTGCGAATCAGCCGTATGAACAGGAGAAGGGCTGGATTGAGCAGGTTCACTGTTCCCGATGCAATACTCACTCAGGCTCATCGGCCGGTATCGCACCGTCTGCAGACAGGCAGCATCACTGTAATAGCTGTCGGTAATGGAAAACCCGGCCTCACCAAGCTGTTGACACTCTGCCCCAATCTGCTGATAGAGTGGTTCGGATGGCATCTCCACCATCAATTGCCCACTGAGCCCGCAAACAACCGCGCTATTGAACAAATTTTCCCAAGGTTCGCCATCCCCGCTCAACAGAAGATAATACAGGTAACTCGGAAGAAAAAACCTGTCTTCTGAATGCCGCTGTTCCAACCCGGACAACGGGGTATCACCAGCACCCCATAACAAACGGATAAACGGCTGGTCCGGATGCTCGATGCCGTGCTGATCGACCTCCGACTGACTTATTCGCAGCGACCCGGCATGGCTTTGGCCGGGAAGCAGGAAAACAAACAGGAGGAATAACAGAAACCATTTTGGCATGACAGCCCCACCGCGGAAATAAAGCAGACTATGAAGAACGCGAAGTATAGCACTTCATCGGCAAAATGAATTAAACCCGTCGACCTCCCGGCTGATCACAAACACTCCGTCAGCATCGAAACCCGAACTCCTGAATCTGAAGAACCGTACCTGCCCACCATTCACAGGCCGGCAAGAAACCAATACAATAGAAAAAACAGACCCGCCATGAGACACGAATGCTCGACTTCATAGAACAACTGATTCAACGCTACCAGAGCGTGGCGAAATGGAAGAGCGGTAACCAGGACGAAACTCCGCCGTTTGACAACACCCTCGCCTCACTGACACTGGCAGCGGCTGCGCTACACAAACTACAGCTCAACCACGACTATCCGCAACACAAACCACAGATTGCCGTTATCGGTCCGACCCAGGCAGGTAAGAGCACAGTCGTGAATCTGTTACTGGGCAGTCCACTGGCTGGCGTCAGCGCCCTGGCAGGTTTTACCGTACACCCACAAGGTTTTTTCCTGGGCAGCACAACAGACGAATTCGGCTGGCTGCAACCGTTTTTCTCCGATTATGAACAACGAACCACAGCTGATTTGGCCGCCGCACCGTACCATGCTTACGCCTTGACCGATGCGGGTGATGGTCCTTTGTCCCCTTGCGTCATCTGGGACACCCCTGATTTTGACTCTATCGACGCCAGTGGCTACCGGGATGCGGTGCTGCGCACTGTTGCCCTGGCAGATCTGTTGCTGCTGGTGGTAAGCAAGGATAAATACGCCGATCAACGGGTATGGGAAACCATCAACCTGCTGCTGCCGCTCAACAAACCCCTGGTGGTATGCATCAACAAACTTACTGAAGAGTCCCGTGAAATTATTTTAAACTCGTTTCAAACTCACCTGCGGGAAGCGGGTATTCCTGCCAACAAATTCCTGATCTGCACCCTGCCCTATCAAAAGAATCTGGACAAATCCGCCCGTGATATCGATCCTCACCAGGTGGATGTACTGAGTAACCAGCTGATCAACAGCCTCTCCCGCATCGAACGCGACACCCGGCAATGCTACACCTACGAGTTTATTGGGCAGCACTGGCAGGAGTGGATCAGCCCGATCCTGGCGGAACACGCCGCCGACGAAGCATGGAAAGAGATGGTTGAGCAGGCCATTGAATCCGCCTTGAGCGACTACCGCCGGGACTACCTCGACCACCCGCAGAATTATGAAACTTTCCAGCAGGCTGTCGCGGAACTGCTGACACTGCTGGAGATCCCGATTCTGGCCGACTCGCTCAACAAGGCGCGTCAAGCTATCACCTGGCCATTGCGCCAGCTGATCGGCGCCGGGAAATCCCTGTTCGGCAAACAACCGGCAGCAGAGCTGCGCGACAGCAATCAGGAACAGCGTCTATTAAACCAGATCTGCCATCACACCTTGGTTCACCTCGCCGAAGAGTCCCTGCGCATCAGCGAAACCGAGGCGGGACAGGAGAGCTGGTGGAAAAGCATCGCCCACACCCTGCGGAACCAACGTCCGGATATCGAACAGCACTTTACCCAGGCAGTTGACGCATATCAGAAAAAATTCCAGCCGGAGATCGAGCATAGCGCTCACAGGCTATACGAACAGCTCGAACAGCAGCCCGCCACACTCAACAGTCTGCGAGCAGCACGGGTTACCGCCGATGCAGCGGCGGTAGTGCTGACGGTAAAATCCGGTGGCCTGAGTGTGCATGATCTCATCATTGCACCCGCCATGTTGTCACTGACCAGCATGTTGGCCGAAAGCACACTGGGACGCTATATGGATAAAATCGCGACAGAGCTGAAACAACGGCAACTCAATATGGTCAGCATGGAACTGCTTGCCGGTTTGCACCAGGAGATATTCCGCCTGAAGGATAAAGCCGATCCCGCGCAACGATTCCAGATCCCAGCCGAAACGCTTGCCGCAGCAGAACAGGAACTACGAGAACGAAAAAATGGCAACTGACCAACTTCGCCGGTTTTACCAACAGGCCAGCGCCTGGGCTGAAGAGGCGCGACAATCCGGCTGGCTGTCCGAAACAGATGTGGAGAGAATTAAATCCGTCGAGGCACGCACACCGACCGAACTGTTTGAAAGTGGGACACAACGCCCCTTGGTCGTCGCTTTTTTCGGCGGAACCGGTGTGGGTAAAAGCAGCCTGCTAAACCGCCTCGCGGGGCAGGCCGTTGCCCGCACTGGCGTTGAACGCCCCACCTCCCGTGAAGTCACTATCTACGTTCACAAATCGGTACAGATTCAGAAGCTGCCCGAGGAGTTCCCGGTCGACAAGGTCAAAATCGCCCTGCATCAGGAACAGAACAATCACGATATCCTCTGGATCGATATGCCGGATATCGACAGCATCGACACCAGCAACAAACAGCTGGTACTCGAATGGCTGCCACACATCGACGTACTGATCTACGTGGTCAGCCCGGAACGCTACCGCGATGATCGCGGCTGGCGCCTGCTGCTCGAGCATGGCCATCGCCACGCATGGCTGTTTGTCATCAACCAGTGGGACAAGGGCCAGGAGTCACAGCGGGAAGACTTCACCCGGCTGCTGAACGAGGCTGGCTTCAAACACCCCATCGTCCTCTGCACCGACAGCCGGGAAAAAGAGCACGCACCCGATGATTTTGAAAAACTGGCACAAACCATCCGCTCTCTGGCAAACGAACATACCATTCAACAACTGGAAACCCGCGGCATCTCACTGCGCATGCAGGAGCTGCACAACACCCTGACCCAAGCCACGGAGAAGATCGGTTCGGATGAATCATTTGCAGCCTTGCAACAGCATTGGCAGGTGATCTGGGACACCACGGCAGCAGAACTGGAGCAGGGACTGGCCTGGAAGATCGACAACATGGCGGAGAGTTTTGCCTCCCGGGACACTGGTCTGTTGCCGCGTTTTAAAAAATCAGCACCGGAACAGCCAGCCAGCAAACCCACCACCGACACGGAAACGATATGGGACAACTGGGCACAAACCCGGTTGAATGATGTGCTCGACAATCTGATTGTGGAAGCTGACGCCCAGGCTATTCCCACCGCCCCCTTGCGCCCGAAGCTGTCCGAAATCCGCAAGAATGCCAAGGGATGGACAGATAATCATCTGCAGACATCACTGCGCAGCGCCCTGCTGAAACCGGGCACTGCACTGCAACGTTTTATCTATCACTCAACCGGAGTGCTGGCCACCATTCTGCCACTGGCAGCACTGAGCTGGGTCGGCTACCGCGTGCTTGTTGGCTACTATCAAAGCGCAGCAGCGCCTGGACAGTACCTCGGCATCAACTTCACCACCCACAGCCTGCTGCTGGTGGTAACAGCCTGGCTAATCCCCTGGCTTGCCCATCGAAAACTGAAACCCTCCCTGCAGAAAGCCGCCCTGCGCGGACTGCAAACCGGCCTCAGCGATGGACTGGCGGAAATCGGCCAGCAGACCCGGAAGATCACTGAAGAACTGCACCAGCAGCAGCAGAAACTCCACCGAAAAAACGAGCAAATTTCGCAACAATATGCCGAACCAGAACCTCCTGCACCGCAGTCATCCGACAATAAAACACTAGCCAGAATGCTGATAGCAGAATCAACTTCCGACAAGTAAAACCGGATAATTCAATTAGTAATAAAATACAGTGGAATAGAAAAAATGGTGCAAATCTGCAGCGAGTGCGCCATCATGTAAAAACAGTTTTTGGCTCCTCTAAAATTACACCATACCACTACCGATAGCAGCGGCAACATCCATACAGGCCAGCAAAAAAACAGCCCGTTGTTCGCACACAGATTTTGCCCAGACGCTTTGCTCAAAAAACTGATGGGCCAAAGAATATTTTCAATCAAAAAAGCAGGAACAGTGAATAACCGGCTGCTCAACCAGCAGACCGCAAACATGAATAATTTTTAAGGCAATCCCAAAATCCCGGTAATGAGAACCCTTTCACGGAATAGTCGCGCCGGTTGCCGGTATAGTCGCCGCTAACGAAACTAGTCTCAGTTTGTTTTTTTCAGATTCAAACAGCATCAATTCAGGTGAATATTATGGATTTAAAATCGGTTCTTGTTCGCACGGTTCCCGCGGTTTTTCTGGCTTCCATGTTGACTGCATGCCAAACAGACACCCCCTCCCCTTTCGAAAACGTGGATGAAAACGGTGATCCACCCGTAACCGACAACAAGGACAGTGATGCACCCTCCACACCTGACAACAAAGGGGACGATGCGCCTTCCACACCTGACAACAAAGGGGATGATGCACCCTCCACACCTGACAACAAAGGGGATGATGCACCCTCCACACCTGACAACAAAGGGGATGATGCACCCTCCACACCTGACAGCAAAGAGGATGATGCGCCGTCTACACCTGACAACAAGGGGGATG
>JAJRUV010000005.1 GCA_024277595.1 Gammaproteobacteria bacterium
CGGCATGGATGCCCGACACCAGCAACCCGGCCCTGGAGACGATACGTTCATCTTCCCGCACCTTGACGTACAACGCGTCAATCAGCAGAAACGGAAACCGGCCCAGCGGGCGCTCGTTGAAGGCCCGCACTAATCTCATACTCGGCCATCGTGGCTTCTCCTCTCAAAGGTTGATGATTGCAACACCAATCCTGCGAAAGGTGGCCACGATGGTCAATCCGAATTTACAGCACTATAGGGGCATTACCAAAAACACTGTTTTTGGAGATGGTCTTACCCCGCGGTGATTGCCTGATTCGGTATGGCGTCCCCCACAGAGCACCCATTTCATCCACTGCTTGACTTTAGTCAAGGCATCCTGTTTTGGTTCGAGTCTATCATTCCCCCAAGAATTTTGTGTGGTTGGCTGTTTTAACGCAGAACAGCGCCAGGCAATGGTTGATTGCTGATAGTTACTGGTTTTTATGGTTTGTAATGCCGCCCGGAAGGAAGATTTTAAATCTCTTAACTACGGCTCTCAACATCGATGAAGACTCAACACAAGGAGCAAAGGGCTATGAAGAAGCGTTTAGGTAGTACGTTAACCCCCATTCTCGCGGCCGTTCTGATGAGCGGGATGGTGGGTACGGCTGCTGCAAAAGGGTTGCAGCCGGTGCCGAAATTGACTGATCAGGAGATGAAGGACGCAGAGTTCATCTATTTTCACCGGTGTTCCGGTTGCCATGGTGCGTTGAGAAAAGGCGCTACCGGCCCGGATATCACCCCGGCAAAAACTCTTAAGAAAAAACTCGCCAAGCTGGAAAAAATAATGTACGAGGGTACAGATGGTGGAATGCCTGGCTGGGGTAAGGATGGGTTCATGACCAAGGAGCAAACCGATCTGATGGCAAAGTTTGTCCAGATTGAGCCTCCTGTGCCACCTCCCTGGAACATGAAGGACATGAAAGAGTCCTGGAAGGTTCATGTTCCTGTTGACAAGCGCCCCAAGAGTGCGCCAAAAGCCAACTGGGAGAACTATTTCGGTGTGATTCAACGGGATGCGGGCAAGGTATCGATCATAGATGGCGATACCAAGGAAATACTTTCCACCCTGGACTCCGGGTTTGCTGTCCACATTCTCAGATCTTCCGCAACCGGGAGATATATGTATGCAATTGGACGTGATGGCAGAGCTACCATGATGGATATGTGGGCTCAACCACCCAATATCGTCGCCGAAGTCAGAACCGGAATCGATGCCAGATCGCTTGATACCAGCAAATTCAAGGGCTTTGAAGACAAGTATGTGGTTGCTGGTGATTACTGGCCACCCCACTATGTGATAATGGATGGTCACACACTGGAACCCCTGAAAGTAATGAGTACCATTGGTTATACTTATGACACCGATGAGTACCATCCGGAACCGCGGGTTGCGTCCATCGTTGCTTCACACACCGCACCTGAATGGCTCCTCGCCATCAAGGAAACCGGCTATGTTCTGTTGGTGGATTACAGCAAAATGGATAGCGGTACCGTTGACGAGACCTGGATAGAAGCCGAACGCTTCCTGCATGATGGCGGTTGGGACTCCACCAAGCGTTACTTCCTCGTTGCGGCCAATGCCAGGGATACCATCTCGGTCATCGATACGGTGGATCGCAAACTGGTCAAAAACATCGTTACCGGCACCAAGCCACACCCTGGCCGCGGCGCCAACTGGGTTGATCCGGAGTTCGGGAATGTGTGGGCGACCGTGCATCTCGGCGAAGGGCTGGTTTCCATCATTAGCACTGACCCTTCGAAGGATTATGCCTGGACGGTGGTAAGAGAGTGGGAGCTGGCTGGTAACTCACTGTTTATCAAGACCCATCCGAAGAGCAAGAATGTCTATTGTGACAACACTATCAACCCGGATAAATCCAACGTTCTTACGGTGTTCAATATCGACAATCCGACCGCTCCTCCCAAGGAGTTCACCTTCAAGAAAAAGGTCGTGCATATGGAATACAACAAGGCCGGAGATGAAGTGTGGGTTTCCCTGTGGGATGATGCTGGTGAACTGGTCATAATCGATGACAAGACCCTTAAAATCAAGCACCGGATAACAGGGCTTGATAATCCGACAGGTAAATTCAACATCTATAATACGATGAATGATATTTACTAGAAGGGCGTTTTTTGTTGAAAACAGGGGGGCGGGTTTTCCTGCCTCCTTTTTTTGGTGCGACAACTGGAGTATGTTGAAGAGGAATCAAGTATGAAAATCAAATATATTTTACCCGCCTTGTTGAGCATCTCTTTTCTTGGCGTAACGACAGTAAATGCCGGGGATGAGCACACGGTCCCTACCGCGCCGGATGAGTATTTGAAGATGGAAAACCCATATGCTGACGAGTTGGAAAATGAGGATTTACTCAAACAAGCCGGGAAGTTCTATAAGAGAAAGTGCAAAAAATGTCACGGCACCAAGGGAGACGGAAAGGGATCATCTGCAGCGGATTTGGAAATCAAGCCACTAGATTTCACAGAGCCTGGTTTTTTGGCAGGGATCAAGGATGGCCAGCTATTCTGGATTACCCTAAAGGGCGGCAGTGAAGAGGCAGAGATGGAGGGGTTTGGCCCGGGTACCGATGCCAATCTTTCTGAAGATGATATATGGAAACTGGTTACCTATATGCGCGCAAAGTTCACCAAGTAATTTCCATCCCTGTTTGTTTTGACATTACAGAAGTCCACCTGGATGGTTTCGTAAACCATCCAGGTTGTTAATTTCCCAAGATGGCAGCAGTTCCCCTGTGCGATGGAAATGACCTCACTGCGTTCTCTTTCCTGAACTCCCGAATATAAACCTCCACAGTAACTTTGGGCGTGCTTCGTACTGAACCGAAAAATACTTTTCCGGTTTAATCCATTGAGCCAAGGGGAGGGCGGTTGCGTCCCGTTTTTCGCAGCGGCACAATGCTGATGCCATTTTGGTGCTGCACAAGAAAATTTGTGATGACCATTCAGCTATTTGCCAGGATAACATCATCCTCGGTACGAAAAGCTGCGGTAACATCGCAGCTTGCCTGCTTACCGACAGTTTGTGTTGCACTTACGAGTTGAATCCGCGCATAATAAACCAATTACATTGTCAACCCATGCCCCAAACTCAAACGGAGTAAAGAGAGATGCCAACAAAATCGGCAGAACCAGCTAACATCACTCTGCAGGATAGCCATCCCACTTCCGGAAGGGACGATCTTACCGCATTCTTCGCAGTCGGGATGATTATCAATCTGATCGTGCTGGCTGCGTTTTTCGTATGGGCGTATAAACAGTGGAAAAAAAAACGACCATGACTTCAGCAGGAAAGTCCCCCCAGAGAGCATTTTTTCTGCTCGGGTTATGGATATTGGTAGTAATCTTCGCATTTGCGTTCTGGTACACACGTTCTCCATCCGCATTACCACCCCAAGAGCTAATCGGTGTACTCCGCCCCGAACCAAAGGTGCTCGTGCCATTTGAATTAACAGATCAGAACGAGGTTCCTTTCACAAAAGAGAGGTTGCAGGGAAAATGGTCATTTCTTTTTTTTGGTTACACTCATTGCCCCGATGTATGTCCCGCCACGCTCTCGGTGCTGACCAAAGTTGATAGCCGATTGGAGGAGATGAACGGGCAAGGGTCGGACATGCAGATTATATTTATATCGGTAGATCCGGAGCGTGACACGCCAAAACATCTTTCCGATTATATGGCTTATTTTAACAAAAATTTTACCGCCGCAACCGGAGACAAAACAGAGATCGACAGTTTTACACGGCAGTATGGATCAGGCTACCAAAAGGGGGCGCAAACCACAGACGAGAACTATCTGGTCAACCACACTAGCGCGATTTTTCTTACTGATCCGCAAGCGAGGCTGGTCGCCGCATTTTCGCAGCCGCACAACCCGGAAACAATTGTTGAACAGTTTTTGAAGATCCGCGAATACATTGAATATTAACCCGGCAACAGTGTACATATATTACCGGGGAAACAAGATCATTCTCATGAAAGCCGGGACTACTCATCAATCCGGTTAAACTTGATAATGTGATCATTGAGCATACCCGCCTTCCTCATTTCCATAGAACCATTGCTAAACTTGACTCTGCAAGGTGCTGTGCCGTCACACTCAAAAACTGCTTTATTGTTCTCCGGCATTTCATATTTTTCGATATGTGCAATCACTTGCCGGTCAAGAGCCCCAAATTTACCCCTGATGTATGATTTGGATTTGACTCGTTTACTAACGGTTCTAAACGCATCGTGCAAAACCTTGTTCTCCAGTGTTGTGGCGTATGGATAGGGGACATACAACATAATAACCCACTGATCCGGATAAAATTTAATGTAAATACTGTTCCCGGATACTCTTGCTGCTCTGTCATCATTCCCGTCTCTGGAGTAGAATCCGGAATAGATATCGGTCTGTTCGCCAGCGTCCGTTGCAAAAGAAATCGTCGGGAGCAGAACAAGCATTGCAATAACAGTGATTAATAAAATTTTGGCATTAATTTTCATCATGATATTTTAACCAAGGTTGTTGTTGAGTTACCTGTATAATATACAGCAATCATGGATATGGTTGCCTATCTTCCTCACCTGCAAGCGGTACTTAACGGGATAACTGCATCCTTCCTGCTAGCCGGTTACTATTTTATCCGACAGAAGAATCGCTCTGCCCACAGGGCATGCATGATCACAGCTGCAGGAGTGTCGGCTGTTTTCATGATTTGTTATCTGGTTTATCATGCCAATGTTGGTAATATTCCTTTTGCCGGACAAGGGGCAATCAGGCCGTTTTATTTTGCTATTCTTGTTTCTCATGTCATTCTGGCGGCGGTCAATGTGCCCCTGGTTGTTATAACACTCGTTCATGCAGGTCGTGGTGATTTTGTCTTTCACCGCCGGTTTGCCCGCCGGGCGTTACCTGTCTGGATTTATGTATCAATAACCGGTTTGTTGATTTATCTGCTGGCCTTTCATTTATACGCCCGCTAAATATATAATGGAGCCGTTAGTCGGCCACAGGATCGGAAATAGTTATGGAGATAGTCTACTTTACTGTTGCGGGTATCTTTCTCTATTTTTTATCCGACTGGTTGCTGGAGCGGCTTGAACTCATGTTTGACAAACGTTTTGAATACCGCCAGCTGATTTTTTTTGCGATTATCCTGACTCTTTCCCTGGGTCTGTTTAATGTTGTTCAGTATCTGCAGACAGACAGTGCAGAAAACCAGCCTGGGCAGGAGATCATGGACAAAAACCAGGCAGACAAAACATAAAGTGATGCTCGGGTGCGTTCTCGATTACCTGATCGACTGTAATTGAGAACGTTCCCTACGCTCTTTTGGCGGGTTTTTCTGGCCACATGGCCTTGAATACAATAATCAGAAACAGTATTCCGCCGATAATCGCAATCATTCCCCCCAGCCCCATAATACCCATTCCGGCAATCTCCTGAACAGTTTTTAGCTCCTGGTCGCTGCCTGCGGTTTTGCGCTGAACTCCGTAGCCTCCGGACCAGGCCAACCCCAAAACATGCATCAACTGGCCGCCGCCATAAATAACGGGCTGCAGATTTACCATTTTTCCAACGGGTTTCCTGAATCCCAGCAGTGGCAGGATATGGTAGGTGATACCCATGTAGGCAAGAGTAACGGCAACAATAGAACCATGGTAATGAGCAGGGATGGTGACATTGCTGCCGCTAATCAGAAAACCGATAACGCCTCCAACGCCAAACAGCAGAATTGAAAACAGAAGAGCGGCCCGTTCGGCTCGAACCCCCTCAGCAACCCGTCCGGTGCGGATAACAGCCAGCACTACTACCAGTGCCAGCGGCAATGCCGCCAGGCCGCCGCCAAACTGCATGAGCCAGGTGAGCCCCAGTATATGGTTTGCAGAACCCACCTCATACGCCAGGTAAATATAGGGGGTCAGCAATGCTGGAGCCGCGCCAAGAGCAAACAGCAGCAGCGTTGTCCGCGGACCCAGATTCGGAATGGCGCCGGATGCGGAGGCAAGCCACAACCAGGCAACCAGCATCAGTTGGACATGGGTAAACTGTATGGTGTGGCCGGCACCCCAGAAAAGCAGCTCATAATAGGCCTTGCCCTGAGCAGAGCCCGGCATATCATACCAGGAAGCAATAAGGGCAAGGATGGCAAGCAGTGAGATTACAAGGGCTGTCAACAGCCCGAAACGCAGTGCTCCACCGCAGCTGATGGCTGAGCCGACGGGGTGGGAGAAAAACAGGCCATGCAGTACCAGAGCTGTAAAGCCGAGGCCAAACAAGCCCAGCCCGGTAAAGAAGATCGGATCCTGAAGCACGGGAACATAATTGTTCATTAGGGGATCACCCGCTCCCAGAAACGGCGCGAGACTGATAACTACCGTGCCGGACAGGCAGAGAGAGAGGGCGGCCCAACTCCAGACTTTGCCACTTCCCGAGCTGTTAAAGCTCCATAATACTCCGGCGAATGACAGAAACCATACCAGCACCGTAAGGTCAACGTGAACCACCAGGGCCGTATGAAAAAAATCTATCCAGGGGAAATAATCCTGAATTCCCGGAGTTCTGGACATGACTATCAGCAGCGTGAACAGGCCGCCAATCACTAGGGAACTCAATGCAAGCAACAGCCAGCCAATAGCCAGGTGGCGGGAACCCGACCCTGGTGCGTCAAGAAAGAAACCCCGGTTCAACACGGAATTATGATGTTGTTATTTAAAGACAAACCCTTGCTCTGTATTAAAGTCGATAAACAGCAGTTGGGCAGGAGCCAGCACTGCAACCTGTTCATGTGTGTAATTGTACCCTTTCATCCGCACACTGTCGTTCATTCTGATTGAAAATTGATGTTCGCCTGCTGGTACTGTAGTATCAAGGAAGATATCGACTCCACCATCATCGAACAGTCCGGGTGGTTTGGCAACCGTGCTGAGCAGCGGTTTGCCATCCATCAGCAGCTCCACCGTAACAGGAGAACGGGCGCGTGGGCACTCAGTGGGGCGGCGCATGTTAGGTGGCAGCTTTGCCATCTCCTCGGCCGATACTTCACGGCAAGGCTCACGGTGTTGACCGGCATGACTGAATGCCAGAACGACCATTGCCTGATCTTCTGCGAGATGCCGATAGGCAGGTGCGGAAGAGAAGTATCCGACCAGTACCATGAAAATGGCGTAGTTTACAACCTGTAGCAGGTAACGCTTAGCCATGCGGTGACTCCTCTGGTTCGACCTGCTCCAACCTGCTCAGCTCCTGCCGAAAAGCAGCTAGCGCCCCTTCGACTACGTTGTGATCGGTTTCGGCGCCACCCTGGATGGTAATACGGCGGCGATCAGCTCGCTTGCGCAGAACCGGAGCCTGTTCTCCCTCGAGACGCTTCTCCATCCAGCGGTTACCAAAACGGAAATAGCAGTCAGCGTGCCTGCAGCCGGCCACCATCACCCCGTCAGCACCTTTTCTCAACGCATACTCGATGAGCGTTGGCGGAATCATCCCGGTACAGAAAAGAGAGAGCCCGATGGTATCGTCGCTGTTCAACCGAGTTACATCAAAACCGTGGTTGCAGCCGAAGACAAGGATTTTAACATCCCCTGTCAGCGCGGCAACCGCAGTGTCTGTCATGGTGCGCACTTGGTTTATGGGTAGCTGCGGCATATCAATACCGGTTTTAAGCTCCTTCTCGGCTTTCCGGAAGGGATTGGATGCGTGGCATGAACCCACACAGATCCCACACGCAGCACACAATGCCGGATCAACCACCACCTCGCGCTCATGACGTGCACCATCGGTACGTGCCTGCACTGTAATGGCGTCAAACGGACAGTCATCAAAACACTGTTTGCACCCGTCACAATTATCCAGATCAACCACCGCCGCTGCTCCCGCAGGTCTTGGAGGTACCCAGGGTAAAATCATCAGCAGAAAGGTAATGCCGATGGTCAGAATCCAGATACTGCCAGCGCTCCAGTAGTCCAGTAGCGGATAAATATTGAGATAGAACCAGTCCAGGTTCAGCACCTGCGGCACCGTGGTTAAATCGGCCGGGTCGTGACTAACCGCCGGTTTGATTAACGAGAGAGTCAGCAGAGCCAGAAAGCTCCCGATTGCCAGTCCGCGGGGAGGGTTGATGCTGACATTCGACAGCCTGCGCACATGAAACCAGAGCGCGAATACCAGCAGCATCGGCTGACCCAGCAGGTGCAGAAATTCAATCAGAATAAAAAACCGATCCGAGAGGGCGCCTTCCAGAAAATTCCGTGCCATGGAACCAAAGAAGATCGGTAATACATCCATTAATTTGGCTGAACCGATAGCGATATACTGTGCCAACTGATCCCACACCAGCCAGTAACCGGTGATCCCCAGTGTAACCACCATCCACAACAGAGGTACGCCGGTAAACCAGGAGTACCAGCGTGCCCCGTGGTGACGATCCAGCGCAAATTCCCGGAACATATGCAACAAAATGGTACCAACGGCCGCATCCGAGGCATAGCGGTGCAGACTGCGCATTATCCCGGCAGCATACCACTGTTCATGGGTCATCCGCTCGACTGAAGCATAGGCGCCATCGAGGCTGCCGTGAAAAAACAGAAACAGATAGATTCCGCTGACCAGTACGATCCAGAAAAAGAAAAAAGTCAGGGTTCCCAAATGGTAAAGTGGGTTCCATGATCCGAAGGAGAGGTTAAACCAGTTTTCTAGAACCAGATAAGCTCGCTTGATGGGAGCAGCACTCATTAAAATTCAACATCCTGGAGGATAAGTAACGCTATTCGACAAATCGTGAAGTATCAGTGTATTACACTCGCTTCCCTGCGGACTTGATACAGGTCAACATGCCGGGGATTTTGCTGTCAGGATGGCTTTCTGGCGGTTTTGAAATAGCGCCGCCGGTAGCGAATCTCTTTCACCATCCATAGACAAACAAAGATAATAATGGAAGCGCCGATAAACAGCCCAAGGAACAGCGAATAATCAAAATAGTAGCCGTCCCGGACGGGATCGTAAACGGTGCAAAAGAAACGTACTTTATTGAACAATTCAGAGATAAAATCCTGCGATGGTTGGGGTCGGCCCAATATCAAATCTTTCAATGGTTCCACCAGCAGCGGGGTATCAAAAACCTGCCCATATACCTGCCGGTAAACCACCCCCTCGGCATCGATGACTGTGGCCTGGATGATATGGTCAAATCCGCGTGCGGAGGGAAAATAGATCAGCCCGACATCATGAGTTAACGCGGACACGTCTGCGGCATCAATACTGAACAGCTTCCAGTCCGCATCTTCAATGCCTTGCTGTTTGGCAAAATAGCGCATTGCTTCCGGAGTGTCAACGGCGGTATCAAAGCCGATAGCTACCACTGTAAAACTGTCATTGCCCAGTGCGGCACGGGCTTTATCAATTACCTCCGCAAGATGTCGGGTGGTCATCGGGCATATCTGATGGCAGCTGGTAAAGATCATGCTCAGCACCATCGGTTTGCCGCGCAACTCGGCCAGGCTGTGTTGCTGGCCATTAACATCTGTTACGGAATAATCACCAAGCTGGTTGCCAATGGCTTTCTGGCTGGTATTGAGTGCCGTAGTGTATTCAAATTTTACCGGTGTGGAAGACGGCTGCCCGTTGGCCGGGAAAACAAAAAAAAACGAAGAAAAAAAAAGTATAGAAAGAACAGTTGTTAAGCTGAAGAAACGCACGTCGTTTCAACCAGATACGGAAACGTCAATAACTGCGCCCGCCAATAACAGCACCAATTGCACCAGCGATGCGAAAAAACTGCCCATAGCCACCTTGGGCGTCGGGTGGAAGACCATCTGCAGATTACGATAGATGAAATAGCCACCACCAGCAACAGCGCCTGCAAGATAGATCCAGCTCATGCCATAGAAAAACGGCAGTATGGAAATACTCACCAGCAGCAAGGTGTTGGCCAGCACCACCTGAGCCGCGCGCCGGTCACCGACCACTACCGGTAGCATCGGCACCCCGGCCGCTACATAGTCAGCGTGCCGGGCAATGGCCAGACTCCAGAAATGGGAGGGGGTCCAGAAAAACAGCACCAGCGCCAGCAAGATGGGCACCGCGTCCATGGCTGGATTTACCGCTGCCGCCCCGGCCAGTACGGCAAAACTTCCCGAGGCGCCGCCAATCACGATATTCATCCAGGTGCGTCGTTTCAGCCATACGGTATAGACCACCGCGTAGAAAAATGCTCCCAGAAATATGTAGAGGGCGGTTGCGCCGTTGAGCACCCACGCCGCACTGATCACGCCGGCGGCCAGCAACAGCAGAATCAAGACAATCCACAGTGGGCTTTTGTGAAACCGCCCGGTCACGAAGGGCCGGTCACCGGTGCGCTGCATGCGTGCGTCCAAGTCGGTTTCGTAATACTGGTTGAATGCCCCGGCGGCGGCGGCAGAAATCAACACTGCCACCGCCAGAACCAGCATCTCCCACCCGCCCAGACTTCGCCCCGGGGTGATGGCCATCGCCACCAGCGCGGTAAACATCATCACCACACCGATGCGGAGCTTAAACAGACTAATGAGCTGTTTTACCATGATGGCAATCTATCCCATTGGCCAGACGGAGGACAGGTAGTCCCAGTTGATGAAGTAGTAGACGACAAAGCAGACCAGCAGCAGCATGGCAAGGATGAAGGTGCCAGGTGCTTCAAAGCCTGACGAACCATGCTCTTCAACCGGTAGCTTCTCGGCCATTGCCAGGGTTTCGGGTCGCTCCACATTATAGACCGAAGGCGCTAATGCCTTGACACCAAAGCTCTCCAGAATGCCAGCAGAGGCCTCCAGCTTCTTGCCGAACAGCAACGAACCCACCGTGACAATGATATATGCGGCTCCGCCGATGACACCCAGAACACCACCGATGGCACCTATAGCCATCATCATGTAAGCTGTACCCGGATATTCAAAGCTCAACAGTGCACCAGTGAACCCCATATCCCAGTGGCGACGGGAGACACCGAGGGTGCCAGCACCCAGCATAAAGAGAACCAGCAGCACCATCCCGCCACCGAAGATATACGGCTGCCACATGGCCAGCTTGGGCAGAAACAGCCCGCGCCGGAATAGCACCGGAATCAGCAGATAGGTCAGCGCCATGAAGGTAGAGGTGGTTCCAATTACCACGGTAGCATGGAAATGCGCCGGGACGTAAATGGTGTTATGGATGATCAGGTTAATCTGCTCTGTACCCATTACCACGCCGGTAATGCCGCCGATGAAGCCGAACACAACCAAAGAGATAAAGAAACCAGAGAATACCGGATTGTCCCATGGCGCCTTGCGCAACCACTCAAATAGCCCCTTGGTCAGGCCTTTCTTGCGCTGCGCCACCTCCATCGCGCCGGGAACGGTAAGACCATGAATCAGACTTGCCAGCACCGCCAGGTACATCGCGTAACTGGTGTTAAAGATCTTCCACTCCGTACCGACACCCGGATCGACCAGAATATGGTGAGCACTGGCCAGCTGCAGGAAAAAGATGTAGAGCAGGAAGGCGGAGCGACTTACCTTCTCCGACATGGGGCGGGCGCCAAACAGAATTCCGATGATGAGATACCAGATAGAGATATGTGCGACCACATTGATCTGTTGGGAGGAGTGTCCCATCGCCCACCAGATTATGCGATACACTTCGGCATCAATATGGTTGATATAGCCGATTGACCAGAGGAAAGTCGGAACCAGGATAATGGCGCCCGAGGCGATGGTAAAGACGGCGATGATAGCGGCGACCGTTGCGCCGAACGTGACCAGCGGAACCGACCCTTCATAGGTCTTCTCGGCCTTGGCGATTACCAGCGTACCCAGGAATACGAAGCAGGCGATCAGGGCACCTACCGCGAACAGAATCAGCCCCAGATAAAAATGAGGTTGCGCTTGCATCGGCACATAGGAGGTCATCATTACGCTGGACTTGCCACTGAACACGGCGATGTTGTTCATCACTGCACCGATGATCATCAGGGCAAACCCCAGCCACGCCCAGCGTGGACCGGCCAGTCGGCAGCGCAACAGAGTAGAGGCGGCGAAATAGAGCACCGCCATCTCAAAGAAGATGATCCAGAAAATCAGCGCATTGATGCCATGCGCGGTCAGTGCTGTATAGAACATATCTGCCGGCAACAGATGGATGGTCTGCCAGCGGGTCAAAACCACACCCAGCGCCATGATGCCGCCAATCAGCAGACAGACAACCCCTGCCACGGCATTGACCTTCATCAGCTGCTCGGCGGACTTGTCAAAATAGAACCCGGAATCGGGACACACACGAAATTGTGCCATTGTTCGTTACTCCTTCACGATGATTTTGCCCAGCATCGTATGATGGCCAATGCCGCAAAACTCATTGCAGACAACGGCGAAATCACCGGATTGATCAGGCGTTATATTGATGACCATTTCGTAGCCGGGAATCACCTGCAGATTGATATTGACTGGTTGCAGGGAAAATCCGTGCTGCCAGTCCAGGGAAGAGAGGTGCAGGCGGTAGCTCTTGTCTTTTTCTAGCTCCAGAATGGGATACCACGACCAAAGCCGCGCCGCCAGATAGACATCACTACCTGCCGGTGGGCTGACTATCGGAATCCCCTTCTCCTCGCCGGTTTGGTATTTCTCAACCATGGCATCGACACTCGCCAGAAATTTCTTTGGTGTGGTCTGGTAGGCTTCGGTGGAGAGGTTCTGTTTTCCATAGACATGCCAGTAGGGCATCATGAAAAACATAATCAGACACCACACCAAGGCGATGCCTATCCACAGAATTTCATCCTTGCCGACCGGCGTATTCCACCAGATTCGATCGGCGGGTGGTTGAAATGAAGTCATTTGCTGTGCCCTCCCTTATTCGGCAATCGGCAGATTGGCAACTTCCATGACACCCCACAGGATATAAAAAACTGTCGGCATCACGACACCAATAAAAAGCAGCAAAAAAGGGTTGTCGGCTACGCGCTGCCAGAAGGGGATCCGTTCAGGTGCATCCCCGATCCGTTCAGGTGCACCCTCGGGGTGAGATTGTTCAGCCATGGTAGTCTCCTGTTGCTGTTTTAGGTGGGAATACTGATTTCTGGCTGCCAGTCTATACATCCATCATGCAGATCATCCTTGATTTAGGTCAAATAGCTCTCTGGCCCGAGTTAAATAACCCACCATCTTCTATCCGGATATTACTGAACCTGGAAGCCCCGGTTGATCGTTCTCATGTTATGTTAAGCTATTGATTCACTCAGTAAGGTGATTTAGGAAAACCGAAGTCAACAGCATGCATATCAGCAACTTCGCATTAATCAAGGGACGGTAAGCTGCTCTTTATCAGATCCAAGTCCCCGACAACCAGACATTGCTCATGACAAATACTGATTCTTCGCCTCAACAAAAAACAGTCGCAATCTGGCTTCTGATCTGCTGTGCAATTATTTTAGCCATGATGGTTCTGGGTGCTGTAACCCGTCTGACCGGATCAGGTCTCTCCATGGTGCAATGGCAACCGATTATGGGGATCCTGCCGCCATTCAGCCAGATGGAGTGGGAAAAGGTTTTTCTTCTTTATCAGCAATTTCCTGAGTATAAGATCAAGAATCTCCATATGTCTCTGGACGAGTTCAAAAGTATCTTTTGGCTAGAGTATGCACACCGGTTGCTGGGGCGTTTTATCGGGATAGTATTTTTGATTCCGTTCCTCTATTTTCTTTTAAAGGGTCGGCTCGGCAGGCCCCTGATCCCCAAATTGCTGATGATGTTTATTCTTGGTGGACTGCAGGGATTGATGGGCTGGTATATGGTTAAAAGCGGGTTGGTAAATGATCCCCGTGTAAGCCAGTACCGGCTGACCGCTCATTTGGGGCTGGCGGTGGTTATCTATGCTTATATTTTTTGGGTGGCGCTTGACTTGTTGTTACCAAAAACCGGACGCTCTTTTGCGCGGCCAAAACAAAAATTGCCGGGATACTCGCTGCTGATCACCGGATTGGTTTTTCTGACAATACTTTCCGGTGGATTTGTTGCCGGGACGAAAGCCGGGTTTACCTTCAACACCTTTCCACTGATGGCTGGCCGCTTTTATCCTGAAGCGATGTATATACTGGATCCGGTGTGGAAAAACTGGTTTGAAAATATTGCCACGATTCAGTTTAATCACCGGGTTTTGGCAACATTGCTGTTTTTGCTGGTTCCGCTGTTCTGGTGGAAGGCTCGGAAAGCGATATTACCCCCCGGTATTCGTGCAGGATTTTATCTTTTGCTTGCAGCGCTGGCAGTGCAGATTGCACTCGGCATCTTCACGCTCTTGCTTGGTGTTCCGGTCTCTCTTGCTGCAGCTCATCAGGCCGGCGCTCTTCTGTTGTTTACCGTTGCACTATATATCAGCAACCGGTTGACTAAACTCTAGGAGTCTGTCGGGTTTGGGTAATCGTAGCGATCTGGTGGGAGATCGAGTCAAAACATTTCCGGTTTTGAGGCGAATAGTGGGGCTATTTAACGAAAAACCGGGGATATTTTGGCCGCTCTCCCATCAGCGCAGTAGATTATTCCCAAACCCGACAGACTTCTAGACATCATGTTTCGACCTGCCCATTTTAACAATTACCCGAGTGAGCAAAATTCCGAACTGTTTTTCGTGTTGACAAGGCGCGGTAAGGCGTAGCGGAAAAGGGCCAAAATCTCGCCACGAACGGTGATTGTTAACACTCCGTAGGCCCCGGCTTGGAATTTAGCCTCCTGCAAAGCCTCTTCTCTGCTTGCTCCAGGGCAGTCGGAGTTCCAAACAAAACCAGTGTATCGCCTGCTTGCAGCGTGGTATCTGCGGGGGGGTTGGGGGTGCGGTTCTCATCGCGCTGCAGGGTGGTCACTTTTACTGACAGTTTTTCCAGTTCCAGCTCGGCGAAGGTGCGCCCGGTTGCCCACATGCCTTCGTTCAGCTCAATGGTCCAGTGCTCTTCCACGCTGCTGCCCGATGTCATTGCAATGGCATCTTCGCCAGGAAGTACCCGGTGCAGCAGTGCATAGTGCTCTTTTCTCACCTGGCGCATCTTGTAAAATACATGGGATACCGGAACCTTGAGTGTTACCAGCAGCAGGGAGGAGAGCATCAGACTGGCCTCCATGGTTTCCGGAACTACTTCGGTGGCGCCGGCCTGTTGCAGCTCTTTCAGACGGCTGTCATCCCGGGTGCGAACCAGAATCGGAATCTTTGTGTCGATCTTGCGAACCCGACTCAGAATTTTGAGTGCGGTACTGTCATCACTCATGCTGATCACCAGTGCGACAGCCCGTTCTACGCCGGCGGCCTTGATAATCTCAATGTTTGCCGCATCACCATAGACCACCGGCTCCTTCGCTTTGATTGCATTTTGTACCAGAACCGGATCCAGATCGGTAGCGATGAATCTGATCTGTTCATCTTCGAGAAAACGGGCGATATTCTGCCCCACCCGTCCAAAACCACAAATGACAACATGGCCGCTGAGCTTGCGGGATGCATCACTGATCCGATCCTTGATCGCCTGCTGACTCAGGGTTGCGGTAGTGGGCATGAGACGCCACACCAGACGGCCGTTGTACCTAAGCAGTAACGGAGCAATAGCCATGCTGATCAGCAGAGCCGCCAGCACGATCTGCCCGGAATCGGCTGGCAGCATATCGGTACCAAGCGCGAGAGAAAGAATGGCAAATCCAAACTCACCGCCATGAGCCAGAACCAGGCCGGTACGCAGCGCCACGGCACTGTCCCACCCCATCACGCGGCAGAGTCCGACTATCAACAGCAGTTTGAAGGTGATCAGAACCAGTAGCAACAGCAGAACCGGAAGCCAGATCTCCGGTAGCAGCTGAACGTTCAGCAACATGCCGATAGTGATGAAGAACAACCCGAGCAGCAGATCCCGGAATGGCCGGATCTCTGCCTCCACCTCGTGGCGAAATTCGGTCTCACTCAGCATCATGCCGGCGAGAAATGCCCCCAGGGCAAAAGACATTCCCATTTCATGGGTGATTGTCGCAGCTCCCAGCGTAACCAGCAGCACATTGAGCATGAACAGTTCGGTAGAACGGAAGCGGGCAATGCCCCGGAACAGCGGCCGTAACCCCCAGCGCCCCACAGCAAGGATCGCAAGCAGGGCGAACAGACCCTTTGCCAGTGCGGCCAGTACTGTGGCAGCTGACATGCCATCCACCGCCCCCTCGGGCCGGGAGACCAGAATCAGGAAGGGAATAACCATCACATCCTGAAACAGCAGGATGCCGACCGCATTTCTGCCATGACGGGTGTGCAGCTCCACCTGATCGGTCAGCTGCCGGATCACCAGGGCGGTCGATGACATGGCGATAACACCACCCAAGACCAGGGCGCTCTCCAGCGGCAGACCAAAATAGAGTGCCGTTGCCGCCACGATTGCCGTGGTCAAAAATACCTGTGAGCCGCCCAGGCCCAGCACGATCCGCTTCATCCGGATCAGTTGTGGCAGGGAAAACTCCAGACCGATGGTAAACAGCAGAAATACCACACCGAGCTCGGCCAGTGCCCGCGTGTGCTCGGTATCATCAATCCAGGCAAATCCATACGGCCCCACCAGCACGCCGACAGCCAGATAGCCGAGAATGGGAGGCAGGCTCAGGCGCAGGAACAGCACCCCGACCGTCAGTGAAACCACCAACAGAATCAGAATTTCATTTATATAGCCATATTCCATAAACCTGATTTGCCAGTTAGCTCTCTTTGTTTCCCGATAGTTGTTTGGCGATATTCTACAATATCACTGTTCAGGACTCTTTTTTTCAAAAAATTGCACTCCATCAAGATAGTCAATCAGGAATGATTATGAGCATATCTACCGGTAGTTCAGCAAAACCCGATAAGCAGGTGGCTGGTTCCCCGCTTGCCTCTCCTCATGCTGCTCCGGGCGAAGACATCCTCGCAGCGTCAGACAGTTCCCAACAGGGACTCAGCCGTGAGGAAGCATCCGCCCGGCTGGAACAGTATGGTCAAAATGCACTTACCCCGCCGCGGAAAGAGGGGCCGCTGCTGCGCCTGCTACGTCAGTTCCACCAGCCGTTGATCTACATTCTGCTCGCATCGGCGCTTGTTACCGCGCTGCTGCAGAAGTGGGTGGATGCCAGCGTTATCCTGGGTGTAGTGCTGGTCAACACCCTGATCGGTTTCATTCAGGAGGCAAAGGCGCTGCAGGCCATCGAAGCGCTGGTCAGGGATATGACAACCACGGCGACAGTTGTCCGTGACGGGGAGAGAAGCGAGATTCCGGCGCATGAACTGGTGCCGGGTGACATTGTGCTGCTGCAGTCCGGTGACCGGGTTCCCGCCGACCTGCGCCTGCTGCGCAGCCGGGATCTGCAGATAGACGAGTCCGCCCTGACCGGTGAATCGGTGCCGGTGGAGAAGGATGACGGTATCGTGGAAGCCGATACCGTACTGGCCGACCGGCGCAACATGGCCTACTCAACCACTCTTGTCACCCACGGTACCGGCATGGGGGTGGTTACCGGAACGGGAGACAATACCGAGCTGGGCCGTATCTCCGAACTGATCTCCTCGGCCGAGGTGCTGGCCACCCCCCTGACCCGCAAGATCAACCGTTTCAGCCATCTTCTGCTCTATGTCATTCTCGCCATGGCCGCTGTGACCTTTCTGGTGGGAACCCTGCGGGGCGAGTCCTGGTTCAACATGTTCATGGCCTCGGTGGCGCTGGCGGTGGGCACCATTCCGGAGGGGCTGCCCGCTGTTGTAACCATCACCCTGGCCATCGGCGTGGGGCGCATGGCGCGCCGCAACGCCATCATCCACCATCTGCCTGCGGTGGAGACGCTGGGCAGCACCACTGTTATCTGCTCGGACAAGACCGGAACCCTGACCCAGAACCAGATGACCGTGCAGCAACTGCTGGCCGGCGGCGAGCGGTTTCAGGCAAGTGGCCTGGGCTACAATCCCGATGGCGCCATTCTGCGGGGCGGGAATCCGGTTTCCATTGCCAGCCACCCGGCTCTGCAGGAGCTGCTCCTGGCCGGGGCGCTGTGCAACGATTCGCAGCTGAAAAAGGGCGCCGACGGGTGGTATATCGAGGGTGATCCCACCGAAGGGGCGCTGCTGGTGGCTGCCTGCAAGGCGGGACTCGACCTCAAGCAGCTGCAAATGGAGTGGCCCCGGCTGGATGCCATCCCTTTTGAATCCAAATACCAGTACATGGCCACCCTGCATGACCGGGGGCCGGCGCAGAAACGGCGCGTGTATATCAAGGGTTCCGTGGAGAGCCTGCTGCCTCGCTGCATGACCGCACTGAACGCGGCCGGTGAGCCGGAGGAGCTGGAGTGGGGGCCGATAGAGGATCATGTGCAGGAGATGGTCACAGAGGGCCTGCGGGTGCTGGCCTTCGCGCGAATCGATTTTCCCGCGGAAATTGACGCCATCTGCCATGAGAATATTGAAACCGGTCTTGTCTTTCTGGGATTGCAGGGCATGATTGATCCGCCACGGCCGGAGGCGATAACCGCGGTGCACGCCTGCCTGGCAGCCGGGATCCATGTGAAGATGATCACCGGCGATCACCCCGGTACGGCAGCCGCCATCGCCAGCCAGATTGGTCTGGATGGTGCCGGGCAGAAACCGGACACGGTGCCGGTGATCAATGGCGCTGCCCTTGAAAAACTTTCCGGACAGGAGCTGATCGATATCGCTGCCGATACCGTGGTGTTCGCCCGCGTTGCACCGTAGCAGAAACTGCGCCTTGTGGAAGCGCTGCAGCAGCGCGGTAACATCGTGGCAATGACCGGGGACGGGGTCAATGACGCCCCCGCGCTGCGCCGCGCCGATATCGGCGTGGCAATGGGCATCACCGGAACCGAGGTAGCCCGGGAGGCGGCCGACATGATCCTGACCGATGACAACTTCTCCTCCATCGAGGCTGCCGTGGAGGAGGGGCGCGGCGTCTATGACAATCTGATCAAGTTCCTTACCTGGATACTGCCGACCAACCTGGGTGAAGGGCTGGTGATTATGACTGCGGTACTTGCCGGGACGGCGCTTCCCATCCTGCCGGTGCAGATTTTGTGGATCAACATGACCACCGCCGTGCTGCTGGGGCTGATGCTGGCATTTGAACCGAAAGAGCCGGGAATCATGCAGCGCCCGCCGCACGATCCCCGGCGGCCTATCCTCTCCCCCCGGCTGCTGCAGCGCATCGGCCTGGTGGGATTCCTGCTGCTTGCCGGAGCCTTCGGCCTGTACGAATGGGCGCTTGTCCGTGGTGCAAGCGAAGCGGAGGCGAGAACCATTGCCGTCAATGTATTCATATGTGGCAAGATTTTCTACCTGTTCAATTGCCGTTCGCTTTCCCGATCCATGTTTTCGCTGGGCCTGCTCAGCAACCACTGGCTGATTGGCGGTGTTATCACCATGATAGCGCTGCAACTGCTGTTCACCTACGCCCCTGTCATGAACAGGATATTCTACAGCGCACCGATTGAACTCTCATCCTGGATACCAATTGTGGCGGTTGGTGTGATTATCTATACCGTGGTGGGGATCGAAAAATGGGCGCGGAGAGATTGAGTTATACTTGGGGTCGTGAGGTTACCCGACCCATCTGGATCAACGGAGGGAGTACAAATGAAACAGTTTTCCGGCTGCCGATGGCTGCTTGCAACGCTTTCACTGGCTATTACCGCCAGCTTTCCGGTCATCGCCGCAACCGCAGATGGCAAGAGCATCTATAACCGCTTCTGTATCTACTGCCACGGAGAAAAGGGAGAAGGAGACGGACCGGCCGGTTCGCTGTCCGGGGTGGATACCGGTGATCTGTCCAACGGAGCATATATGTCACAGCTATCCGACCAGGAGCTTTATGACCGGATCGCCTGGGGAGAGGAGAAATTTCCTTACCTGCAGATGCCGGGCTGGCGCTCCAGTCTCAGTGACGGAGAGATTCGCGCGCTGGTGAAATATGTACGTACTCTGGCTGTGGACAAGGGGCTGTTGACAATTCCATCGCCAAAGGAGCGCGAACAGAAGTTCCGCACCGACCCGCTGGAACGGGGACGCATCTATTATCTCCACTACTGTTCCGGTTGTCATGGCAAATCCGGTCACGGTGACGGGGAAGCGGCAAAGAACATGACCACCAGGCCTGTCGCACTGAGCAATCCGGGCATAGCCGCCACAATCACGCCCGAAAGCGTCAATGACTATCTTACCGCCAGCAAACAGCGCAAGGAGACGCGCAACATGCCCGTTTTTGAGGATGACTTCAAAGACAAGGTCGATGAGATTGTTTTGTATATCAAGATGCTGGCAAAAACCAAATAGACATTTCAGCATTCCCCGGTAAATGGTATTCTTCGTCTCTGAATTTTTTATGTGTGGGGGATTATGAATAAAAAAACAATTCTCGTTACCGGGGGTGCCGGTTATATCGGCAGTCACGTTGTCCGCCAGTTGGGAGAGGCCGGCGAACAAATTATCGTACTGGATAACCTCTGCACCGGGTTCGCCGACGCCGTATTGTATGGTGAACTGGTAGTGGGGGACTCCGGAGATCGGGAGCTGGCCAGTCGATTGCTGTCCGAACACAATATCGACACAGTGATGCACTTTGCGGCTCATCTGGTGGTTCCCGAGTCAGTGGAAAAACCGCTTAAGTACTACGGAAACAACACTTGCAACACCCGCAACCTGCTGCAATGTTGCGAGGAAGCAGGGGTAAAAAACTTCATTTTCTCCTCTACCGCGGCGACCTACGGCATTCCGGAGGGAGGAGTCGCAACCGAAGAGTCCTGTACCGCCCCTATCAACCCTTATGGAACATCCAAACTGATGTCGGAGTGGATGCTGCGAGATCTCTCTGCTGCCAGCGATCTGAACCATGTCATCCTGCGTTACTTCAATGTCGCCGGTTCCGATCCGGAAGGGCGCATCGGACAGTGCACCCCAAACGCAACCCTGTTGATCAAAGTCGCCTGCGAAGTGGCAACCGGAAAACGGGACAGCATCAAAATCTTTGGCACTGATTACCCTACCGAAGATGGTACCGGGGTACGCGATTACATCCATGTAGATGATCTTGCCCGCGCTCATCTGGATGCGCTGGAGTACTTGCGCCAGGGCGGAGAGTCAACGCTGGTGAACTGTGGCTACGGACATGGCTACAGCGTGCGGGAAGTGCTTGACTCAGTGCAGCGAGTCAACGGCAAACCACTCAATATCATTGAACAGCTGCGCCGCGCCGGTGATCCGCCGCAGCTGATTGCCGGAGCTGAACGAATTCGAAACCTGTTCGGTTGGAAGCCCCGTTACGATGATCTGGACTTTATTGTACAAACCTCTCTTGACTGGGAGAAAAAATTGAAATCACGAAACAACAGTTAATAATGTAATCCGACCCATGCGGCCTTCCGGGGGGGGGGAGGAAGCCGCATTTTTATATAGAGTCCCCATCAGATGTTATTCCACCATATGCCCCTTGATACCGCAGCAGCCCTGCCAGACAACACTGCCCTGGTCGACAAGACGCGGGAGATTAGATATGCCGATTTGGCAACCAGGATTAAACAGGTTGCCGCA
>JAJRUV010000105.1 GCA_024277595.1 Gammaproteobacteria bacterium
GATGCTGATGGGGACCGAAGCTGTCTCCCCACCAGGCATCATTACTTACATTTACCAGCAGGCCCGCCTCGGGAAGAGTGCGGATCACCTCGGAGCCAAAAGCATCCTCATAGCAGATGGAGATCCCTATTTTGTGCCCCGCCGCCTGCAACAGCGGCTGCTCGGGAGCACCCGCGCTGAACGAGGACATGGGCAGATCGAAAAAGGCGATCAGCCCGCGCAACTGCTCCTCGAACGGCACAAAATCGCCAAACGGAACCAGATGATGCTTGCGATAGAAACCCTGGCTGCTGCCCAGGCTCATCATGGCATTGTAGTAACGGCCGCTACCCTGATCCATGATCGGCAATCCCACCAGCAGATCGGTCTTGTGATCCCGTGCGGCCTGCTGCAGATAGGCGATGAAACCGTCTTTTAACTGATAGTGGAATGCAGTGACAGCCGTTTCCGGCCAGACAATCAGATCGCTGTCCCAGTGTTGCGCGGTAAGACCGGTATAGAGCTCCAGGCTGGGACGCAACTGTTCCGGCAACCACTTGATCTCCTGCGGTACGTTGCCTTGCAGCAGAGCCACCTTGAGTGGCTTGCCAGCCGGTTGGGTCCATTCGATTTTGCCAGCCAACCACGCGGTGCACCAAAGAATAGACAGCATAACCAGGTAACGCCACAATCGGGCTGGCTGAAGCAACATCAACACAACCAGACCCGCGCTGAATGCAACAGCCCATGATACCCCGTACTCCCCCAGCAGCGGCGCCAGACCGGCCAGCGGGGTACCGATCTGACTGACGCCAAGATTCAACCAGGGAAAACCACTGAGAAACCAACCTCGCCACCACTCAAACAGCGCCCACAGCGAGGGCATGATAATCAACAGTTCGATGACCAGGACAGACTGCCTGTTACCACGCCACCATTTTTTGAAGCGGATGACAACATAGCCCAGCAGCGCCGGGTACAACGAGATAACAGAGATAAACAGCAAGGTAAGCAATGCTGCCAGCGGAATGCTGGCAGAACCAAATTTATGTATCGAGACAAAAATCCACGAAACACCGACACCGAACATCCCCAGACCAAACAGCCAGCCACGCCACAACGCCTGGGCGGGGGTCAGGGTCAGCCAGGCGGCGAACAATAACGCAGGGGAGAGAACGGCAACGGGAAACAGATGGTAAGGGGCAAAAGCCAGCGGCGTCAGCGCCCCCGCTCCCAGCACCAGCAGATCCCCGCGGCGCCCCGCTGCCAGTACTCCCTGGCGGTGATGAACAGGCAAGGCGGTTCTCAATCCCCGCCCGGCACGGTCTCTTGCGGCTGTTTCACAACAGCCTCGGTTTTAGCCAACTGCAACAGGTGGATGCGACGATTGTCGGCCCGCAGCACCTTGAACTGAAACCGGTCGAGGGTGATGGTTTCACCCCGCTTCGGCATATGGCCGAAACCATGCATCACCAGGCCGCCAATGGTATCGAACTCCTCGTCGCTGAAATCGCTGCCAAAATATTCATTGAACTCATCAATGGGAGTCAATGCCTTGACCGTGTGCCGATTGGAACCGTACTGCATAATGTAGGTATCATCGTCGATATCGTGTTCGTCCTCAATCTCACCCACGATCTGTTCGAGCACATCCTCAATGGTCACCAACCCGGCCACACCACCGTACTCATCGACGACAATTGCCATGTGATTGCGGCTGGCGCGAAACTCCTTCAGCAATACATTGAGCCGCTTGCTCTCGGGGATAAACGCCGCAGGACGCAACGCCTCGCGAATATCGAACGCCGCCTCATCCCCCTGGGCCAGCCAGGCAAGCAGATCCTTGGCCAATAAAATACCGGCAATCTCGTCCCGGCTCTCGCCGATAACCGGAAAGCGCGAGTGAGCTGACTCGATGATAACGGGAAGATAGGAGCGGGGATCGGCATCATGTTCCACCACCACCATCTGGGAACGCGGAATCATGATATCCCTCACCTGCATCTCGGCTACCTGCAACACCCCTTCAATCATCGCCAGAGCATCGCTGTCCAGCAGACCGCGGCGCGAAACGTCCCGCATCATCTCCAGCAGTTCTTCCCTGCTGCGCGGCTCCCCCTGATAAAGAACCTGGCCGATTTTCTCCAGCCAGGAGCGGTGCGGCTTATCTCCGTCTGCCGCAGAGCTGTCAGATTGATCTTGTTCGTTCATACTCCATTCACATTAATAGGGATTGTCATAGCCTAATCCGGCCAGGATGGAAATTTCAAGCGTTTCCATTTTCTGCATCTGTTGCGGTTCGATATGATCATACCCCAACAGATGAAGGACGCCGTGGACAATCATATGCGCCCAGTGAGCCATACAGGTCTTGTGCTGCTGAACCGCCTGTTTCTCCACTACCGGGGCACATACTACCAGATCACCCAACAGCGGAAGCACTATTCCGGGAGGATTTTCAAACGGGAACGACAGCACGTTGGTAGCGCCAGGCTTGTGGCGGTAGGTCCGGTTCAGCCGGGCGCTCTCCTCCAGATCCACAACGCGCACCGTCAGTTCCGCCTCGTCGGCACCATAATCCGCCCCTTCGAGGGTTGCCCGTACCCATACCTCGATGCGCTCTCCGGATGGAAGTTCCACTTCCGTCTCCAAGACGGATTGAAAATCAACGATAATGTCCAAGATCAATCTTCAAAAAACAAAGGAGCACTGCCTGATGCTATTATCCAGGAAATCGCAGTTGGGCAACGTGAAGCGTGCAATTTGCGCCGTAGCGCGATTCCACCCGACAGGCCAAAACCAACGGTTTGCATGTCGATAGGTTAACATAACGCAAGAACGGTCAACAAAAAAGCCAAAATTGTAGCACCGAGTGAAATCAACCATCCGTCAATAATCAAGGTTACCCCTGATTATTGGAACCCCTGCGAGAAATTTCTACCGAAAAACAAACACAGGCAGTCCAAAACAGAAACAATTACGGTTGAAGGTTAGTAACTATTCAGCATAGTTGAAAATGAGTATGTAACTGTTCAGATTGCCCCTGAAATTCGTCAGTTCAAGGCGAAAAATGTAAGTTTACACGGGTAAATGATCATTTTTTAACGCAGAAATGGCGGATTTCAGAGGTGAGCTGAATAGTTACGAAGGTTATATACCCAAACTACTAGTACTCCTTCAATAATATAAATTAGGATGTTAAACTAGCTCTTCAATAGACTTGTATAACCTGTTGAGGAGTTTGAAAATGAAAAAGCGCTATGTAGTTCGTTTAACGCGGGAAGAACGTGACCGGCTTGAAGGACTGGTGAA
>JAJRUV010000106.1 GCA_024277595.1 Gammaproteobacteria bacterium
AGGAGTCTGTCGGGTTTGGGTAATCGTAGCGAGCTGGTGGGAGATCGAGTCAAAATATTTCCGGTTTTGAGGCGAATAGTGGGGCTATTTAACGAAAAACCGGGGATGTTTTGGCCGCTCTCCCATCAGCGCAGTAGATTATTCCCAAATCCGACAGACTCCTAGACTAATCAGTTGATCGCTTCGAGGCAACCCTGAGCACATGTTAAAAAACAAATTCATCTCAAAGCCAGACTTCACCCGGCCGAGTGAGGATGCTACGACCTGCCCGGCAGCTCTGAGTACCCGCCTGGCTATGCAAAAAACTCATTAAGGAGCAAAGGTCATTAACTCATTTTTTTGCTATGCCAGACGAACACCCAGAACCACTGGACAGGCTGTTCAACTGATTAATCCGGGTTCGATGGTGCAGAGCAACGGGGAGGACAGACAATGAATCCGGTAAAAGTGGGACTGCTGGGTCTGGGAACTGTCGGCGGTGGAACGGTTAACGTACTGACACGTAATGCGCAGGAGATTGCCCGCCGTGCCGGTCGTGGCATTATTGTTACCCATGCCTTGGCGCGGGGTCTGAACAAGCCGCGCATCTGTGACACTCGCGGTATGATACTGACCACCCGCCCGGAAGAGGTGGTCAATGACGTGGAGATTGCGATTGTCGTTGAGCTGATTGGCGGCGATTCCCTGGCTTTTGAACTGGTAATGCAGGCCATTGCCAACGGCAAGCATGTGGTAACGGCTAACAAGGCGTTGATTGCCAAACATGGCAACGAAATATTTGCCGCCGCGCAGAAACAGGGTGTTATGGTTGCCTTCGAGGCGGCGGTGGCGGGTGGCATCCCGATTATCAAGGCGATTCGCGAGGGGCTGGCGGGCAACAAGATTGAGTGGCTGGCCGGTATCATCAACGGCACCGGTAACTTCATCCTTACCGAGATGCGCGACAAGGGGCGGGATTTTGCCGATGTACTCAAGGAGGCGCAACAGCTCGGTTACGCCGAGGCCGATCCCACCTTCGATGTGGAAGGGATCGATGCTGCGCACAAGCTCACTATCCTGGCAGCCATCGCTTTCGGTATTCCATTGCAGTTTGACAAGGTCTATACGGAAGGGATCAGCGGCATTACCGGCACCGATGTCAGTTATGCGGAGCAATTGGGCTATCGCATCAAACACCTGGGGATTGCGCGTCATACCGATACCGGCGTCGAGTTGCGCGTGCATCCAACGCTCATTCCCGAACGGCGTCTGATCGCCAACGTGGATGGCGTGATGAACGCGGTGCTGGTGCATGCGGATGCCGTTGGCCCGACGTTGTACTACGGCGCCGGGGCCGGGGCGGATCCCACCGCCTCCGCAGTGGTTGCTGATCTGGTGGATGTAGTGCGCGCCCTGACCTCCGATCCGGAAAATCGCGTTCCCCATCTGGCTTTTCAGCCGGATGCCTTGGCGAACTTCCCGATTCTTCCCATGGAGCAGGTAGAAACCGGCTATTATTTGCGTATGCATGCAGCAGATCGCCCCGGCGTGCTGGCGGAGGTTACCCGCATTCTCGGTGACCAGGGGATCAGTATTGAAGCGATGCTGCAAAAGGAACCGCCAACCGAGGCGATGGGTGCTACTATTATCATGCTCACTCAGCGAGTGGTGGAAAAGAACATGAACCGCGCCATCGAGCAGATTCAGCAACTGGATGCGATCTTGAGTGAAGTGATCCGTATTCGCATGGAATATTTAGATTAAACTATATTATTTGGGAATAATATAATGCCATTTCGAGATAGATATACCGGCCTGATCAATAAATACCGTGACCGTCTGCCGGTGCATGATGATACCCGCATCATCAGTTTAGGGGAGGGAAATACGCCGTTGATCCGGCTGGGTAACATCCCCGATTTGCTCGGCAAGGATGTCGATATCTACATCAAATATGAAGGACTGAACCCCACCGGCTCGTTCAAGGATCGCGGCATGACTATGGCCGTCACCAAAGCTGTGGAAGAGGGTAGCCGGGCGGTTATCTGTGCCTCCACCGGCAATACATCTGCATCGGCAGCTGCCTACGCGGCGCGAGCTGGAATTACCGCATATGTATTGATCCCCGATGGTAAAATCGCCCTCGGCAAGCTTGCGCAAGGCATGATGCATGGTGCCACGGTTATCCAGATCAAGGGTAATTTCGATGTCGGAATGCAGCTGGTCAAGGAGGTGGGAGAGACTGCGCCAGTGACCATCGTCAACTCCATCAACCCGTTCCGCCTGCAGGGGCAGAAAACCGCCGCGTTCGAGATTGTTGAAGAACTGGGTGGCGCCCCCGACTTTCACTGCCTGCCGGTGGGCAATGCTGGCAATATCACCGCACACTGGATGGGTTACAGCGAATACCAGCAGCACGGAATCGTCAACACCCGTCCGGTGATGCTGGGTTATCAGGCGGCAGGATCTGCGCCATTTATCGGTGGCAAAATGGTGGACAATCCGGAGACCGTGGCTACCGCCATCCGCATCGGCCATCCGCAGAGCTGGGACAAGGCCTGGAAAGTGAATGAGGAGTCGAAGGGATGGTTCGATGCCTGTTCTGACGGGGAGATTCTCGTTGCACAGAAACTGCTGGCTGAAAAGGAGGGTATTTTCTGTGAACCTGCCTCTGCAACCTCCCTGGCCGGGGCTATGCGTGATATCCGTAGTGGCAAGATCCCCGCAGGGAGCCGTATTGTCTGCACCCTTACCGGTCATGGCCTGAAAGATCCGGATACCGCCATCAAGCAGAGTACGGCGCCGATGGTTACGGTTGAGGCTACTCTGGAGTCAGTGCAGAGGGTGATTCTGGACAACCTTTAGAACAATCCCTTTACTGGCGAGTGTCCTAATGTTCCTGGAGTGCTTCGCAGTGGATCGTTGCCAGTACATTTTTCACCCGCAATCATTCAGGAAAACAGTATTACGTGACTCAGCGTCGTCTTACCTTGCTGGTTCCTGCTCTGGCGACACCGCCGAATGCCATTGAGCCTCACTCGGTTGAAGTTGCGCCTGCACCGGGGGCCTTGCAGGTATTGCTTTCCCGATCAGCGGTTAGAACAACTCCGTCCTCCGGGATGGAGGCGCAGTTGTTCCATCTGTTCGGAATTGCATTCCCGGATGGAGATTTGCCCGTTGCAGCAGTAACGTATGTGCTTGATTGTGGAGAGAACGTCCCCGGTTGGCGGATGCGCTGTGATCCGGTGCATCTGGTTCCCGGTCATAACAGCCTGATACTGGCAGCCAATGACGAACTCGAAATTTTACATGAGGAAAGCAGTGCAATTACGGGGGAGCTAAATAATTTTTACAGTGACAAGGGTTGGTTTTTTGAGGCACCCACACCTTCCCGCTGGTATCTTACCCTGCCGCAGCCCCCTTCTTGCCTTCAGACCCATCCACTACCTGATGTACTGGGCCGTTCCATTGACCGTTATCTGCCGTACGGAGAGGATGCAGGAGGGTGGCACACTACACTTGCCGAAGTACAGATGCTTTTGCATGGCAGCCAGGTCAATCTCCAGCGGGAGTCCTGCGGAAAACCGGTGATAAACAGCCTCTGGTTTTGGGGTGGTGGTATGCTCCCTGAAATTAAAAATCTCCGTTGGAGCCGTGTTTGGAGTAATGAAGTGGTTGGCGGCTCCCTAGCGGCAATGACCAACACGCCCCGTATGCCGGTTCCGGAGTCCGCCGCCAGGTGGCTGGAGCAGGCGAACCCGGGAGAGCATCTGCTGGTACTGGACAGCGGTCGTTATATTCCCCGTTTTGAAGAACGATTCACCTGGATGGAGCTGCTTGAGCTGCTGGATAGAAACTGGTTTGCGCCACTGCTGACAGCAATGAAAAAAGGTGAACTGGAGAGTCTCGAGATATATGCAGGGAACAACAGGGTATTTTATGCTACCCGCCGCCTGCTTTGGCGCTGGTGGCGGCGTCGTGGTGATATCTCGACCTTGCTGGGAGGTTGATGAGTAACTCATCCAGATCACGCCGCTGGGCCAGACGGGGAATCGAACTGGCATTGATCGTGGCACTGATTTTCGGTCTGCGAGCCTGGCAGCAGCGGGATATTGTTACCGGGCTTGCTCCGGAACTGGAAGGAGTTCTGCTTGATGGTCGCGCTGCCTCTCTGGCTGAACTGCGTGGTAAACTGGTGCTGGTTCATTTCTGGGCTGTTTGGTGTCCGGTTTGCGCACTGGAGGAGGGAAGCATTGATGCCATTGCGCAAGATTATCAAGTGATTACTGTTGCCATGCACTCTGGCAGTGATGTCGAAGTGGCCTCCTATCTCAAGGAGAGCGGTCTCGATTTTCCGGTGCTGAATGATCCTGCTGGTGTGTATGCTAACCGCTGGGGTGTCACCGCTGTGCCAGCCAGTTTCGTGATCGACACCGATGGCCGCATCCGTTTTACGGAGATAGGTTACAGCACCGGAATCGGGTTGCGTATCCGGTTGTGGCTTGCGGAGCGCGCTGAAGAAAAAATAGCTGAAGTGGACGCAAAAAATACACCGCCTGGTATGATGCCACCATGAAATATTGGTTAATGAAATCCGAACCAGAAGTTTTCGGTATCGATCATCTGAAGCAGATGCCGGAGCAAACCGACCATTGGGACGGCGTGCGTAACTATCAGGCCCGCAACATGATGCGGGATCAAATGAGGGTTGGGGATCAGATATTTTTCTACCACTCCAATACCAAAGAGCCGGGCATCATGGGGATCATGGAGGTGGTCAGAGAGGGTTACCCGGATCATACCGCCCTGGATCCGGAATCAAGATATTTTGATCCTGAAAGTACGCTGGAAAACCCGCGCTGGTATATGGTGGATGTTCGGTACAAACGGCATCTGCAGAGAAACATCACTCTTGCAGAACTGAAACAGCACCAGTCGATTCACGATATGCCCCTGGTTCGCCGCGGCAATCGTCTTTCCATCATGCCCGTGACGGGCGAACACTGGCGGTATATTCTGAATCTGGAAACTATTTGAGAAACAGTTTGTACGCGGGGTTTTTGGTTTCTTCCCGATAACTGTAACCCAGATCATCCAGAAAACACGAAAACTCCTCCCGCTCTGGTGGTGGTACCTGTATCCCCACTAAAATGCGTCCAAAATCCGCGCCGTGGTTTCGGTAGTGAAACAGGCTGATATTCCAGTTCTGCCCTATCCGGGTAAGAAAGCGCAGCAGGGCTCCGGGGCGCTCCGGAAATTCAAAACGATACAAAAGCTCGTGTTTTACCTGTTCTGCATGTCCGCCTACCATATACCTGACATGCATCTTGGCCATTTCATTGTCGGTCATATCGACTGCGGGATAGTCTGCAGTCAGGAAACGGTTAATCAGTTCGTCTTTTTCCGATTCACCTGACTGCATTTGCACTCCCACGAATACATGGGCAGTCTCCGGATCAGAGTAACGGTAGTTGAACTCCGTTATTGCCCGCAGGCCGATAATGCCGCAAAACTGCCGGAAGCTGCCGGGTCGTTCTGGAATGGTAACTCCGATAAGTGCTTCCCGTTGCTCGCCCAGCCCGGCTCGTTCTGCCACATGGCGCAAACGATCAAAATTCATGTTGGCGCCACTGAGTACTGCTACAATACTCCTTCCCTGCACCTGTTCCCGCTGCACATATTTCTTGACTCCGGCAACTGCCAGTGCTCCGGCAGGCTCGGCAATGGAGCGGGTATCATCGAAGATGTCCTTGATGGCCGCACAGATCTCATCGGTACTGACCAGAATCATTTCATCAACGCACTGACGCGCAATCCGGAATGGTTCTTTCCCCACCTGGCGTACAGCTACACCATCCGTGAAAATACCCACATGTTCCAGGCAGATCCGCTCATCACGCGCCAGGGCATGGTGCATTGAAGGGGCATCGTCCGGCTCAACGCCAATTACCTTGATGTCGGGACGCAGATTCTTCACATAGGCCGCCATGCCGGCTATCAGACCACCTCCACCCACAGGAACAAACAACGCATGTAACTGCCCGGAATGCTGGCGCAGAACCTCCATCGCCACTGTGCCTTGCCCGGCAATTACCCACCTGTCATCATAGGGATGAATAAAAGTCATACCCAGTTCATCGGCCAGTTTCATGGCATGACTGTAGGCGTCATCATAACTGCTGCCGTGTAGCACGACCTCTCCACCCAGATCACGCACCGAATTTACCTTGATATCCGGTGTGGTCTTGGGCATCACGATCAAACTGTGAATTGCCAGTTTGCGCGCCGACAGGGCAACTCCCTGGGCATGGTTGCCGGCAGACTCGGCAATGACTCCTTTTGCCCGTTCACTTTTTGACAAGCTGAAAATCTTGTTATAGGCGCCACGAAGCTTGAAGGAAAAGACCTGCTGCAGATCTTCACGCTTGAGTAGAATGCGATTCCCCAGCCGACCGGAAAGAGCAGGGGCATACTCCAGAGGAGTCTCCTTTGCCACATCGTAGACGCGAGAGGTGAGAATGTCTTTGGTGTATTGTTCCATTATCCTGGAGACCGCAGCTGGACGGCATGCAATTCGTACTGTAGCGCGATTCACCCCGCAGCTTGCATATCAGCAGGTTAATATAACACAGGAGCGGTCAACTGCGGTTGCCAGGATTACCTGGTTAACCTGAACTCGGGTTAAGGCCTAACATGACAAAATTAAAGAAAGAGAAACTGTGGATACCGTCATTCCGGTATGCTCCTGGCCGGAATCTATAGTTCAAGCTACTGGATTCCGGCTAAAATCATGCCGGAATGGCGCGA
>JAJRUV010000107.1 GCA_024277595.1 Gammaproteobacteria bacterium
GCAGACAGTCACAACAGAAATAGCAGCCTGGGTGGAGGATCGCAACCAGAAGACGTGGCCTGCAGACTGGCGCTTTACTACCGAGGACGCCCGCATCAAGCTGAAGCGCCTTTATCCTAAATTATCTGATTGATAGACTGCTAGTCCTCTTCATTAACCCGGCAATAATACTGCAGTCAGATACTGTCCACCGCATCACTAAGGCGCTGAACAGCTACCACCTCCAGCCCTTCAATGCTTTTTTTGGGGGCATTGGCCTTGGGCACGATAGCACAACTGAAACCGTGGCGGGCAGCTTCCCGCAACCGTTCCAGACCGCTGGGAACCGGGCGCACCTCTCCCGCCAGGCCGATTTCGCCAAACACGATCAAGTCATGCGGTAAGGGTCGGTTGCGCAGACTGGACAATACCGCCAGCAACACCGGCAAATCGGCGGCAGTTTCCGTGACACGCACGCCACCGACTACATTGACGAACACATCCTGATCATAGGTCGCCACTCCCGCATGACGATGGAGCACCGCCAGAGACATGGCCAGCCGGTTGTGTTCCAGCCCCAGCGTGACCCGACGCGGATTGCTCAGATGGCTTTCGTCCACCAGTGCCTGAACCTCCACCAGTAGCGGCCGGCTCCCTTCACGGGTCACCATGGTCACGCTGCCCGCTACCGGTTCTTCATGCCGGGAGAGAAAGATGGCCGACGGGTTGCTCACTTCACGCAGTCCCTTCTCCGTCATGGCAAACACTCCCAGCTCGTTGACCGCGCCAAAGCGATTTTTGACCGCCCGGATCACCCGGAAGCTACTGCTACTCTCCCCCTCAAAATAGAGTACCGTATCCACCATGTGCTCCAGTACTCGGGGTCCCGCCAACTGCCCCTCCTTGGTGACGTGACCGACCAGAAACATGGCAATGCCACTCTGTTTGGCAAAGCGCACCAGCTGGGCGGCGCTCTCTCGCACTTGGGCAACCGAACCCGGGGCCGACTGGAGCAGTTCGGTGTGAATGGTCTGAATGGAGTCGATAACCATTACCTGCGGACTCTCTTTTGCCGCCAGGGCAATGATGCGTTCCACCTGGGTCTCGGTCAGCAGTTTCACCCTTTCCAGCGGCAAATCCAGCCGTTTGGCGCGCAGGCTGATCTGTTGGGGAGACTCTTCACCGGTGACATAAAGCGTAGGGATCTGCTGCGCCAACGTAGCCAAAGTCTGCAGCAGAATGGTCGATTTGCCAATCCCCGGATCACCGCCGATAACCACCACCGACCCTGGCACCAGGCCTCCGCCCAGCACATGATCCAGTTCGGACAGGCCGCATGGGATACGCCGCGCTTCACCCCCGCTCTTGACCTCGGCCAGCGAGGTTATACTCAACTCGGATGTGGCGCCGGCATAGCCGCCAAACCGGCTGCTGCGCCCCTTGTCCGCTATCGGCACTACCACCTCGACCAGTGTATTCCAGGTGCCGCATTCGCCGCACTGCCCGGCCCATTTGGGCGCTTGAGCGCCGCATTCACTGCAGCTGTACAGGATTTTCTGTTTGGCCAATGTCAATCGTCAAGCAGATGGGTAGGCAGGCCGTCGATACTGGTCTGGTTGTTTCTCAGCCAGTAGTTGCGGATCCCCTCCTCTCCTTTGTTTTCGGCCCAATTTTTTAGTGTCTCCCGCTCCTGCAGGGAGCCTTCCACCACGGGAACACCATAACCACAGGAGGTCTGCGCCGACTCGATCTCAAGCAGGATAATCTGACGTTCACCAAGCTGGACCGGGAAATGGGAGTGATACTGCTGCCAGGTTGCATCCTGATGACGAATCACCTTTCCCCGACCATAGAGCTTCAGGATCAGCGGTTTTTCCGAGAAGCTGCAGAACATGATGGTAATGCGCCCGTTCTGTTCCAGGTGGGCTGCGGTTTCGTTACCGCTGCCGGTGACATCCAGATAACCGGCGGTCTGCTCATCCAGACAGCGGAAGCTGTCCATCCCCTTGGGGGAGAGGTTGATACGCCCCTCCTGCGGTGCTGTCGCGACAAAAAATATTTTTTGTGACGCGATAAATTGTTGCAGTTCCGGTGTCAGCGTTTCATAAAATTTCGCCATGGTTCCTCTCCTCGATTTCAGTATGGCGCACCCGGCTGCGGGTCACGCCACACAGCAGTTCATAGGCAATGGTAGCCGCATGTTCAGCAATAAATTCAACCGGCAACCCGCGGCCCCACAGGATGACCGGATCACCAATACCGGCCTGTGGCTGGCTGCGCAGATCCACAGAGATCATATCCATGGATACGCGACCGATGAGCGGTACCATTTTACCGTTAAGCAGTACCGGCGTCCCCGGCCGGGCATGACGGGGATAACCGTCTCCATAACCGATGGCAACCACACCAACCGGCATATCTTCGGGACAGTTCCAGCTACCGCCGTAGCCAACGGGATCGCCGCGTTTGTGGTGGTTGACCGCAATTAATGCCGAACGCAGGGTCATAACCGGTTGCAGCTGACAGGTTTCGCCACTTCCGGTTACAAACGGTGAGACGCCATACAGCATGATACCCGGCCGCAGCCAGCCGCGCCGGGCCTGAGGCCAACCCAGTATCGCAGCCGAATTGGCAATGCTGCACTCGGCAGAAACACCGGTGGTGACCGCATCGAACCGGGTCAGTTGCTGCACGGTAGTCTGATCGTCACGATCGTCGGCATTGGCCAGATGGGTCATGGGAATTATTGGCTCAACAACATTGGCGCAAGTTGACAGCCGCTGCCACACTTCGGCGCTCTTTTCAGGCGGAAAACCCAGCCGGTGCATGCCGCTGTCCACCTTGAGCCAGACCTTGATCGGCGCAGTCAACTCTGCCTGTTCCAGCGCTCGCAACTGCCACTCATGGTGAATGACCGCAGTGAACCTCTGGCTGGCAATAACCTTCAGCTCGGAACTGTCGAAAAATCCCTCGAGCAGGATAACGGGCCGGGTAAACCCGGTCTCTCGAACCAGTAGTGCTTCATCGATGCTGGCCACGGCACAGGCATCCGCTGTAGAGAGCGCCTGCGCCACTCTGCCCAGGCCATGACCATACCCGTCCGCCTTGACCACCACAGCAACCGGACATTCCGGCGCAAGCTCCCGAACCCGGTTCAGATTATATTTCAGTGCAGTGAGATCGATCTCCGCCAGGACAGTACGACTCATGGGCTAGTCATATGCACCATCATGAATAAAATTATCAAATCGAGTGTATTTGCCGTGGAAGGTGAGGCGAACAGTACCAATCGGGCCGTTACGCTGTTTGCCGATAATGATTTCCGCGCTGCCCTTGTCCGGGCTATCTTCGTTATATACCTCATCACGATAGATAAACACAATGAGATCGGCATCCTGCTCGATGGCGCCAGACTCGCGCAGATCCGACATCACCGGTCTTTTGTTGGGCCGCTGTTCCAGAGAGCGGTTGAGCTGTGACAGCGCAATAACCGGAACGTTGAGTTCCTTGGCCATCGCCTTGAGGTTGCGTGAAATTTCAGATATTTCCGTGGCGCGATTTTCACGGCTGGAGCCGGAACCCTGCATCAACTGCAGGTAATCAATAACGACCAGACCCAAACCATGTTCGCGCATGAGTCGGCGGGAGCGGGCCCGGATCTCTGTCGGAGTCAGGGCGGGCGTATCGTCAATATAGATGGGTGCTTCCTGCAGAAAACCGGTGGCGGAGGTCATGCGCGGCCAGTCATCATCGTCCAGAGTGCCGGTACGCAGCTTGCGCTGATCGATACGGCCAACCGCCGACATCATGCGCATGGTGAGCTGCTCTCCCGGCATTTCCATACTGAAAACGGCAACCGGCGTCTTGGTTTTGATGGCTACATTTTCCGCGATATTCATCGCAAAAGTAGTTTTACCCATAGAGGGGCGACCCGCGACGATAATCAGATCGGAGTTCTGCAAACCGCAGGTAGCCTTGTCAAAATCGGTAAAGCCGGTAGGAATCCCGGTGATGGGATCGCCCCGCTCAAACAGGGCCTCGATTTTTTCGATGGCGCCGCCCAGCAGATCCTGCATGCTGACAAAGCCGCGTCGTCCCCGCGACCCCTTTTCCGCTATCTCGAATACCAGTTTCTCGGCATGATCCAGCAGTTCGGCACTGTCCCGCCCATCGGGATTGAAGGCGCTGTCACCAATCTCGTTGGCCACCCGAATCAACTGCCGGACGATGGAGCGCTCCCGCACAATAGCGGCATAGGCCTTGATATTTGCGGCGGTCGGGGTGTTCTTCGCCAGTGTCCCCAAGTAGGCCAGACCACCCCCTTCTTCCAGCTGCCCTCGCTGCTCCATCCATTCGGACAGAGTGATGGCATCAAACGGAGTGTTACGCTCGGCCAACTCATGCATGGCCGTATAGATCAAACGGTGATCGCGGCGGTAGAAGTCTTCTTCATGCAGCAGATCAGCAACCTGATCCCAAGCTTCACTGTCCAGCATCAAGCCGCCCAGCACAGACTGCTCGGCTTCAATGGAGTGCGGCGGCACCTTCAGAGCTTCGGCCGCCGCCTCCATCTCATTCACGGGATAAGCAAGATCCGGCATACTCCTCCCTCCAGCCACTTTTCTCCAACATCAATAACGCCACCAAAAACGATGGCGTTACTGAAGGAACTACTCGGCTTCGACTATAACCTTGATTTTCTGGGTCAACAGCGAGTGAAGCTGAATATCAATATCGTACTCACCGGTCATGCGCAGCGAACCGTCTGGCAAACGTACCTCTTTGCGGGTGATTTCAATACCAGCGTTGGTTACTGCATTGGCAATATCGGTGGTGCTGACTGAACCAAACAGTTTCCCACCCTCTCCTGCCTGGTGAGCGATGGTAACTGAAACGTCAACCAGCCGATCCGCACGGGCTTGCGCCGCTATCAGTGACGCTGATGCTTTTTTCTCTAGCTCGGCACGCCGCTCCTCAAATGAGGCCACGTTCGCCGCCGTAGCAGGAATCGCTTTGCCTTTTGGGATCAAAAAGTTACGCCCGTAACCGGCTTTCACCGCAACTTTCTCACCCAAGTCACCCAGATTAGCCATTTTTTCCAGAAGAATTACTTCCATCTTATTACCTCAAAATATTAACAACCATTTACCCACCATTCCATGCCCATCGTGAACAATGAACAGCTATCTCTTTACGTATCTGCTTTGATGCGAGAACGATAATTCAGCCAGGTGTCGGTAAAACCAAGGCCCGCCACCAGCATAACCGCCTGGGGCAAAATCAGCAGCAAAGCATAGAGCCCGACCAACCACGCCACATTCAAACCACGGCAATTAACCAGATTGTGAATCACGCTCAACCCTTGCAACAGATAAAGCAGCAACACCACTATCAGCAGATCCGCAGTAAACGTTTGGACCGAACCACCTGTAAACCAGGCGACTGTGACCACAGCCACCGCCACCCACACCAGTTTGGCCGGCAAACGAACCTGTTGAAACTCTTGGCGCCATCCACCCGGATTATAGAGCAGCGCTTGCCACCAGCGTGCAATAAACAGGCTGATTAGCGGCGTTATCATTACCGCCGCCGCCAGCATCGCGGTCATAGCACCCGCCAACGTGTTGACATTGGCTTCAACATCCGCTGGTTTCCAGCCCGCCTCTATCAACATCGGCCGTAACAGCTCCAGCTTGCCACGCCACCACTCGGCCGGATCGACAAACATACCATGAACAACCGCTATGCAGACCACGCCAAACGATGCCGCAACAAGAAATGTGGTGGGCAGCGAAACCGTCTGCCGCAACACGACCGCCAATGCCCATGCTGGCATCCATACCACCGCACCAAAAATGACAACCAGTCCCGAACTCCCCGAAAACAGCGCCGGAATCGCGATAAGCAGAGCGGCAATCGCCAGCACAGTCAACCCTTCACGGCTGCCGTGACGCAGGGTAACCAATCCGGCTACCGCACCGCTAAGGTAGCTCAGCGGCGGCAAGAGCATAGAAAGAACCGCTGTTGCAACAGCAACCAGCACCGCCGAGGTGCGGTTACGCATGATATAGGTGGCCAGAAAATTCATCTGATCGCGCGGGAAACCGGACAGCCAGAGTCGTTGACAGCAACCATCAAGCAGGCTGTTGGCTTTCGCTCAGTGGTGATCGCAATACGGCAGCAACGCCAGATAGCGGGCCCGCTTGATGGCTGTGGCCAACTGACGCTGATAACGCGCCTTGACGCCGGTGATGCGGCTCGGAACAATTTTTCCCGTTTCACTGACGTAGTTTTTCAGCGTAACGATATCTTTGTAGTCAATCTCTTTGGTACCTTCAGCCGTAAAACGGCAAAATCTTTTGCGACGAAAATAGCGACTCATAATGAACTCCTCGATCAAATTGTTTCAATGTGCTGCCCGTGCAGTACTAAACGATATTCCCCCTGACGGTTGTTCGCACGGCTGATAAAACCACGGATACGAACACAGCTCCCCTGCTCCAGCGTTTGTACTTTGTTTTGCAGCTCTTCGCCGGAAATCATCACCTGGAGCGTGCACATCACGTCACGCGAATGCCCGGCCTCTTGTTGAACAGAGCGATGCTGCAAATAGAAAGAGGTTATGGGAATCCCTGCCGGGGTATAACGGGTCAGCGCTTTGTCTCGCACCACCCCCACCAATACCAGATGATTATCCAGCAGCTACTCCTCGCTGGCAGCAGCGGACTCGGTGGCCTTCTTTTCAACCGGTTCGGCAGCAGAATCTGCCGATTTGGCTGGTTCCTCTGACTGGTGAGAGTCTAGTCTAATCGCTCGCTCCTCCTTCTCCCTGGCCAGCGCCATGGGAGACTCTTCGGTAATCGCCTCCTTGCGTGACAGGATCAGGTTGCGAATAACGGCGTCGTTGAAGCGGAAAGCACTCTCCAGTTCTTCCAGTGCCTTGTTAGTACATTCGATATTCATCAGCACATAGTGTGCTTTGTGTATTTTATTGACGGGATAAGCAAGCTGCCGGCGTCCCCAGTTTTCCAGACGGTGAATGGCACCGCTATCGCTTTCGATAATGGAACGGTAACGTTCAATCATCGCAGGAACCTGCTCGCTCTGATCAGGGTGGACCAGAAACACGATTTCATAATGACGCATAAATACCCCTTGTGGATTAATGCAGCCTTTCGTTTTTTACGATAAGGCAAGGAGGTTAAAACCACAGTCGGCGAACTCGCTGGCTCGCCGACTGGTTAAGTGGTGGAATTCTACGCAGTTTCCGTTCGCGGTGCAAATGCGGCCGCTCTGAAACAGCGGTTTTTGTTTTATTACTGCGGCCCCACCATCGAGTCCGGTTCACTCCAGGTTGCTGACCAGACACTGTCACCATGCAGATAGTGGACTTCGTCTCCTTTCAGCAGCGCGCGATCCCCCAGAGAATAGTAGCCAGGGTAGCCCGTATCACCCGACTCGACGACCAACCGCCCAGCCTCAACGATACCCGGCATTCTTTTTTCAGGGCCACTGCCATCGTATACCTCAAAAAGATACAAACCGGTATGGGTCCAGGGATAAAACTGCCATGGCTCTGTTGGCGCGGGCGCACCACCGGCAGCATGCAGCTTGATCGGCAGCGCCAGGCGGGCCGGACCTCTCTGATCCGGATCAGAGGGAAGCCAGGTTACCGCATGATGGTCGTATAGCGCATCAGACTCCGTTCCCCGCGCACCGATCTCAACACTGTTAACCTCTTTCGGTGCCTGCGGATCGCTGACATCAAACAGCGCCAGTTTTACCCCTTGATACCACGCACCACGGCCATCACCCCAATCACTATCCACATCCGCCGCAATGGCAGATTTGCCAATACCCAGCAGCATGTTTTCATTTACCGGATGAAGGTAATCGGAATAGCCGGGGATTTTCAGGCTACCAGCGATAAAAGGATCGGCTGGATCAGAGAGATCCAGCACGTAAAGCGGATCGGTCACCCGAAAGGTAACCAGATAACCCCGCTCGCCAAGAAAACGCGCCGCATATAGACGTTCGCCCGGCAGACCAATGGCCTCTGGGCGCTCCTTGTTCGGCAAATGCGCAACCTCTTGCAAATGACGAGTATTGGCTGATTGGTCCTCGGACAACACCGTCAGACGAGTGGTCGCACTCCCGTCCCAAGACTCGCCCAGAGAAGTGGCTACAAACAAAGTATCACCCCGCTCACCCATACGGAACGACTTTTTATCTTGCTCCCAGCCAAGGTGTCCTTTCACTGTAGCGGAGCCACGATAATCCGGATCGCTGCCGGTCAACGCAAACTTATGGATCTCGGTAGTCTCTTCGGGAGGATAAATCACCATATCCTGCGCCAAACGTGTATCTGTCTGAATCACGTAAGAGTGACGTGTTGTAGCCAGATACAGTGACTGCTGACTCGTATACACCGTTTCAGTAGGCCCGGCAATACAGCGTGCCGACGGGCTACCGGATGGGTTGCGCAGATCAATGGCGATAATACTAATCACATCGGCGCTGATATAATCTGCTTCGGTAGCAGGCAGATAACAGCTCTTTGCCGAGGTCAGGTAGTCTTGCTTTTCGCCCTCATCAATTTGCCATTTCGGCAACAGATCAGCCAGGGAAGTAGTTTCAAGCAGCTTCTCATTTTCTTTTTCCTGAGCACTGTTCTCGGCCCACGGCAGATAGCCTTTAATCGACGGATAGTGACGTGTTACCAGATAGAGTATCTCGCCAATACGCCGGCTCGCCACCAGATGTCCGTCAAAAGCAAGCCGGGTCTGATGCTGCGGTTCAGCGGGGTTATCTATACCGAGAAAACTGACATAGGTCATACCCGAACGCCATGACCAGGGAGAAAACCAGTCCGCAGCATAGATGTTGTGATTACTACCGCCCAGTACCACCAGCAAATCACCGTTATCTCCTTCGCGCTTGGTCAGCAGGTAGGTACCTTCGGCCTGCATATCGTTATCCAGCGTAACAGAGGCAACCTCTCTGGCCGAAGCAGGGTTCTCTCCTGATTCGAGAACGCGAATGCGTGATACCTCTGGTTGCGGGGCAATAAACGATGCCGGTTTTGCTGGCAGCGGAACATCAACAGATTCCTCGCGTGCCAGCACATAGAGATAGCGGCCATCGCTTTTAAGCCGATCGGCCTCATCCACTCCCTGTTCCTGGAGATTTGTAGTTGAAAATCCATCGTTACGGGAGCTGAATGTATCTTTCCCCCCCTCTTGGGGGGCACCGTCCAGGACAGCTATTTTATCTCGACCGGGGGGACTACGCTGTTCCCGGATCGCTTTTTTCAGGTACTGTTCCAATTGTTGCGCTGTGGCGAAGGCAGATAGAGCCTCCGGGGTGCCGTTGCCGTTTCCAGCCCCCCCCAATAATGGATAAAAATCGTTGTCGTTACAGGCTGACAACAGCAACACTATCCCCAATAGAGCCAGGGGTGACATAAATCCGATACGCAGCATAATTCTTTCTCCCGTTCTTATCGATTCAGACAGAGTCACTTGTCTGCTCAACATACGCTTTCATGTCCCGGCTGGAGATTGCTGGACTGAAAAATTTTCTGCAGCGAAACTCCCCAGAGCATCTGGTTGTATATAGCACATACAGGAAAACAATTCCCGCTACGGTTTCACAACGAACTGTTCAGGTGGTATCCACCAAACGCCGGATTAACCGGCTGCAGAAAAAATACTACGTAACTATTCAGCTCACCCCTGAAATCTGCCATTCCTGTGTTAAAAAATGATCATTTACGCCGAACAGAATGTTCCAATACCGTGTAGCATATGGATGTGCGGGAACGGCCGCCCGTGTAAACTCACATTTTTTGCCTTGAACTGACAAATTTCAGGGGCAATCTGAACAGCGACATACTCATTTTCAACTATGCTGAATAGTTACAATACTACTTGGTATTGTACAGATCGATAACAACATCATCGTCAACGCTGCACAGAGCCTTAGCGCCATCGTTACGCTGCTGCTCAAGCTGCTCAAGATACTCTTTGGTAACATCGCCCGTCACGTAGTTACCATCAAAGCAGGAGGTATCAAAGTGAGTAATATCCGGATTGCCTTTTCCCACCGCCTGCAACAAATCATCAAGCTCCTGATATACCAGCCAGTCAGCACCAATAGCCTGGGCAATCTGCTGCTCATCACGGTCATGGCCGATGAGTTCTTTAACCGACGGCATATCGATACCATAAACATTGGGATATCGAACAGGAGGGGCAGCCGATGCAAAATAAACTTTTCTGGCGCCCGCTTCGCGAGCCATCTGGATAATCTGTTTTGATGTCGTACCACGAACAATGGAATCATCCACCAGCAAGATATTTTTATTCCCGAACTCCAGATCGATGGCATTCAGTTTCTGACGTACCGATTTCTTGCGCTGTGTCTGCCCCGGCATAATGAAGGTGCGACCGATATAGCGGTTCTTGATGAAACCCTCGCGATACTTTACTCCCAGCTCATAAGAGAGCTGCAGCGCCGTGGTGCGGCTGGTATCGGGAATCGGGATGACAACATCGATGTCATGTTCTGGAAAAACCTGCTGTATCCTGCGGGCCAGCATATCGCCCATGCGCAACCGCGACTTATAGACAGAGATACTATCGATGAATGAGTCGGGCCGGGCAAAATAGACATGCTCGAAAATACAGGGTGCACAGGAGGGGTTTTCTGCGCACTGATGAGAATACTGATTACCATCCAGGTCGATAAACACCGCTTCGCCGGGGGCAATATCACGCACCCGCCCAAAACCCAGTGAATCTATTGCAACACTCTCCGAGGCAATAATCCACTCCGTTCCCGATCTGCTTTCCCGCTTGCCAAACACCACCGGGCGAATACCATACGGGTCGCGGAAACCGACAATGCCATAGCCGGTGATCATTGCAACCACGGCATAAGCACCCCGGCAACGCCGATGGACTCCGGCCACAGCATCGAATACATCATTCTCATCAATGACAAGCTTGCCACAGGCCTGCAACTCGTGAGCAAAAACGTTTAACAACACCTCCGAATCTGAGTCGGTATTGATATGACGCAAGTCATCACGAAACAGATCCTCCTTGAGCTGCTCGACATTGGTCAGGTTGCCGTTGTGAGCCAATGTGATACCAAACGGAGAGTTGACATAAAAGGGTTGCGCCTCGGCGGAGGACGAGCACCCGGCCGTGGGATAGCGTACATGACCGATACCCATGCTACCCGGCAGACGCATCATATGGCGGGTATGAAACACATCCCGTACCAGACCGTTGTCCTTGCGCAGAAACAGTCTGCCTTTATCACAGGTGACGATACCTGCCGCATCCTGCCCCCGATGCTGCAACACCGTCAAACCATCGAACAGAAGCTGGTTGACTTCCTGCCGGGAAACGATACCGATAATTCCGCACATGGTTCGTTGTTTAGTCCGCAGCCCGTTGGTAAGAGAAATACTGGGCTGCATCAGCCGGAAGGAAACCGCGCACCCAGGTCGCTAACTCTTCAAAATGGGGCATGAACAGAGACTGGCCCCACCACTCATCCTGCGGCAACGGCGTCAAACCTGCCAGAAAAACCAGGATGCCGACAATAAATACACCACGGACGATGCCGAACAAAATACCGATCGCCCGGTCGGTTCCAGTCAATCCACTGGTCTTTACCAGCTTGACCAGCAGATGATTGATCACCGCCACCACCAGCAGAGAGGCGACAAACAACAACATGAAAGCGGCAACAAGACGGATGGACGGTGTGGTAATAAACGGCTCAAGCATCACTGCCAGCGTTTTGGAAAAACTGATCGCCACCCAGATGGCTATCGCCCACGCGGCCAGCGCCAAAGCTTCGCGAATAAACCCTCGGGTCAGACTAATAAGCCCCGATATCCCAAGAATTATGAGCACTCCGTAATCAAACCAGTTCACTGTTTTTTATCCTTATGTGGAAAAACCATTCCATTCAGATTAAACACCTTGCGCAGTTTTGCCTGCAACGCCTCGGCCCTGGCGCGATTGCGCTCGGGTCCCACTCGCACACGGTAGATTGTCCCCCGGTTGGTAGCAACAGCTTCCACGTAGACTGAATATTTTTTTTTCCGGATCCGATCCCGTAACACCATCGCATTGGCCCGCTCGGAAAAGCTGCCCATCTGCACCACCCAGGCCCGTGCCTGATCTGCCACGGTATTGTTCACTGTTTTTGCCAGTTTCTTTTCTACAGCTTTTTTGCGCGGCGGGGAAGCCGGTTTTTCCGATGGCTTCGAATCAATACCGGCCTCCTGGTTTTTTTGGGGTTCCGCCGGTACAAAATTCTCCGGCAACTTTTTGGTATATTCGTCAACCACCACCGTGGTTACCGGCTTTTTCTCCGGTCGGGGAGGGGCTTCATGGAGGGGGATTTCTACTACCCGGCGGCCCTCCTCCGGCTTGGCGGGAATATTGCTCGAGGTAATAAGCCGGTCGAAGCCACCCTTGCCGCCCAGCATCATGGGAATGAAAATCACCGCCAGCGATATCAGCACGACAGCACCCACCAGGCGTTGTTTGAGACGGCTGTCTGATGTCGGCTGTTGCGCCATATCTTCTGTTAACCCCGCAGCTAAAAGGAGCATTATACCGCCTCGGGCAGAACCTCCGCCACTGTAAAAAAGGATCCAAACACAACAACCTGATCCCCCGGCCGGGCATCGCGCATCGCCTGCCGGTAGGCCTCGATCACGCTGGCAAAACAGAACACGGTGGAACCCTCACAGCTCTTCTCTATCGCCAGGGAGAGCTGCCTGCTACTGGCACCGCGGGGCACATCGAGATCGGCCGCATACCACGCATCCAGGTAGGGACAGAGCTGCCGGAACACCCCCTCATGATCCTTGTCGACCAGCATCCCCACCACCGCCAGAGTACGCCCCGATGAGGGATGGTCTGCCAGTGAGCTGGCAAGTACCGCAGCCGCATGCGGGTTGTGTCCGACATCGAACAGACGGGTCACCGCGCCGGGGACAATCTGAAACCGGCCCGGCAGGGAAACCGTGGCGAGACCCTGTTGCAGCGCCCCCTCATCCAGCGGGAAACGGGATTTCAGTAGCGCCAGCACCATCAACACCGCGGCCGCATTATCCAGTTGAAATGCGCCACTCAGCGCCGGCAGGGGCAAAACTGCACTACGCTGCCCAGGCCCCCACCAGCACCAACCCTCATCGGCCTGCTGAAAACCAAAATCACGCCCGGCGCAATAAAGGAGAGCTCCCAACCGTTGCGCATGTTGCAGCAGCGATGCCGGAGGAACCGGATCTCCGCACACCGCAACCCGCCCGGAACGAAAGATGCCCGCCTTCTCCCGACCGATGGATTCACGATCTGTTCCCAACCACTCCTGGTGGTCGATACCCACACTGGTGACCAGCGCCACATCGCTGTCCAGAACGTTGACCGCATCGAGGCGCCCCCCCAGTCCCACCTCCAGAATGGTGATATCCAGATCCCGACCAGCAAAAATTTCAAAGGCAGCGAGGGTACCGAATTCAAAATAGGTCAGTGCGATATCGCTCCGGGCCTGGTCGACCTGCTCGAAGGCGGCACACAACACGGCATCACTGACTTCGCGCCCCTGGATACGCACCCGCTCGTTGTAGCGCAGCAGATGGGGAGAGGTGTAGCTGCCGACCCGGTAACCACCCGCCAGCAGGACGGTTTCCAGCATGGCGACTGATGATCCCTTGCCGTTGGTGCCGCCGACCGTAACGACGCAATAAGGAGGATGGGCGAGTCCCAGCCGTTCGAGAACCGTGCGCACCCGCCCGAGACCGAGTTCGATTCCCGCCGGGTTGAGCGTCTCCTGCCAGCTCAGCCATTCAGCCAGTGTAGGAAAACGCACCCGCCTCGACTCAACCAGAAAAACGAGCAGCGGCGAACGCCGGGATCAATCGTCCTGCCGGGGGGATTCTTCGGAGGCATTTACCTGCGGCTCCTCCGGTTCAGTATCGGTATCCGCCCCGGCAACAACACTCCGGTGGGTCAGGATGGCCAGGATACCAGCCAGACGATCCCGCATCTCCCGGCGGTCGATAATCATGTCGATAGCGCCATGTTCAAGCAGAAACTCACTGCGCTGAAAATCTTCCGGCAGAGTCTCGCGCACCGTCTGTTCGATGACGCGCGGCCCGGCAAAACCAATCAGGGCGTCTGGTTCGGCCACATTGAGATCTCCCAGCATGGCGAGGCTGGCTGATACACCACCCATGGTCGGGTCGGTGAGTACGGAGATAAAGGGGATCCCGCGCTCGCTCAGGCGATTTAGCGCCGCGCTGGTCTTGGCCATCTGCATCAGGGAGAACAGCGCCTCTTGCATCCGCGCTCCGCCGCTGGCGGAAAAACAGACCAAGGGAATTCCCTCTTGCAGACAGATATCAACACCACGTACGAACCGTTCGCCGACCACCGAACCCATGGAGCCACCCATGAACTTGAACTCAAACGCCGCCGCCACCAACGGAAGCTCCTTCAACCGGCCGCGCATCACCACCAGCGCATCTTTCTCTCCGGTGGCTTTTTGCGCCTGGTTGAGGCGATCCCGGTACTTCTTGCTGTCCTTGAATTTGAGGATATCCACCGGCTCCAGATCGGCGCCAATCTCTTCTCGTCCCTCCTCGTCGAGGAAACTGTCCAGCCGCCGCCGGGCACCAATACGCATGTGGTGGCCACACTTCGGGCAAACATCGATATTGCGCTCCATCTCCGGCCGGTACAGCACCACATCGCACTGCGGACACTTGGACCAGATCCCCTCCGGAATAGCCTTTTTGCTGCCACCCTCGGTACGAATCGTGGCGGGAAGAAGATTTTTGAACCAGCTCATGGCATTAACCTGCAAGTAGTCAACGACGGAACCTGGAATTATACATCATCCCGGAAACCGGGGTTGGACTGCGTGAAACACACCCTTGCAAGCAATAAAGGTCGAACAGAATGCACATCCCAGGCGCCGCGGAGGTCAATCCAGACTAATGAACTTTGCATGATTAAATTGGCGGCATTTAGTCCGTAATACTAACCCACCAGATTTAGCTCGTGGTTGTTGAGTGCCGCCTTGATTTGTCGAAAATGAGCCCATGGAAATACAGAAAGGCGAAGATCGATTGTAGTGGCATCGAGCGCATAAAGGCAGCATGAGTCGCAAGGGCGATTGTTGGGATAATGCGGTCGTTGAGAGCTTCTTTGGCAGCCTGAAGCAAGAACAGGCGCGATGGCAACACTATCAGACTCACCATGAAGCACAGCAGGACATACTGGAATACATTGTCATGTTCTATAACACGCAGAGACTTCATTCCTGTTTGGACTACATGAGCCCCTGCGACTATGAACGGCAATTATTGGAAATGAAAAAAGCGGCTTAACTGGGGTGTCAAAAAAAGGTTGGCCATGTCAGTGAGCTTAGACGAAGCGATGATCCGTAACTACATTAAGAACCAAGAGTTAGAAGAAAAGCGCCAAGAACAGATGAGATTGGAAGGACTGTAATCAAAGCCCCTTCCAAGGGCTTTCATCATACCACCCGCTCTGCGGGTGGTAATTTCATATGCGATTGCCCTGTCACTCACACCAAACAGGCTTGCATTCTCCACCCGTTTCGTGAAAAATGCCTCGATTCGAGCCATTCCAGACACTAATCCAAACACTAAAACAATGAACAATCCTTGCACTTCTCGCCGCACGGCGGCCGGCGCGGCTCTCGGGCTGTTCCTGCTCATCCTGGCTGTTGACATATCCGCGCAAGAGTATCACGTTGGCCCCGGACAACCCCTTGACAGCATCGGCGATGTACCCTGGGCCAGTCTCGCCGCCGGAGACCGGGTTTACATCCACTGGCGTCAACAACCCTATGCGGAAAAGTGGGTTATCAACCGGAAAGGAACGACCCAACAGCCCATCATTATTTCTGGCGTTCCCGGACCCAAAGGGGAACGGCCGGTTATCGATGGCCGGAACGCCCGTACCGCCCGCGGTCTTGACTACTGGAATGAGGAGCGCGGAGTTATCAAGATAGGAGGTTCAGACACCCCTGCCGATGGACTGCCCGCGCACCTCATTATTGAGGGGTTGGAGATTCGCTCTGCGCATCCCGACTACCAATTTACGGACAGCAGCGGTAAAACGGTAAGCTATGCAAGCAATGCAGCGAGCATCTACGTCGAGAAAGCTACTGATCTGACTCTGCGCGACTGTGTGCTGCATGACTCCGGAAACGGCCTGTTCATCGGTGCCTACGAGGGTATGACAAAAAATATACTCATTGAAAAAAACCATTTTTTCGAAAACGGGGTTGCCAATCGTGTTTATGAGCACAATACTTATACGGCCGCGACCAATATAACTTATCAGTTCAATCGGTTCGGGCCACTGCGCAAAGACGCCGGGGGCAACAATATCAAGGATCGCTCGGCAGGTCTCATCGTGCGTTACAATTGGATCGAGGGCGGCAACCGCCTGCTGGATCTGGTGGATTCCTACGATGTTCCGCAACTCACCACCCTCCCCTCCTACCGAAAAACCTATGTCTACGGCAACATTCTTATCGAACCGAATGGCGGCAACAATCAGGTCATACACTACGGCGGCGATAGCGAAGAAACCCGTTATTACCGCAAGGGAACACTCTTTTTTTACAATAATACGCTTTACTCTACCCGGGACGGCGACACTACACTGCTGAGACTCTCCACCAATGAAGAGCACGCAGATGTACGCAACAATATCCTGTATGTAGTCGCCAGCGGAGACAAACTGGCACTTCTTGAAGAAAATGGCAGACTGACCCTGCGTAACAACTGGCTCAAATCCGCATGGATCAACTCTCATGAAGGGAGTACATTTGCAGGTAGCATTGTGGATGATGAAAGTTCTGTAGAAGGAGCCGACCCCGGTTTCAGCAACGGAGCAGAATTCGAATTCCAGCTCGGCAGCAACAGTCCAGCACTCAACCGGGCCGCCAACCTGCCGCAAGAACTTCTGCAAGAACACGGCCTCACCATGGAGTACCAACCACATCAGCGCAGTCGGCAACGTGCAACGGAGGGAGCACTGGATCTCGGTGCCTGGGAGCAGAGGAAGGGGGGCAGCCCCGACAGTGGTTCGAAAGACAACGGCAATGACAGCAGCGGCTCGAATGGCAGCACCAGGAGTTCAAATGACAGCAGCGGCAGCGGCTCAGTTGGCATACCGGTCCTGCTGTGGCTGCTCGCCATGATATTCAGGCGCAGATACTATCGCAGCTAGGAGTCTGTCGGGTTTGGGTAATCGTAGCGAGCTGGTGGGAGAACGAGTCAAAATATTCCCGGTTTTGAGGCGAATAGTGGGGCTATTTAACGAAAAACCGGGGATATTTTGGCCGCTCTCCCACCAGCGCAGTAGATTATTCCCAACCCGGCAGGCTCCTAGTTTGCTGTAGCACCATCAAGCAGTAACCCTCGAGTCCGGGCAGGTCCACTGCCCGGGCTTTTTTCGGCTGTTACACTTGCGGGAAACAATGCC
>JAJRUV010000108.1 GCA_024277595.1 Gammaproteobacteria bacterium
GATAATTTCAGAACCGAAGACTAAACGGGTCTTTCGACCCGTATCCGGACTTTCAGTCCATAAGACTAACCCACCAGCTTTAGCTGGTGGTTGTTGAGTTTATAATTCAGCTGCCTTGGCACGGTATCGAAAATAATGGTACCCGGATCATAAATGCTGCTACAGGCTTTTTTGCCCTTTTCATAAACCTTGTCGATTATATTCGCTGTCACTCTTAACCCGTATGCACCGGGTGGAATGTAACTCTTCCACAGACGCTCTTCATCCCGGTCATCAATATTGGTGCGCAGGTGGTAAGCCCCGGAATGAGTGACCCGGGTGTTGATCTTTTCCTCGTGTTTCCAGTCGATCGACCGGGTCTTGTCTGTCTCGGGATGGGCGATGGCTTTGATCGCGTAATGCGGTGCGGCCCGCGCACATTTTTCTTTTAGCAGCAACTGTGTTTTCAATAAATCCTATTCGTCCTGGAGAACCCTGCCGGGTCCTCCAGGACGAATAGGATTTATTGAAAACACAGTTGCTGTTAGAGGTGAAGCTGGCGGTGGCGGCACCTTCAAAGAACGTGTTGGTCAGTTCATGGAGCGTTACCGTTTTTTCAAGGCTAAATAATGAGCAAGAAGCCGGCCTGTGCCCCAAGTAACTGCTGGAACCGCGCTGATAAGTCCCTCCACTGGTTTTCAGATACACTAAAATGCCGGCCTGAATTGAGCAGGGTGCGCTGTTTAACCTAGCCGTTAACCCGTTCGGTTTCCACCAAGCGGCGAGTATAACAGGGTTCTCTGGATTGGCGGCTTTTGATTGCGGTGCGGCGAATGAACATTCAAGGAGCTTGATCCGGATTGACGGCCAATATAACCTCCTCGCCAGTCGGTTATGGCCCTGCATTTCAAGCTGAAGTGCTATCCTGTTGTTTGTTTTTTCCCTGAAAAAATAATCAATGACTTACATGAGGTGAGACTCAAAAATGGGTTAAAGATGGCTGAGGATTACGGCTAATCAGGAAAATTTATGGAATGATTAATAGCGAGGAACCCACCGTTTGACAGCCGTCATACGGCGAATGATCCCTGGATAATGTCGACCCCTTCCTGCTCCAGCATCTTCACCAGCTGAATCAAGGGCAGGCCGATCAAGGCGTTGGGATCCTTTCCCTCGAACTGTTCAAACAGTGCAATACCGAGTCCTTCGGATTTGAAGCTGCCGGCGCAGTTGTAGGGTTGCTCTTTTCTGAGATAGTTTTCTATTTGCAGCTCGTTCAGTTGCCGAAACAACACCGTGTAGGGAATGGTTGCAGTCTGCATTTTTCCGGTATTGCTGTTGAGCAGACACAAGCCGGTATGAAAGACGACTCTCTTCCCGGAAGCGGCCTGTAGCTGGCGGACCGCATTTTCATGGCTGCCGGGTTTTCCGGTAAGGGTGTTATCCAGTGCAGCCACCTGATCAGAGCCAATGATGAGTGCGCGAGGATAGTTTTTTGCGACCGCCCTTGCCTTGAGTTCGGCCAGGCGCGCCACCAGTGTTTCGGGAGACTCGCCAAGCTGTGCCGATTCATCAATGTCAGGTGAGATGGTTTCGAACGGCAGCCCTAGTTTTGCCAGCAGTTGCCGGCGGTAGGGTGAGCTGGAGGCGAGAACGAGAGATGGCCGGTTCACAGGTTGTGGGCCTGTTCAGCGGCATTGCCGGTGTAGCTGGACGGGGTCAGTTCCTGCAGCCGTTTTTTCTCTGCATCGGGGATCTCCAGCTTCTGGATAAATTCATACAGTGACTGCCGATCGATACCCTTTCCCCGGGTCAGCTGCTTCAGCTTTTCATAGGGCTGGTCGATACCGTAGCGGCGCATGACGGTCTGGATGGGTTCGGCCAGCACCTCCCAGGTCTGATCCAGATCCGCCTTCAGGCGTATCGGATTGGCCTCGAGTTTGGTAATCCCTTTCAGGGTGGAGTACCAAGCGGTGGTGGAGTAAGCGATGCCGATACCCAAGTTGCGCAGTACGGTGGAGTCGGTCAGATCCCGTTGCCATCGGGAGATGGGCAGTTTGTTGCTCAGGTGATTGAAGATGGCGTTGGCGAGACCGAGATTTCCTTCGGAGTTTTCAAAATCGATCGGGTTGACCTTGTGTGGCATGGTGGATGATCCCACTTCGCCAGCAACAGTTTTCTGTTTGAAATAACCCAGCGAGATATAGCCCCAGATATCGCGGTCGAAGTCCAGCAATACGGTGTTGAACCGGCTTACCGCGTCGAATAGTTCGGCGATGTAGTCATGAGGTTCGATCTGGGTGGTGTAGGGGTTCCAGTCGAGCCCCAGGCTGGTGACAAATTCACTGGCGATTTGTTGCCAGTCCAGATCGGGATAGGTGGCGAGATGGGCGTTGTAGTTTCCCACGGCACCGTTGATTTTTCCCAGCAGGGGAACCATGACAATCTGTTCCCGCTGGCGGCGCAGGCGAAATGCCGTGTTAGCCATCTCCTTGCCCAGGGTGGTGGGGGATGCGGACTGGCCGTGGGTACGGGAGAGCATCGGCTGGTCGGCATGGCAATGGGCCAGTCTGGCAATGGCGTCAATAACCTCATCCATCAGTGGCAGAAGCACCTGGCTGCGCGCCTCACGCAGCATCAGGCCGTAGGCAAGGTTGTTGATATCTTCAGAGGTGCAGGCGAAATGAATGAACTCACTGACTGCTTCAAGCTCACTGTTACCGGCGACCTTTTCCTTGAGAAAATACTCCACCGCCTTCACGTCATGATTGGTGGTGCGTTCAATATTTTTTACCCGGTGGGCGTCATCGCGGCTGAAGTTGTCGATGATCCCGTTGAGGATATTGGCGGCATGTTCACTCAACCCGGTAACTTCGGGGATGCCGGGATGGGTTGCAAGCATCTGCAACCAGCGGATCTCCACCAGCACCCGGTGGCGGATAAGGCCGAATTCGCTGAATAGGGGGCGCAGGTTGCTGGTTTTGTCACCGTAGCGGCCATCCACGGGTGAAATTGCGGTGAGGGTGGAAAGTTCCATGGGTTTCGGTTCCGGGTTGGTTTGTCGAAATATGGATTTTACAGGAAGATACCTTGGTATGAGAAGGATAAGGCAATGAAGTGAGAGGGGAGGAAGTTGTTTGCGGTCGCAAAAAATCTTGAGTGCAGTTGTCAGCGCTCCATGGTAAATAGCAGATCGATACCGCTCTGTTGGCCGGACTCACTCTCCAGCAACCAGTGTTTGCTGATCTCGTAGCGGGTACGCAGAAGGTTGCCGCCCTCAGTCAGGCCAATTAAATATTGAACATAGAGCCGTGGTGACAGGTATTTTCCTAGCACCAATGAGGTGTTGTCATCGGTTGTTCCCGACTCCATCGAGACCTCATCGATATCTAGCTGTTTGCCCAGCCGCTTGGCCAGCCAGGTGCCGCCCGCCAGTTGCAGTGAGTTTGCCGCCTGGCTCAGGCGGGTGCCTTCGCTGCTGCTTGCTTCTCGCAGCGGTTTTCCGATCAGCAGATAGGCAAGGACGTCACTATCATCCATGGGTGGCGACGAAAACAGCTGCAGCTCCGGTTTCTTGAGTCGCCCGAATACGTTCATTCCGGCCTCCACATCGCGACTTTTACGTACTACTCTGAACTGCAGTCCGGGATTGTTCAGCGGACTGGCGGCGTACAGCAAGCGTCCCTCGTCGATATCGATTTTTTGTCCGTAGATCTTGTAACTTCCGTCATGGATCTCCAGCTCGCCCTGGGCGAATGCTGGACGATTCGGACTCTCGATGATGGCCAGCCGGCCTGTGATACGCCCCGCGAATCCGTGGCCGCGTACCTCGATCTTTTCCCCCAGCTTCAGTGATAGGGTGGTGGCGATGGTCCAGCGTTTTTGTTGCTGCTGTTCCGTCCGTTCACCACCAACGATGACAACGTCAGGTGATAGCGGAACCAACCCCTGTTTTTCCGGCAATTTTATTTTCGCTTTGGGAATTTCGACGTAACCTGAAACCTGTATTTTATGAGGCTGAATGTTGACTGTCAGATCCGATGAGGCAATCACCTTTGCCTCCGGAATCCGGGCCACCTCGATATCCTTTCCTTTCAGCTTGATTCTGGTGTGCCATTTGCGCAGTGATGTGAAATTGATTTGCCCGGAAATGGCGAGCATCCCCGAACCGGAACGGGCGCTGCCTTGCAGCACTAACTCACGATTTTGGCGGGTCTTTGCCTGCAAGTTTATTTTATGCAGCTTCAACCCCAGATTGGGGAGCATGAAGGAGCCGTTATCGAGACTAGCCATCCCTTCCATCTGTGGAGCGCCGAAGGTGCCGGCAAAGGAGAGATTGCCTGCTATTTTGCCAACCGGATGATGGATTTCAGGAGCAAATAACGGTAGCAGATCCAGCTTGTTCAGGGTGACTTTCAGCTCTCCGGCGATCGGTTGGGTTGCCGCCACCGGATCGGCAAGCTGCCAGCCGGGAAGTTGCCATTGGCCTCGGGCAGCGCCAGTTTTCAGCAGGTTGGCATCCAGGCTTGCCGCTACCCCCTCTGCATCCTTTTCTATCTGTAGAACTATATCCCTGTAGAGCGTGTCGTAGTGCTCCCTGTCCGGGGCCATATAGCGTACCTTTCCATTGTGCATGCGCAATGTTACGCGGCTGCCGTCAATGGCTCCATTTCGGTAGTTTAGGTGGGCTGTTGCCTCTGCCAGTCCAGTCAGGGAGAGATCATTCTCCGGCAGCCAGCGCCGCAGCCATTTCAGATCAAATTTTTGCAGGGAAAGATCGGCTAGCCAGCCGTCACCGGTTGCTTTACTGCCATCGATGCAGAGCCGGGAGGCCGCATATTGCCAACACCAGGAGGAGAGCAAGGACACAGATTTTCCGAGTTGTAATTCAGCGCTTTGTTGCTGGTTCCACAGCTGTTTAGGTATCGAGATGCGGCCGTTTTCTAGCACCGCACGCCAGATCCCTTTGTGTAATTTGCCACGAATATCGCTGCGTAGCCGGGTGCTCTGATCGCGATCCAGTTGCAGCTGGAATCGGTGATCGCGGGTAGTGCCGTTACCGCCCAGTGTGAACCGGCTCAGCCGGTTTTTGCCGATATGAATTTTGTCTATTTCAGCTTTAATCAACCAGGAGTCATCTTTCTGGAAACCAAATTTCAGGTCGCCCTGCATTTTCTCCGCCAGGTACTGTTTCCAGCGGACATTGTCACCTTGCAACTGGATGCGAAAACGGGGCTGTTTGCGCGGCCCGTCAACCTTGCCAGAGGCATCGAGTTTTCCATTCAGATCTGGCCAGAGGTGTGCCAGTTCCGGTGCATTCAACTGCCATCTTGCATTCCATTTTTTGCCCACGGCTCCTGATGCTGTGAGTCGGGTGCTGCCGGAGTTGAGGCGTACATTTTTCACTCGCAAAATGCCTTCGGAAAAACTGAATTTTCCGTTGGCGGTAACGGGATAGTTTTGTACTGTCCCATCCAGTTTTGCCAGTTCGACTTCAGTTTTTCTGCTGTCTCCCTGACCGGTGAGCTGCAGATTGATCTTTCCACCGGGCCACTTTTCCCAAGCCAGTACGGGATTGATTTTTTTCCCGGATAGTTCAGCATTCCAGCTCAACGCAGGTTGCCAGTTCAGGCGGCCACTACCTGCCCACTCTCCTTCCAGCCAGCTGGCGTGCATTTTTTGCGTTTCCAGACCCGACAGATCACCTGATCCGTTGAGCTCCAGCCGCACCGGTGACAGCTTGTTCGAGGGCAGATCAGCGTTTGCCTTGAAACGGTACTGTTGGGGAGTGCCTGCCAGATGCAGCGTTCCTGTTGCGCTGATGATGGAGGAGGACGGGGCGTTCCAGTGCCACTCTGCATCGATGTCAAACTCCAGCTTGGCCGTTGTTTCAACCACTCCCTGTGCCTGAATCTCTCCTTTAGGGGCGGTCACGGCAAGCTGCTCGATGGTCAGCGTGGTGTCCCGATATTTGCCACTGAAAATAATCTGATCCAGCTTGAGCGGCGCGGCGCTGTCCACTTTGCTGAACTGGAATCCGGTGATGGTTATCTGCTCCAGATAAACCGGCAGTGGCGGGGAGAATCCCTGGAAAGGTCGCTGTTGTTCGTTTTTCCCCAGCTGGATGACATGCAGCTGTTTCGCATCCAGGGTGGAGATCTGCAAGCGGCCTCGCAGCAGTGATTCAGGCCGCCATTGCATGGTGAGTTCATCTGCACTCAGGAGGGTGTTTTTATTTTGGTAGCTTATCCCCTGTAACCGGATATTACCGATCAGTTGCCCGTGGGCCGAGCTGATTTTCAAATCACCACCGCTTGCCGTCTGCACCTGCTGCAGGCTCCATTGCAGCCCCGCCTCGGTGCCAACCAGTAATGCTGCTGCACTGGCCATCAGAACAGTAATTGTCAGCAGCAACCAGAGTATTGGACGAATCAGGCGCGTCACATGTCAGGTCCTATGCTGAGGTGAATCCGCCACGGTTTATCTTTCTCCTGGAAGGCGGAGGCCAGATCCAGACGCAGGGTACCCACCGGCAAGAACCAATGCAGTCCAAAACCGATGCTCTGCTTGAGGGTGAAATCATTGAGTGAGTTGAATGCATTGCCGGTGTCGAAGAATGTGGCCAGGGCAAGATTTTTTGAGATGGGAAACTCGTATTCGATACTTCCGGTCAGCAGGTGTTTGCCGCCGATGGTCTTGCCGTTGTCGTCAGTGGGCCCCATCGATGCGTAGCGATAGCCGCGTACGCTGCGATCACCGCCAGTAAAGAAGCGCTGTGAGGCTGGTAGTTCCGCCAGCTCCGCCAGCCAGCTGATGCCGATTTCGGCACGGGAGATCAGGCGGCCCCGGTTGCCGAAGGAGTGGATGAAACCGGTGCCTAACCGTGTCTGGATGAAGCTGGTGCTGGAGAGAATATGCTCTGTTGCCCCCTTCAACGTGGCGCGGGCGTGCCAGCCTCGCCGCGTGTGGATGCGGTTGTCTGCATTGATGTACTGTAGCGAAACCAACGGGATGAGCAGGGAGGAGTTATCTGATTTTTCTGCAATTCTGTAGTCTTCCATCTCGTAGGTGATGGCTACGGTGCGCTGCAGGTGGCGCAGCTGGTGATTGGCACTGATGCCGATTCTGCGCGTCCTGCGGTTGCTGGTGGTGGTGTCCTCGTTTACCGAGGCGGCGATCAGTTCAGAGTAGTCGGTTTGTGGGCGCTCCAGCGGAATGCGATAGCGCAGGGTTCCCTCCTGGCGGATCTCCGAGAGTTTCACATCCCCGCTTATTTTGTAGCCAAGGCGATTGTGATAACGGCGCTCGATGCCGAAAGTGATACGCGGCCCGGTATCGGTGCCGTACCCCAGCCCGGTAGTGTAGCGGGTAGGCTTGCGCGGTTCGAAAGCCACGGTGATAGGGATTCTACCCCCTTGAGTCTGATCCAGCAGCGGTTGGATATCAATACGTTGATAGTAGCCGCTGTTGCTGAGTGTCCGTTGCAGTTTGAGCAGTTTGTCGGCGTCATAGGGGTCGCCTGGCTGGAAAGGCAGGTACTGCTTCAGCAAGCTTTCCTTCAGGATATTCTGCTGGAACTCCACAGCGCCGAAGCGGTAACGTGGCCCAGTGTCAATCGACAGGGTTATTGAGGCGTTGTAGCTGTTCAGATCGACTACTATTTCGTGGCGCTCCAGGTTGCGCTCCAGATAACCCCGCTCCTGTAGCAACTGTAGCAGTTCGCTCTTGGCGGATTCATACGCCTGCTGGCGCAGAACATCGCCTTTGTCCAACGGAAACTGCTCGCGCCAACGCTTCAGGGCGGGATCGTCCGCTCCGGCGCCACGAATAGCTATCACCACCTGTGACAGTTTGATTGCCGCTCCTGGCTTGATCTGGTAGCTGGCCAGCCAGCCTTCCGCAGTGGCAGTCAGGCTGGAGGTTATCTCCGGCTTGTAATAGCCAAAGGGTTGCAGGGCACCGCGAATCTCTTTTTCCGCCTTGCGGTGCAGGCGCCGGATGGTCTGTTCGTCCAGTACGGTATTGCCCGCCTGGCGCTGCTGCAGACTAAGATTTGCGTACACATTGGTTTTCAACTCACCCTTTATACCGCTCACTTCTATCTTCAGCCGGCTGCTGTCGGCCAGCGCCATCTCGCCGCCCAGCAGCAGTATTAACGCAGCCACGATATTAATCGTTGCATAACTGCTATGCATCACAGCCCCCTCTCTTCCCGGGAGAGGGTTGGAATGAGGGGATGAAACAGATGCAAACAGTTATGCAACGATTAGTAACTACGGCGTTCAGGTGACGTGCGCTCGCCTGCAACAAGTCATCAAAACAGCGTTGTAGCACCCCTGTGGCAGGCTTTGATAAAGCCGCCCACAGGCAGGCATGCATCGACCGTAACTGCATCTTCAAAATATCCAAGACTTCAAGAAAGGCCCTGAGCATGACATATATCGTGGCCGGGTTAATAGCATGCAGATAGTGAATATCCTCTCATGGGCAGTGCGCTATCTGTCCGTTGGGTTATTGCCGGGTTTGGCCAGGCCACCGGTCAATATAAAGCGCATGGCATCTTCCTTGGACAGGTTGAGCGGCTCTACTTGAGAGCGTGCAACCAGTACGGTATGCCCGCCGATCATGTAACCGAGCGGGATGTAGATCACGATATCATCGGCCCCTGTTATTTTTTCAGAGAGAACGGCGAGATTCTCCCGGGTGACAAAACCAATCATCCGCAGACCATTGTCCAGGGAGACTGTAACCACCTGCTGCATCTCCGTCTCCGGGGTTTGGGAAATAAACGAGAGCAAATCCCGGATGGAGCCATAGATGGTTTTAATCAGCGGAATACGGTAAAGGATGTTTTCCCACCAGCCAAAAACAGTGCGCACCAGCCACGATTGCATCAGCACACCCACCGCAAACACCAGCAGCAGGCTGACTGCCACGCCGGTGCCGGGAAGATAGTACTGTTCCGGCAGAACCATGCGCACCAAGCTGCCCAGCAGGGACTCCGTGGTGATCGCCAGCCAGTAGAGAAAATAGAGGGTCGCGGCGATCGGAACCAGTGTCACCAGGCCGGTAAAGAAGGTTGTATTCAATCTGGACATCAGTCTACTCCGCTGTGGGTATGTGGCTGCTGCGCGTACAATCAGAAAACCTGATGGTGTGTGCCGAACTTCGCAACCGTATTCCGAGGAAACCTGAGCCACCTCTCGACTACATTATCGATGATATGGTTCGGTCGGGGAATAGCGATCGTTCCGACCGTTATCATTTGCATAAGTATTTCTTGAAGACGCCCTTGTATTTTGTAACAAATACAAAATGGTACTGAATCTGTAACTACTCAGCGAGTAGTCAATATTGCCGGTAACTGCTCAACTTACCCCTGAAATCCGTCAGTTCAAGGCGAAAAACGGGAGTTTACATGTGTAAACGACCATTTTTTAACGCAGAAATGGCGGATTTCAGGGGTAAGTTGAGTAGTTACCTCCAAGGAAGCAAAACAGCACCTTGGTTTTCTCAAGGAGCAGGCGTGGACATTTGCCTCCCACACGGCCTCGATTCACCTGAGTGCGATACGCTATTTAAAGTCCCCGATAGGGGATCCGTAAATCCCACGCCTTTAGGCGGCAGGGAAGGAGGGTAGGATTGATGGCATGTTGGACTACAAGAGTGGCGGCCATACGATTTGGGATTGTAAATACTGTGTTGGTTCAGCCATAATGAGACTTTTCGCATACCCGGTTAAATGAATGGCACTAAGTTAAGCCCCAGCGAAATGAGCGGGGCGCGCTAATTTATTGAAAACGGGGAAGAAGGTTGGCTCAGGATTGGATAAGATGTTTGTTACC
>JAJRUV010000109.1 GCA_024277595.1 Gammaproteobacteria bacterium
CTGGAGCGGGTGATGGCCGACTTCTACCACCAGCGCTTCAACGTGCTGGTCTGCACCACCATCATCGAGACCGGCATCGACGTGCCCAGCGCCAACACCATCATCATCGACCGCGCCGACCGCTTCGGCCTGGCGCAGCTCTACCAGCTGCGCGGCCGGGTGGGACGCTCCCACCACCGCGCCTACGCCTACCTGTTCATCCCGTCACGCAAACTGATTACCGCCGATGCCTTGAAGCGACTGGAGGCGCTGGAGTCTATTGAAGATCTGGGTGCCGGCTTCACCCTCGCCACCCACGATCTGGAGATCCGTGGTGCCGGTGAGCTGCTGGGCGAAGGACAGAGCGGCCAGATGCAGGAGATCGGATTCAGCCTCTATTCCGAACTGCTGGAGCGCGCCGTCAAGGCGCTCAAGGCAGGTAAACAACCGGAGCTGGATCGTTCGCTGGATCACGGCGCCGAGGTGGAGCTGCATCTCCCCGCCCTGATCCCCGATGACTACCTGCCGGATGTACATGCCCGGCTGGTGATGTACAAGCGCATCGCCAGCGCGGCAAACCCCGAAGAGCTGCGCGAACTGCAGATAGAGATGATCGACCGCTTCGGCCTGCTCCCCAACGCCGCCAAGGCACTGTTCCTGATCACCGGGCTGAAACTCCAGGCTACGCCACTGGGCATTCGCAAGATAGATATCGGAGAGCAGGGGGGGCGTATCCTGTTCGATCAGCAACCCAACGTGGATCCGATGACAATCATCCAGCTAATCCAGCAACAGCCACAGTGCTACAAACTGGATGGACAGGACAAGCTGCGTATCATCCAGAACCTGCCGGAGCGGGAACAGCGGATTCAGATGGTACAGAAATTACTGGATTTGTTGCAGAAATAACCCTCCCTGTACGGAATATTTCATGGTTGGGGTAATAACACAGGAAACATTCTGCTGGATGGTGTGAAATGCGCGCTCTGCAGATAAGCTGTCCTGAACGCTGTGACCTGACCGGTTGTTTTTTGCTCAATGCCTTTGTCATTTTGGTGCGGTTATCAGAATACATGGCAAGCAGCCAGCGCAGTCCCTTGATTGCCTTGCGTCCCTTGGTGTCGAGGGCGCGCCACTGCTCTTTTCGCACCTCATCGACTGCTTCGTTCAGGGCTTTGATGACGTGGAAGCAGTCGATGACGAGCTTGGCATTGGGACAGTGATCCTCAATCGCCCTGATATACGCCTGGCTCATATCGCAACTGGCCCGGCGGAACTGTCCCTTTTGACCCTTGCTCATGAAATTATTGAAGAACCGGTCGATAGTCTCGCGACCCTTGCCCCGGCCTGTCCACAGGACGTGAACGCGGTTCAGATCGCAGACGATAGTGGCGTATTTACGGCTCTTGCAGTAAGGGATCTCATCGACGCCCCCCGTTTTCAGACCCCGGGTTTTATGACCATCACGCACCCGGCTGATGATCCGGTGCAACAGGCCGGACAGCGTCGAGGGCGGCCTTCCGGGTCATGATCTGGCGCAGGGCACAGATCCGCCACTCCAGACGGCAGGTGATGCGTGAAAAGGCCGGCGCCCACGGGATCTCCTCTTGTAACCGCTCATGGGTTGGGCAGTAGATCTCCTTGGGGGCGTACCAGAGCGTGACCTTCATGCCCATGATGGTGAGATCCTCCCAGCGGCGGAGTTGGGTCGTAAGGCGCACACTTGTGCCCCGCCGCCCACACTCCGGGCAGCGGCGTACGGCTTGACCGTCAGGTGCAGCTTCTTGTCGCATTTCGAGGTGATTTGGGTATAATCGTTTTTTTTCATTATGCAAGTGTAACGGGTGCGACCGGTTTTCCTGATCGGTTCCCCCTGAATCCGGACTACCCGGAAAAACTCCACACCCACAGACCATGAGTGATCCCGGAAATCACAGTTGACTGCTCTCATGTTATGTTAAGCTATTGATATGCAAGCTGTTGACCTTGACCTGCCTGTTCACCTGCCGGGTGAATTACGTTACGACGCGAATTGCACCCCCGCAAGCGCATATTTTACCTCGTCCAATCACAGTATCTAGCAGGATGGATGCCGCAGCGCTTATTGAAGTAATAACCAACTGGATTGCTTCCCACCCGGGTTGGGCCGGCTGGCTGGTGTTTGTCATTGCGCTGGGAGAGTCGCTGGCGGTAGTGGGGCTGTTTGTGCCCGGTGTAGTGCTGATGTTCGTGATTGGTGCTCTGGTCGGGGGCGGGATGATGGAGCTGTGGCCGACGCTGGCCTGGGCGGTGGCGGGTGCGATTGTTGGGGATGGCATCAGTTACTGGATTGGACGTCACTACCATGAGCGGTTGCGTGCGGTGTGGCCGTTCAGCCGTTACCCCGTGCTGATTGACAAAGGAGAGGTTTTTTTCCGGCAGCATGGCGGCAAGGGGGTGCTGTTTGGCCGGTTTGTGGGGCCGGTTCGGCCCATCATTCCAGTAGTGGCGGGTATGATGGATATGCCGGCAGGGCGGTTTTTTCTGATCAATGTGCTGTCAGCGTTGCTCTGGGCTCCGGCCTACATTCTGCCTGGCGTGGTGTTCAGCAGCTCGCTGAGGATGGCCACGGAAGTGGCGGGGCGGCTGGCAGTGGTGATGGTATTACTGTTCGTGATACTGCTGGTTACTGTCTGGCTGATACGGTGGATATTCTGGTTGTTGCAGCCGCGCGCCAACCCGGTCATCGGTCTGATACTGGAGTGGAGCCGCCACCATCCTCTGGTCGGTGACGTTGCCGAGGCGCTGCTCGATCCGGAGCATCCCGAGGCGCGGGGTCTTGCCATCCTTTCGGTGGTGCTTTTTGTCACGGTTACGGCATCCGTGCTGCTGGTTGCCGCCATCCAGGAGAGTCAGCTGCTGGGCAATCTGGATTTGCTGATATTCAACGCCTTGCAGGTGTTACGTACTCCCTGGGCGGATCAGGTGATGGTTTTTGTCACCTGGTTTGGCGATGGTTACGCGATTGCTCTGGTTTTGCTGGTAGCTGCCGGGTGGCTGGTTTGGCGGCATGAGTGGCGGGCGGTGTCCCACTTGCTGGCTGTTGCGGTTTGTACCGAGATAATGGTGCTGGTACTCAAGGCGGTAACGGCCATTGAGCGCCCGGTTGCTCTTTATCATGGGGTGAACAGCTTTTCTTTTCCCAGTGGCCATACCGCAATGGCAGCGGCGGTGTATGGCATGCTGGCGATTATTCTGGCTGGCATGCTGCCGGTGGCGCAGCGTTGGCTGGCTTATAGTCTGGCCGCTATGGCAACCGTGCTGGTTGGTTTTTCCCGCCTCTATCTGGGGGTGCACTGGTTGTCTGATGTGTTGGGTGGTTTTGTGTTGGGGATAGCCTGGGCCTCGTTGGTTGGTATTGCTTATCGGCGGCATCATCTGGTGCCGGTAATCCGGCCGGTGAGTGCGCCGCTGCGCCGTGTTGCAACGGCCGCAGGTTTTTCTGCTGTTGTGGCCGTGACGCTGTTGATAGCGGGAGTGTGGGGAGTGACGCGGGTGCAGCAGGAAGTGGAACGGTACGCTCCCGTGCGTGCGGTGCAGCAGTTGAATGCTGATGCGTGGTGGGAGGGTGCCTGGGCCGGGCTGCCTTCTTACCGGGCTGACTTTCGCAGTCTGCATAATCATCCTCTGACCGTGCAGTGGGTGGGAACCATTGGGGAGCTGCGCGATTCCCTTGAACCACTGGGCTGGTATGTTCCACCGTCACTGGATGTTACGCATGCATTGCGTCTGCTGGCTTCGCAGACTGATATGAATGAACTGCCGGTACTGTCGCAGGTAAACGATGGCCGGCACGAGGCGTTGAGGCTGGTTCATGCCACCGGGCGAGCTGATTTGTTGTTGGTGCTGAGGTTGTGGCCGACTGATATTGTGCTGGCCCCGGGCAGTATTCCGCTGTGGCAGGGGAGTGTGAGTTATCTCCGCTTTTCCCGCGTTGCCGGGCTAATTACCCGGGCCGTTACCTCGGTGGATTTTATCCGGCCGTTTGACGACTTTTCCAGAGATGTTGAACAGATAAAGGGGTTGTCGGTGAAACAGGTGTTTCGCAATGGCCAGTTGTCCAAAACGGTGGAGTGGGACGGACAGGTTATTCTGCTCCGGGCAGATGAATCCCCAGTTTCTCCGCCAGTTCGTACAGCTGTTCCAGCCGCTGCAGCGGATCGGTAAGCTGTAACAACCGCTGTTTTTCGCTGAGCGGCAGCGGTAATAGTTCAGCCAGTCGGCAGCCGACCCAACCGGCATCTTCATAGTGGGTGGGAGGTTTGTTGTAGGGCAGCCCCAGCTGTTCCAGCATGCGGCATAACAGCTCCGGTGCGTGTTGACGGTGGGCGGGAACGGGGCATTTTCTTTCCGTGGGTAGTAGTTCAACGGTGGCGCGGGTCAGCTGATTGGCCAGTGTGCGGCTGGAAAGGATTTTGAACCGTTGTCCGCCCTGTACGGTAATCCCCAGCATGCCGTTGGGTAGCCTTTGCCAATAGCTGATGTTGCCGAGGGTGCCGATCTGCTGAAAAGTTGCAGCCTGGCCGGTTTCCGATCCCTCCTGAATCAGACAGATGCCAAACTGGCCGCTGGCTTTGAGGCATTCGCTTACCATCTCCAGATAGCGTGGCTCAAAGATCCGCAGTGGCATCGAGCTGCCGGGGAACAGGACGGTGCGCAGCGGAAACAACGGGATTTCGAACTCAGTCACGGCCACCGTATCCCCAGCGTGGAACCAGCTCATGTTCCACCTGCAGGTGGTCAAGAATACGTGCCACCACATAATCGACCACGGCTTCGACAGTTTGCGGCTGGTGGTAAAAACCGGGGTTGGCAGGCAGAATGGTTACTCCCAGCCGGGTCAGTTTCAGCATGTTTTCCAGGTGAATGGCGGAGAACGGGGTTTCTCTCGGTACCAGGATTATCTGGCGCTGCTCCTTGATCATCACGTCAGCGGCGCGTTCGATAAGGTTGTTGCTGGCACCGCAGGCGATGGCCGAGACCATGCTCATGGAACAGGGGCAGACAACCATCGCGGCCGGAGGATTGGAGCCGCTTGCTACCGGTGCGGTCCACTGTTCCAGTCCAAATACCTGCAGCAGATCGGGGCTGGTTGAAAAGCGCTGGTTGAAATAGCCTGCGACTCCGGCAGTGGTGCCGGGCAGTTTCAGCGTGGTTTCGGTAGCGATGACTACCCGTGCCGCGGCGGAGATCAACAGATGGACCGGGTGCTCCGCCAGCAGCAGGCATTCGAGCAGACGCAACCCGTAGGGAGCGCCCGAGGCACCGGTCAGGGCAACGCATACAGGGGTGCTGGCCGGGCTGCCCATTGCGTTACTCCCCCCTCAATGCCTGTTGCAATCTGGTATGAATATCCCCAAACGCCCCATTACTCATTACCAGCACCTGATCTCCTGCCCGGGCTGTCCGCGCAATCGATTCAACCAACTCAATAATATTAGTATAAACTTTAGCATACGGCCCAAGTGCTTGGGTGATTTCTGTCAGATCCCATTCCAGATCAGCGGGTTGAAACAGCAGGATATGGTCTGCCAGAGCCAGTGCGGGAGCCAGTGTTTCTTTGTGGACTCCCATGCGCATGGTATTGGAGCGTGGTTCCAGCACCGCGATGATGCGCTGTTTACCCGCCCGCGCCCGCAGTCCGGCCAAGGTGGTTGCGATGGCGGTGGGGTGGTGGGCGAAATCGTCATAGATGGTAATTCCGTTGATACAGGCGCGTTTCTCCATGCGGCGCTTGACGTTCCGGAACCGGGTCAGCGCCGTGATCGCGTGCTGTGGTGGAACCCCTGCATGGCGTGCAGCGGCAACGGCTGCCAGGGCATTGTTGATGTTGTGTTCACCCATCAGGCTCCACTCCAGACGGCCCAGGCGTGATGCGTCAAAATCAATATCGAAACTGCTGCCATCGGCACTGCTGTTTTCTGATGTCCAGTTGGCATCGCTGATTGCGGAAAATGTCTCTCGCGGCGTCCAGCAGCCTTGCTCCAGTACGGTGTCAATGTTGCTGTTGTCGGCGGGGGTGATGACAAGTCCGTTGCCGGGTACTATCCGGAGCAAGTGATGAAACTGGCGTTGAATCGCTGCCAGGTTGGAAAAAATATCCGCGTGGTCAAATTCGAGATTGTTGATGGCCAGCGTGCGGGGGCGATAATGAATGAACTTGGAGCGTTTGTCGAAAAAAGCGGTGTCATACTCATCTGCTTCAATGATGAAAAACGGCGTGGATCCCAGGCGGGCGCTGATGCCGAAATTCTCTGGTACTCCACCGATCAGAAAACCGGGCGACAGACCGGCATCCTCCAGAATCCAGGCCAGCATGCTGGATGTGGTGGTTTTACCGTGGGTACCGGCTATTGCCAGCACCCACCGACCCAACAGGACATGTTCTGCCAGCCATTGTGGCCCGGACAGATAGCGCAGACCCCGCTCCAGTACATATTCTACCAGAGGATTTCCCCGTGACAGCGCATTACCGATGACGACAATATCAGGCTCCGGATCCAGGTGGTCGGGATCGTAACCTTGCTGCAGCTCGATGCCCTGGGACTGGAGTTGGGTGCTCATGGGGGGATAGACATTGGCATCCGAGCCGCTCACCTGATGTCCCAGCTCGCGGGCCAACAGGGCGATTCCACCCATAAAGGTGCCACAGATTCCGGCAACGTGAATATGCATGGTTTTCAACTGTTCCTTGAAAATTTCTTTGTCATGTATGAGGCAGGGGCAATCTGAATAGTTACATACTCATTTTCAACTATGCTGAATAGTTACGGATTTTGCTGATGGAGAATGTCCCATGAATCTGTCGGGTGCAGGGATAATATACTGCACCGATGAGAAACACAGGCCAGGAGAGGAGGTTGGCGGTTTTGGATGAGTTGGCTGCGGAAGCGGGAGGGCGACTCAAATAGCCTTGATTTTTCGTTCCGCAGTCCCGCTATGCACCTAAAAACCGGGGTTATTTGTGTTCGCTTTCCCACTCCCTCGCTACAATCACCTGAATCCGGCAGTTTCTAGGAGCCTGTCGGATTCGGGAATAATCTACTGCGCCGATGGGAGAGCGGCCAAAATGTCCCCGGTTTTTCGTTAAACAGCCCCACTATTCGCCTCAAAACCGGAAACATTTTGACTCGATCTCCCACCAGCTCGCTACGATTACCCAAACCCGACAGACTCCTGGCTAAAATAGTCCGGCTCGTTGCCCGGCTTCCATTTGATATTGCAACCCAGGCTGGCGTGCTGATCAGCGGGTGCCGGGTTGCCCGCCAGTACGGTCTCTACGGCGGTGGCCAGATCCTTGCCGGTGACCGGGAGATCGTTGCGCGGGCGGCTGTCGTCGAACTGGCCGCGATAGACCAGCTTGCGTTCCGCATCGTAGAGAAAGAAGTCCGGTGTGCAGGCGGCGCGATAGACCTTGGCAACGGACTGATCCTCATCATACAGGTAGGGGAAGGGGTAACCGGCCTGTTTGACCTCCTCGACCATTTTATCCGGGCTGTCATCGGGGTAGTTTTCTGCATCATTCGAGTTGATGCTAACCACTGCCAGCCCCTGCGGCTGCCAGGTGCGGGCGAACTGCGCCAAAGCATCGCGGATGTGGATAACATAGGGGCAGTGGTTGCACATGAAGATCACCAGCAGCGCCGGGGCGTCTTTGAAGTCGGCCAGCGATTTGTGTTTTCCGGTGAGTGGCTCCAACAGGTTGAAGCCGGGAGCCGGGGTGCCCAGCTCCTGCATTGTTGACGGGGTTCTTGCCATGATTATCTGTTCTCCTCGATGATGATCAATGCTTCGTCGGGGTTGACGCTGTCCCCCTTGCTGACGTTGATGGCGCTGATTGTACCCGATACCGGCGCCTGGATCTCGGTCTCCATTTTCATCGCTTCGGTGACCAGCAGCGGATCACCGGCCGTTATGGCGTCCCCCTCCTGCACCAGTACCTCAACGACGGTGCCGGGCATGGAGGTGGTGACGTGACCGGGCTCGGTGGCGCGGGGACGGCCGCTGCCGCGGGTTTTTCCCACTTGCGTCTCCTCTTCGGTGGCGGTTTCATCCAGTGCCTCAATCATGATCTCTTCCGGTATGCCATCGACGGTGAGAAACAGCGGACGGCGGTGATTGGCGCGGTGCCCCGAGCCGGTTACCTTGATGTGGTAGGTCTCGCCGTGCAGGGTGATGTTGAACTCGGTTGCCGGACAGCTACCGCCATCCTTGCCGGGAGGTGGCTCCAGCGGCTCCGGTATCAGGGTGCCGGCAGCGCGCTGTTGCAGGAATTCGCGGCCGATATCGGGGAACATGGCGTAGGTGAGCATATCCTCTTCCGATTCCGCCAGTGAGCCGATTTCGGCGCGCAGCTTGTTCAGCTCTGGCGGCAGCAGGTCGGCGGGGCGGAAGTCGATTACATCCTCGTTGCCGATAGCCATCTGGCGGACGACCGGATTGACCGGGCCGGGCGGTTTGCCGTAGCGACCCTGCAGGTAGAATTTCACCTCGTTGGTGATGCTCTTGTAACGTTCACCGGTGATGATGTTGAGCAATGCCTGGGTGCCGACAATCTGGGAAGTTGGCGTGACCAGCGGCGGGAAACCCAGGTCCTCCCGGACCCGCGGGATCTCCGCCAGCACCTCGTTCATCCGCCCCAGTTCCCCCTGTTCACGCAGCTGGTTGGAGAGGTTGGAGATCATCCCGCCCGGCACCTGGTTGACCTGAACCCGGGTATCCAGGCCGGTGAACTCGCTTTCGAACTGGTGGTATTTCTCGCGTACTTCACGGAAGTAGAAGCCAATCTCCTGCAGCAGCTCCAGATCCAGTCCGGTGTCATATTCGGTGTGGTGCAAGGCGGCCACTATGCTCTCGGTGGCCGGGTGGCTGGTGCCGCCGGAGAAGCTGGAGATGGCGGTATCGATGCCGAATGCACCGTTCTCCACTGCCTTGTAGTGGCAGATGGAGGCCAGCCCGGCGGTGTCGTGGGAGTGGATCTGCACCGGGATCTGCAGCTGTTCCACCAGTGCGGCGGTCAGTTCCGCTGCTGTGGCGGGGGTGAGCAGTCCGGCCATGTCCTTGATTGCGATGCTGTCACAGCCCTGGCTCTCCAGCTCTTTTCCCATGCGGATGAAGGCGGGAATGTCATGCACCGGGCTGGTGGTATAGCAGATGGCTCCCTGGGCATGTTTGCCGGCCGCTTTCACTGCCTCGATGGCGGTGCGCATGTTACGCAGGTCATTCAGGGCATCGAAGATACGGAACACATCGATACCGTTTGCGGCGGCCTGCTGGATGAAGGCTCGCACCACATCGTCGGAGTAGTGCCGGTAACCGAGCAGGTTCTGGCCGCGCAGCAGCATCTGCAGCCGGGTATTGGGCAGCGCCTTGCGCAACTGGCGCAGCTGCTCCCAGGGGTCCTCTTTCAGGAAGCGCACACAGGCGTCAAAAGTTGCGCCGCCCCACGCCTCCAGCGACCAGTAGCCAACCTGATCCAGTTTGGGGCAGATGGGCAGCATGTCTTCGGTACGCAGCCGGGTGGCAATCAAGGACTGGTGGGCATCGCGCAGTATGGTATCGGTGATATGGATACGGGGCATGACTCTTTTTCCTGTTCAGGCACTGTGGCTGGCGGCAATTGCCGCCGCCACGGCGGCGGCGATATCTCTGGCCGGACGGCGGATGGAGTAGTCGATCAATTCGGGGTGGGCCTCGACGAAGCCGGTATTGAAGTGCCGATTTCTGAACTCCGGTGAGTGCAGGATCTCAAGATGATAGGGGATGGTGGTCTTGACGCCGTACACTCCGATATCGTTCAGGGCGCGTACGGCACGATTCAGCAGCTGTTCCCAGTCCAGCGCCCAGACGGTGAGCTTGGCGCACATGGAATCATAGTAGGGCGGGATCTGGTAGCCGGTATAGATGGCGCTGTCGGTGCGCACGCCGGGTCCACCCGGAGCGAAATAGCGGGTGATACGGCCGAAGCTGGGCAGGAAATCGTTTTTGGGATCTTCGGCATTGATGCGGAACTCTATCGCGTAACCGCGTCGCTGGATCTGATCCTGACTGTAGCGCAGCGGTTTTCCGGCGGCGATGCGGATCTGCTCCTGCACGATATCGACGCCGGTGATGGCCTCGGTAATAGTGTGCTCCACCTGCAACCGGGTGTTCATCTCCATGAAATAGAAGTTCTCCTGGTCATCCATCAGAAACTCCACCGTGCCGGCATTCCGGTAGCCGACTGTGGTTGCTGCCCGCACCGCCAGTTCACCGATACGGGTGCGTTGCTTCTCGTCAAGCTGCGGGGAGGGGGCGATCTCGATCAGTTTCTGATGACGGCGCTGGATGGAGCAGTCCCGCTCGAACAGGTGCACCACCTGACCGTGGCTGTCGGCCAGAATCTGTACCTCGATATGGCGTGGATTGTCGATAAACTTTTCCAGAAACAGATCCGCGCTGCCAAAGGCCTTAGTGGCTTCGGAGATGACCCGTTCGTAGTTGCGGCGCAGTTCGGTCTCGTTTTCACAGCGGCGGATACCCCGTCCGCCGCCTCCGGTGGTCGCCTTGAGCATCACCGGGTAACCGGTGATGCCAGCAAGTTTCACCGCCTGTTCGACATTTTCCAGATTGCCTTCGCTGCCCGGTGTGACCGGAATCCCCGCCTCGATCATGGAACGGCGCGCCTCGATCTTGTTCCCCATGCGGTGGATGATATCCGTTCCCGGACCAATAAAGATGATGCCACGTCGCTGGCAGATGCGTGCCAATTCGGGGCTTTCCGACAGAAAGCCGTAACCGGGATGCAGGGCATCGCAGCCTGTGGCGAGGGCCAGATTCACCAGCCGGTGCGCATTGAGATAACCGGCCACGCTCTCGGGTCCCAGACTGTATGCCTCGTCCGCTTTCTTGACGTGCAGGGCGTAGCGATCCGCCTCAGCATAAACGGCAACAGATTTGATGCTCATCTCGGCGCAGGCACGCGCGATACGCACTGCAATCTCGCCGCGGTTGGCTATAAGAATTTTCTTAAACATGGTTTGCTGAGTATCCGGGAAAAGGTGACGCTGTCAAGTGGTGTTTTATCGCTTGAGCCATTACAATTCTGACAGATGATTATCTATGATCTCGTGTGTGCGCAGGGACACAGTTTTGAAGGGTGGTTCGATGGCGCGGATGACTATGAAAAACAGCATCGGAAAGGTATTCTGACCTGTCCGGTTTGTGGCCTCGTGGAGGTTCACAAGGTTCCCAGCGCCAGTCATCTCAGCCTCAAACACCCTGCCGCAACCACGGATGAGCAGGGGCGCATGCTCAAACGGATGCATGAATATGTAGAGCGTAACTATGAAAATGTCGGTGCAAAATTTGTCGAGGAGGCACGCAAGATGCATTATGGCGAACGGGAGCAGCGCAACATTTGCGGTGCAGCAACCTGGTCGGAATTTAAAGAGTTACGTGAAGAGGGTATTGAGGCGCTGCCGCTTCCAGCCAGGCCGGTTGCCAAGGGCAAGCTCAATTGAACCAAGTTGAACAGGCTCCCCGCTGCTTCTCTTTTTCTTCTTCTTCTTCGCCAGTTTCTGCGCCATTACAGGCAGCTTAGAAAGCAGCATGGGATGTGCTCCATGAGCGTGGCCGGGATTGTGGAACAAAAGCTGTCCTGATGAGGCTGCAACATACTCATCCGTGGGGCGTGTTGCCGCGGGAGGCCATTGCCATTCAGCAGCAGTTGCGGCAACAGGTTCGTGTGGAGGATTGTCTGGGAGAGGTGCGCCGGGTTGCCGGAGTAGATGTCGGGTTCGAACAGCGCAATACCATTACCCGCGCTGCAGTAGCGGTGTTGGGCTTCCCCGGCCTTGAATTGCAGGAGTGTGCTGTAGCCCGGCAGCCGACCTGTTTTCCTTACGTTCCGGGTCTGCTCTCCTTTCGGGAGGCTCCGGCGGTGCTGGAGGCACTGGCAAAACTGCAGCAGCTGCCGGATCTGCTGCTTTGTGACGGGCAGGGAATCGCCCATCCGCGCCGCTTCGGGATTGCCTGTCATCTGGGGGTGCTTACCGGTATCCCCTCCATCGGCGTGGCCAAGACCCGCCTGACGGGTGATCACGATGAGGTTCCGGACAAGCGTGGCAGCTGGGTGCCGTTGTGCGACAAGGATGAGACTATCGGTGCCGTGCTGCGCAGTCGCCGCGGCGTCAGACCGCTCTATATTTCCCCCGGTTATTGTGTGACACTGGAGACCGCGCTGTACTATGTAATGGCCTGCCTGACCCGGTTTCGTCTGCCCGAAACCACACGTCGGGCACATCGGCTGGCGTCTGGCTGTTGAAAGCAGGACAATTCGTTAGTTGTCATCCATGAAAATTTAATCTGTTTTTCTTTATTCTGTTACTTTAGGTAATTATTTTATGAGAAAGGTAAAAAAGGCCGTCTTCCCGGTTGCAGGTCTGGGTACCCGGTTTCTGCCCGCTACCAAGGCAAACCCCAAGGAGATGTTGCCTGTTGTAGACAAGCCGCTTATTCAGTATGCCGTGGAGGAGGCGGTTGCAGCCGGCATCGAGGAGCTCATTTTCGTTACCAGCAGTAGCAAGCGTGCCATTGAGGATCATTTCGACAAGAATTATGAGTTGGAATCCAGGCTGGAACTGGATGGAAAATTTGATTTGCTGAAAGCAGTCCGGGATATTGTGCCGAAAGGTGTGGTGTGTCTCTACGTCCGCCAGGCTGAAGCGCTGGGGTTGGGACATGCGGTACTGTGCGCCAGACCGCTGGTCGGTCAGGAGCCGTTTGCCGTGATTCTTGCGGACGATTTGATTAAGAGCGATGGTCAGGGTTGTCTGAGCGAAATGGTCAAGGCGTTCTCCTACCATGGTGGCAGTATTTTGGGTGTAGAAGAAATTCCAGTCTCTGAAACCGACAAATACGGCATTGTATCAACCACTTCTCTCGATGAGCGCATCAGCCGTATCGACGCGATTGTGGAGAAACCAAAGCCGGAAAAGGCTCCGTCGAATCTGGCGGTGGTTGGTCGTTATATCCTCTCCCCCGCATTGTTCGATCTTCTGGAAACGGTGGAGAAGGGTGCCGGCGGCGAGATTCAGCTCACGGATGCTATCGCGGCGCTGCTGAGTCATGAACAGGTGCTCTCCTATCGATTTACCGGCGAGCGTTATGATTGCGGCAGCAAGCTGGGTTATCTGCAGGCAACGGTGGAGTTTGCGCTGGACCACCCCGAGTTGAGTGATGCATTCCGGGAGTATCTGCGCGGAGTATCGGGCTGTGATAACCTGGACGCATCGGCCGGTTGACAAGATTTAACCGGTTTTCCAGTCTCCCAGAATGGTCATGCAGGTTTTCTGCATGGCTTCCACCTGCTGCGGGGAACCCGCTTCATTGTAACAGCGTAGCTCCGGGGCATTGCCGGAGGGGCGCAGATGGAGCACATCGCCGCTGTCGAAAGTAACGCGTAGCCCGTCGGTGCTGTCGATATCGGCCACATCACCGAAATGGGCGCCAAACAGCCCCTGGACTCTGCTGCGGGCCAGCTCGAAATCATCGGGGTACAACCAGGCCAGCCGGGAACGGCTCAGTTCAGCAGGGAAATCCTTGATTCGATCGCTGGCGGTAAAGCGCTGCGGCAGCTGTTTCAGCAGGTCGGCAATGGTTCTGTTCTTCTGCCGGGCGAGCAGTATTACCCCGAGGATGACGATGACGGCGTCCCGTGTTGGCAGTGCTTTGAGGGTGTGGTTTTCCCACTGAATGTCGGAACCGGTCAGAAAGCCGCCGTTTGCTTCGTAGCCCACCACCGGGTCGGCACCGGCGGCGAGCGCCTGGTTCATGGCGGCAATCACATAGGGTGAGCCGATACGGGTGCGAATCACGCGGCTGAAGTATCCGGATTTTTCCACCGCGCTGTTACTGCTCACCGGAGTGGCGATGGTGTGGGCGCCGAAGTACCGGGCGCACAGAATCCCGGCGACGTCACCGCGCAGCCAGTTGCCTTGTTTATCGCTGATTAGTGGCCGGTCGCCATCACCGTCTGCGGAGACGATACAGTCAAAATCATGTTCTCTGGCCCACTGTCGAGCCAGTCGTATATCTTCCGGGCGGATCGCTTCGGTGTCCACCTGCGTAAAGGCGTCAGTCCTGCCCAGCCGGGTGACGGCAGCCCCCAGTGAGACAAGAACCTCATACATGGCATCGCGCAACACACTGGAGTGTTCGTAGAGTCCGATTCGTTTCCCGGTCAGGCAGTTTGCCGGAAAAAAATCCAGATAGCGTTGCAGATAATGCCTGCTGGCATCCTGCTGAACCGCAGGAAGGGGGTAGGGGGTGGCCAGCTCGCCTCCGGCAGTGAACTTGTCGGCCGGGATGGTTATCTGTTGAATCCGGATCCCCTGTTCATCCTCCTTGAGAATTTCACCACAGGCCTTGTTGAACTTGATTCCGTTACGGTCATCCGGAATATGGCTGCCAGTCACCATCAGGGAGGGGATGCCCCGCTGCAGGCCGTAGCAGGCGATGGCGGGTGAGGCGATCCTGCCGCAGTTGATTAACTGGTAACCCTGATCGGCGATGGCGGCGGCGCAGGCGGCGATGATTCGTCCGGTGCTGGGGCGCAAATCCCCGGCAATGGCTACGGCGGAACCCCTGGCTAGTTCGCCGTGCTGCTCCAGGTGTTGCAGGAAGGCGGTGGTGTAGCTGTAGCAGATTTCATCGGTCATGGCCTCTACCAGACCACGGGCGCCGCTGGTACCGAATTTGACCCCGCTGGTTTCCATCAGCAGGCCGATCTGTATCTGTTTCATAGGGTGAAATCCGCATACAAAAAAAGGGTTGTGCGATTATCGCACAACCCTTTCGATATGGCTCCCCCGACTGGACTCGAACCAGTGACAAACGGATTAACAGTCCGTTGCTCTACCAACTGAGCTACAGGGGAATAACAGGCCGCGTATGATAAACGATAGCGTTTGAAGCGGTCAACTGCAGGTAATATTCTGTTTCCGTACCCGACCGGTGGGGCCAACAACGAGCGAGCGGCCGGGGCTGCCGGCTCCGGCGGAGCTGCAGAAAGTGAACGTGCCATTCGCCAGCCCGGTGGAGGTTCCATCACCTTTGTAAGACAGCCCTCCGCGTGAATAGCCGAGTGTCGTTCCGCCGCGGAGAGCGCCATGAATCCGCAACAGATTTCCGGCGGCATCCTGGACAATCCAGCCTTTGTGCCATCCATCCTTGTCATTGTTGCAGGAGGGATCTGTGGCATTGGCATCGTTACTCTGGCAGATGGTTACCACCGTGCCGCGCTTGATGGCTTCGCTGCGCGCGAAGCCGAGATCTCCCAGCAGGCCGTTGACCTGCGCAACGGTGCGATTGTCACGCAGCATATTCTGCATTGCCGGCCCGGCAGTCGAGGCAACCACGATGAATACGGCAACGGTGATGATCAACTCGATCAGGGTAAGACCCTTTTGCCGGCCGTGGTGCAATGGTTTGTTACTGCTCATCTGATATAAAGGACTCCACCGGGATATCTGGCTGGCGGCTGAAACTGTTTCAATTAAGAAAAAAACATGAAACGTCTGCGCTGATTCAGACAAAAAACGGGTTAAACGCTCTCAGCAGCCTCTCGTCATGGTATCGGCATGACGGTGGAGAATGTTTAGCCCGCATTTCTTACCGAACCCACCCGGTGAGAAATGCGGATTAGCCAGGAGGAGACGGCAGAAATCACACTACATTATTGACAGGCTGCTGAAAAAGTCTCAGGCGAGTGCGAGACAAGGAAAAATCCGGCGAAAAAGCGCAACTCACAGGTAGTAAATGAGCATTTTGAGCCGGATTTTAACGCTCGAACGTGCCGCATGAGGGTTTTTCAACAGCCTGTTAGATACTCATGCTGAATAGTTGCGTTGCGGGTTAATAGCGGCGGTACTACCTGCGAATTGCGGCGTTCAGGCGTTCCACTGCCTGCTGCAACTGTTCCATGCCGGTAGCGAAAGAGAGCCGGATATAGCCCGGTGCGCCGAACGAGGAACCGGGGACGACGGCCACGCCTGCCTTCTCCAGCAGATATTCGGAGAACTGAACATCATCCGCTGTTTCCGCCAGGCTGTCGATGGCTTCCTGCACACGGGGAAAGGCGTAGAAGGCACCCTGGGACGGCAGGCACTGAAAGCCCGGGATGCGGTTCAGCGCTGCTACTACGAAGTCGTGGCGCTTCCTGAACGCCTCGACCATGACACGGATACACTGTTGATCCCCCGCCAGCGCCGCCTGGGCCGCCACCTGTGAAATGGACGCCGGATTGGAGGTGCTCTGCGACTGAATCTTCTTCATTGCGGCAATCAGCATGGCGGGGCCACCGGCATAACCGATACGCCAGCCGGTCATGGCGTAGGCTTTGGAGACGCCATTGAGCACCATGGTGCGCGGGTAGAGTTCCGGGCAGGCGTTGAGGATGTTGGCGAATGGCTCATCGGCCCACAGGATATGCTCGTACATATCATCGCTGGCGATAATGATATCGGGGTGGCGGGTCAGCACTTCGCCCAGCGCAACCAGTTCCGCCCGGGTATAGGCAACTCCGGTCGGATTGGAAGGGCTGTTGATGACCAGCAGACGGGTGCGTGGGGTGATTGCGGCCTGAAGCTGTTCCGGTGTGATCTTGAAGCCCTGCGACAGACCCGTTTTAACCAGTACCGGCTTGCCCCCGGCCAGCAGCGCCATATCGGGATAGGAGACCCAGTAGGGAGTGGGAATGATGACCTCATCCCCCGGATTGAGCAGTGCCTGGGCGAGGTTGTAGAAGCTCTGCTTGCCGCCACAGGAGACCAGGATCTGTTCCGGCGTGTACTCCAGACCATTGTCCTGCCGGAACTTGTCGATGATGGCCTGTTTCAGGGGGGCAATACCATCCACCGCCGTGTATTTGGTGAAACCGTCACGAATTGCCTGGATGGCCGCCTGTTTGACATGTTCCGGGGTATCGAAGTCTGGCTCGCCGACCCCCAGGGCGATGATATCTCTACCTGCTGCTTTCAGCGCCCGGGCACGGGCGGTAACAACCAGTGTGGCGGAAGGTTTGACCGCTTTGACTCGATCGGAAAGTTTTATATCCAAGCCGGACTCCTGTAACGCGGGATTTAAAAAGATTAGTGTAATATATCCCCTTGGCAAACCAAAATCCCGTGTCCATGAACTACTTTTGTATCCGATATGCCTGGACTCTGTTGAATGCCGCATAAACCACTCTTTGGGTTGGTAACTCCATGACACGACCGTTTGAACTGAATGCTCCCTTTGAACCTGCCGGCGATCAACCGGAGGCGATCCGCCAGTTGGTCGCTGGCCTGCAATCCAGCCTGGCGGGACAGACGCTGTTGGGAGTGACCGGCAGCGGCAAGACCTTCACCATCGCCAATGTTATCCAGCAGCTGCAGCGGCCCACTATCATCATGGCCCACAACAAGACGCTGGCGGCGCAGCTCTACGGGGAGTTCAAGGAGTTTTTTCCTCACAATTCGGTGGAGTATTTTGTCTCCTACTATGACTACTATCAGCCGGAGGCCTATGTTCCCGCTTCGGATACTTTCATCGAGAAGGACGCCTCCATCAACGAGCACATCGAGCAGATGCGCCTTTCTGCCACCAAGGCGATTCTGGAGCGGCGTGATACCATCATCGTCGCAACCGTATCGGCCATCTACGGTCTGGGTGATCCGCAATCCTATCTGAGCATGATGCTGCACCTGTCGCGGGGTGAGCTGGTGGATCAACGCCGGATCCTGCGCCGTCTGGCAGAGCTGCAATATACTCGCAATGATGTGGAGCTGCGCCGCGCCACCTACCGGGTGCGAGGAGAGGTGATCGATGTATTCCCGGCGGAATCGGAGCGGGAAGCGGTACGCATTGAGCTGTTCGATGATGAGGTCGAGTCGCTCTCCTGGTTCGATCCGCTGACCGGTGAAGCGTTGCGCAAGGTTCCGCGGATCACCATCTACCCCAAATCCCACTATGTGACCCCGCGCCAGACCATTCTGGATGCCATCGAGCAGATTAAAGTGGAGCTGAAGGAGCGCCTCGAACAGCTCTATTCGCTGAACAAGCTGGTCGAGGCGCAACGTCTGGAGCAGCGCACCCGGTTCGATATCGAAATGATGAACGAACTGGGTTACTGCTCCGGGATCGAAAACTACTCTCGTTATCTGTCCGGACGCGGTGCCGGGGAGCCGCCACCCACGTTGATGGAGTACCTGCCGCCGGATGCTCTGATGATCATCGATGAGGGCCATGTGACCATTCCCCAGATTGGCGGGATGTACAAGGGTGATCGTTCACGCAAGGAGAATCTGGTGGAGTACGGATTTCGTCTGCCCTCGGCGCTGGACAATCGCCCGCTGCGCTTCGAGGAGTTTGAACGGTTGATGCCGCAAGCTATCTTCGTCTCCGCCACCCCCGGAAACTATGAGAAAGGGAATTCCGGCCAGGTAGTAGAGCAGGTAGTGCGTCCAACCGGGCTGCTGGATCCGGAGATCGAGATTCGGCCCGCCACCACCCAGGTGGATGATCTGTTGTCAGAGATCCGTAAACGGACGGAGATTAAAGAACGGGTGCTGGTAACCACGTTGACCAAGCGCATGGCTGAGGATTTAACGGATTATCTGGCCGAGCATGGCGTGCGGGTTCGCTATATGCACTCCGATATCGACACCGTCGAGCGGGTGGAGATTATCCGCGATCTGCGTCTGGGTGAGTTCGATGTGCTGGTGGGGATCAATCTGCTGCGCGAGGGGCTGGATATACCCGAGGTCTCGCTGGTTACTATTCTGGATGCTGACAAAGAGGGTTTCCTTCGTTCCGATCGCTCCCTGATTCAGACCATTGGTCGCGCCGCCCGTAACCTCAACGGCAAAGCCATTCTCTATGCGGAAAAAATCACCGGCTCCATGCGCCGCGCGATTGACGAAACCGAACGGCGCCGCAGCAAACAGGTTGTCTTTAACAAACAACATGGCATCATCCCCAAAGGAATCTGCAAAAAAGTGCATGACATTATGGAAAGTGCCCGTCCCGGTGCCCCCGGCTCACCCCGCCAGTATGCCAAAGTGGCTGAAGAGGTTGCGGAATATGCTGCGCTGTCAGGGAAACAACTGGCCGAAAAAGTCAGGCAACTGGAGCGGCAGATGTTTCAACATGCCCAGAACCTGGAGTTTGAGCAAGCGGCGCAACTGCGCGACCAGATCAAGCTGCTGGAGGAGCAGAATCTGGGATTAATGGTGGAATAGTGAGATTCAGCATTATTTTTGTTGTGTTTTAGCAACACTTGTTTCAGTTCGCGTACTATAATTGACACACGTCAAGGCTGGTTTTTTCCGTAATACAGTACTGTCTGTTCCGTGGCTGGAGTCATGGCGGCTTGCAGTTATAAATTGGATTTTGAGCAACATCACTTAAAGGGGTAGGAAAATGGTTAAAAAAATACATGTTTTGGCATTGGCAAGCGCCAGCTTTCTGCTGGTGCCATTGGCGCAGGCGGAAGTGGGGCATAATTTTACAGAAGCCCTGACCGGAGGCAAGGCATCGGTTGATATGCGGCTGCGGATGGAAAACGTAAGTCAGGATGGACGTGATGAGGATGCCAATGCACTTACGCTGCGCACCCGGCTGGGTTATCTGACGGGCGATTATGAGGGGTTCAAGGCTTTTGCGGAGATGACCAACACCTCTGCGCTTGGCGATGATGATTACAGAGTTCCTGGAGGTCCGTTTCAGAAAAACAACCCATCTGATTACCCTGTGGTAGCCGATCCTGAACTCAGCCGTATCAACCAGGCATGGGTGAGCTATTCCGGAATAGCCGATACTTCCGTCAAGATGGGGCGTCAACGTGTCATCCTCGACAATGCCCGCTTTGTCGGTAACGTTGGCTGGCGCCAGACCGAGCAGGTCTACGATGCTTTGGTTGTTGCCAATACCTCAATTCAGGACACGACCCTGATCTACGGTTATGTTACCCGTGCTTATAATATTTTTGGTGCTGAAGTAGCCTCCCGGTCTCACTTGCTCAATGCCAGCTACAATGGTTTCTCTTTCGGAAAAATAACCGGTTATGCTTATATGCTGGATTTGGGTCCTGAAGACGACGGTAGCGGCGACAGTCAGACGTTGGGATTGAGCTTTGGCGGAAAGCAGGCCTTGAGCGAAGATTTCAGCCTGCTTTACAACCTGGAGTTTGCCAACCAGAGTGAGTACGCTGATGCCGATGATGGTCGGGATGCCAACTACACCAAGCTCGAACTGGGCGGTAGCTTCATGGGTGTCACTGCCAAGATTGCGCAGGAAAAGCTGGGCGGGGACGGGACTTATGCCTTCCAGACGGCTCTGGCGACCAAGCATGCATTCAACGGTTGGGCTGACACGTTTGTTGTTGCTACCCCGGGTGGTGGTCTGGTAGACAACTACTTCTCCATTGGCGGCAAACCCATGGGCGTCAAGCTGCTGGCTGTCTATCATGCCTATGCCTCTGATGAAGGGGGTGATGACATCGGTACGGAAATCAATCTGCTGGCTGCGAAGAAGTTCACCGACAACTACAGCGCCGGGTTGAAATATGCCAGTTACAGTGCGGAAGACAACAGTGGTACTGCTGATACCGACAAGGTGTGGTTATGGGGCCAGGTTAAATTCTAGTCTGAACAGATAGCGCACCGTAAAAGGCTGACGGGCATATTGCTCGTCAGCTTTTTTGTATGCGGGGTATAGCCGTTCCCTTATTGCCGGGTTGATAACTACGCAAATCCGGTTAACCACGAGGAGTAGAGTCATGGTTCACCCAATTATTGAAGATCTCCGATGGAGGCATACAACCAAGAAGTTCGATAAAACAAAAAGGGTGTCTCAAAATGATCTCGATGTGCTTTTTGAGGCAGTGAGATTATCTGCGTCATCGATTAACTCACAACCGTGGAAATTTGTAGTGATTGAGAGTGATGGAGCAAAAGAGCGCCTGAGCAAAACTTTTGCAAACAAATTTCAGTTCAATCAGCCTCATGTTTTTGATAGCTCACAGATTCTTCTTTTCGCTTATAATCCGCGTTATACCCGGGATGATTATGCCGAAGTGGTAGACAAGGGCATTGAGGATGGCCGAATCAAACCCGGGGATCGGGAAAAGGCTTTTGGCAGCTTCCTGTTTGTAGAGCTTAATACCGATGAGAACGGTGACACAAGCTGTTGGACCAAAGCCCAACTATACATCGCACTGGGCAACGCACTGCATACCCTGGCTCGTCTGAAAATTGATGCAACCCCAATGGAAGGCATCGACACGGGTCTGGTCAATGAAGCGTTCCAAAAAGAGCTTGATGGTTACCAGTGTGATGTGGCTCTGGCGATTGGCTATCATCATCCCGAAGAGGACTATAATGCAAAGCTTCCCAAGTCACGGCGTAGCCTGGACAGCATTTTCGTGCGCCTGTAACCAGCCGGCAATCAATAAGGAAGAATCATGGTGTTAATCGTTGCATAAGTTTTCGCAGTACTTCTGATCTGGTTAACTGGAAGCTGTCCGGTTCCCGGTGAACGGGAAACGCGCAACTGATAATTGAGCGAACGTACCTGCTTAAGTTCGCTGAGCAGTTCATTGGCCATGCTGCCCCTCTTTGCGCAGGGCATCGTATCGGTCGCAGTTGGTTCGGGGTTCGTGCTGCAGCTGCAGATGATCGGCAACCGGCAGTTACCTCACGGCCACGGGTTCTTTGAGCCGATGCACATGATTGAGCACCACGGTGGTATTGAGGGTACAGTGTTCCAGAGCCAGTTCACAGGCCATCCTCAGCAGTTCGCTGCCATGCGCACACAAGGCCGGCAGAATGTCCACAAAGGCCGGCTCGGTCATGGGCATCAAAGACCATCTTCAAGTTTTCCCGGCGACAGGCCACCCGAAACGGCTGGCGGCTGTGCGCCAGGCGAAAATGCGCCAGCTTGATGGTCTGCACCACGCTGCCCGGTTCTACCTGCTTATGACTCCAGTCAGACTGAGCCGCATCACCCGCAAGAAAGACCAGGGGTACAAAGGCTTGGGTGGGCACCGGCTGCTCCTGCTCCCAGTGCTTGAAGGAGAGCCGCAAAGCGGATGAGAAGCGGATCAAGGCGTTGGAGCGCGAGCTCAAACGCAAAGAGAAAGCCCTGGCTGAAACCGCAGCCCTGCTGGTTCTGAGAAAAAAAGCCCAGGCGATCTGGGGGGACGGAGGGGAAGAATGATCAATGTCCCGGATCGCCGTAGAGCTGTTGAATTGATCGATGAAGCCGTAGATGCGGGTGCGTCCACGCAGAAAGCCTGTGACGAACTGGAGATTAGCCTGCGAACCTGCCAGCGCTGAACCCATGGCGCTGGCGTCAAAGCGGATGGCCGACCAGAAGCCGAGCGCCCGGAACCTGCCAACAAACTGAAACCGGAGGAACGACGGCAGATCCTGGAGATCTGCAATGAAGAAGCCTGCCGGAGCTTGCCACCGTCGCAGATCGTACCGGCGTTGGCAGACAGCGACCGCTACATCGCCTCGGAATCCGGTTTTTACCGGATACTGAAGGGGGTCGGCCAACTGCGCCACCGGGGAAAGGCACAGGCGCCGAAGAAAGTGAGCAAACCCAAGGCTTGCAAAGCCACAGGGCCAAACCAGGTCTGGAGTTGGGACATCACTTTTTGAGCGACCGCC
>JAJRUV010000110.1 GCA_024277595.1 Gammaproteobacteria bacterium
CGGAGAACGCGATCCGTCCGTTTGTGGTCGGTCGGAAAAACTGGCGGTTCAGTGCATCGGTCAAGGGTGTGAAAGCCAGTGCTAATCTGTACTCACTGATTGAGACCACCAAGGCCAACAGACTGGAACCGTATGCTTATCTGCGTTATCTGTTCACTGAATTACCAAAAGCGGAAACGGTTGAGGCCATAGAAGCATTGTTGCCAGGCAAATATCAACCAGGATCAGCTCAAGAGTTGTTGAACAACCCTGTGCTTCGTTGAGTGCTTGCGAAAGATGAGAGATATTTCCACAATTGTTCAGTTGATGTGCCGAAAAGGAACCACATTGGCCATTTTTTGCTGTGTCGCCGGTACGGTTTCTTTTTGCTCAACAGAACCCAGCAGAGTTTTCAACATCGATTGTTGGCGGTAGAAAGATTCCCACATCATGTCGGACAGATTCAGAAAAGAGGCGGTTGGATTGGGGGCCATGGCCCGAACGTTATCAATGCGCCACTGCAAACCGGTCAGGCGTTGTTGGCGCTCTTCGGGAATTTGTTGAATCAGGACTCTGATAGCATCATCGCGCGCAGCTTCGAATGCGGCAGGATCGCTTTTAGCCAGACTGCTCCACTCATCAAAATCAAAACCATTTTCCAGAGAAATAACCATATTTTACCCTCGTACTGTATGGGTCAACGCCCGGTTTTTTAACGGAAGACGGCCCGACAAGATCAAATTGATCTTGATCTCAAGTCTAGTACAGAGAGATAGGAGCGGAATAGGTACTCTGTCAATTCAATGTTAATTCAGGCCTGACGAAATCCTGCACTCAACCACGGCATCATGCGCTGTTTCCCCACTTCAGCACAAGAAACAAATTTAGCTTGTCCTCGGGCCGGCAGGGAGCCAACTCCGGAAGGTTATTGACGTTTCATGGAGTCAAAAAATTCCGCATTGGTTTTGGTAACCTTGAGCCTGTCCTGCAGAAACTCCATGGCTGCCAGTTCGTCCATGGGATGCAGCAGTTTGCGCAGAATCCAGATCTTCTGCAGCTCATCTGCCGAGATAAGTTTCTCTTCGCGGCGAGTGCCGGAGCGATTGATGTTGATAGCCGGATAGATACGTTTTTCGGCAATTTTTCGATCCAGATGCAGCTCCATGTTACCGGTTCCCTTGAATTCTTCGTAGATCACATCATCCATGCGCGAACCCGTATCCACCAGTGCCGTAGCGATAATGGTGAGAGAGCCACCCTCTTCGATATTACGCGCGGCACCAAAAAAGCGTTTGGGACGATGCAGGGCATTGGCGTCCACACCACCGGTCAAGACCTTGCCGGAAGAAGGAATAACCGTGTTATAGGCACGCGCCAGACGGGTAATGGAGTCGAGCAGAATCACCACATCCTTTTTGTGCTCCACCAGCCGCTTGGCCTTTTCGATCACCATCTCGGCCACCTGCACATGACGGGTGGCAGGTTCGTCGAAGGTACTGGAGACCACTTCACCCCGCACAGAGCGCTCCATCTCCGTTACCTCTTCCGGACGCTCATCGATGAGCAAAACAATCAGATAACACTCGGGATGTTTGGAGGCAATGGAGTGGGCAAGCTGTTGCAGCATCATGGTCTTGCCCGCCTTTGGCGGCGATACAATCAGACCACGCTGCCCCTTGCCGATGGGTGAAACAAGATCGATGATACGGGCGGTAAGATCCTCCGTGCTACCATTGCCCATCTCCATTACCATGCGCTCTTCGGCATGCAGCGGAGTCAAATTTTCAAACAGCACCTTGAATTTTGCATTCTCGGGCGCTTCAAAGTTGATCTTGTCCACCTTCAGCAGAGCAAAGTAGCGTTCGCCCTCCTTGGGAGGGCGAATCTTCCCCTCAACACTGTCACCCGTACGCAGGTTAAAGCGGCGAATCTGGCTGGGTGAAACATAGATGTCGTCAGGACCCGCCAGATAAGAGCTGTCGGCAGAACGCAAAAAACCGAAGCCATCCTGCAGGATCTCCAGCACCCCCCCGCCAAAAATGTCTTCACCACTTTTCGCGTGCGCTTTCAGTATGGAAAAAATAATGTCCTGCTTGCGAGCCCGGGTATTCCCCTCAATACCCAGGGACTGCGCCAGGTCAACAAGCTCCGAGGCTTTTTGCTTCTTTAATTCTGTCAGGTTCATTGTTGTCAATCAGATTGTACGCGCTAGTGTATATCGCGGGAAAATATAGTGAGGAACGATGGACTGCAAACAGTCCTTATAAATTTATACCAAACGGGAATATAGAAAAATGCGCAACGCGCCCCATGTATTATCTGTAACAGGGAAAAACACAAAAACATGGTTAATTTCTTGCTTTGACTGCCAAGGCTAACATTAATACCCCCCCGCGTCCAGCCCGCTTTGGGCTTCAAGCGGGCGCAGGGATTATGGTCCTTTTATATTTATAGATTGCTGTCAATAAAGGCGGTCAACTGCGATTTTGACATGGCTCCAACTTTGGTCGCCTCAACGTGACCATCCTTGAACAGCATCAAAGTAGGAATACCGCGAATACCGAATTTGGGTGGCGTTGCGGGATTCTCATCGATATTCAGTTTGGCAACCTTCAGTTTGCCAGCATAATCCTCTGTGATTTCTTCCAGAATCGGGGCAATCATCTTGCACGGCCCGCACCAGTCAGCCCAGTAATCAACCAACACCGGCTGGTCTGAATTTATCACCTCTTCTTCAAATGTAATGTCCGTAACATAGACGATGTTGTCGCTCAATTTATTGCCTCCATTTTGGCGCACCCGGCCGATCTTGTCCGGATTCATGCCTTCTTTCTCATTTAATCTCTAATTTCAGCCCAATCTGATGATGATTTCAAGCCCAAAGCATACGAATTTTGATATTCTCCCTGTATATGACCAAAATAAACAGAACAAACACCGCTTTTTCGTCCCTGCAACTGCTGCCTCCCCTGCTCCAGGGCGTAACAGACGCCGGTTTTTCAACTTGCACCCCTATCCAGGCGGAGACTTTACCACTTGCTCTGGCCGGCCAGGATGTGGCAGGGCAGGCCCAGACTGGCACCGGAAAAACTGCCGCTTTTCTGCTCGCGGTAATGACCCGGCTGATGCAACATCCAGCCGGCGAGAACAAGCCGCCCCGTCAGCCCCGTGCTTTGATTCTGGCACCAACCCGTGAGCTGGCCATCCAGATCCACAAGGATGCCATGGGACTGGGTAAACACACGGGACTCAGCCTCGGACTCGCCTATGGCGGCAGTGGTTACGAAAGCCAGCGAAACCAGTTGGCCCAGGGCGTGGATATTCTGGTTGGCACACCCGGGCGCCTGATTGACTATTTCAAGCAGCGGGTGTTCAATCTGAAGGCCATTGAGGTACTGGTACTTGACGAAGCCGATCGGATGTTCGACCTTGGCTTTATCAAGGATATCCGTTTTTTACTGCGCCGCATGCCCCCTCCGGAGAAACGGCAAAGCCTGCTCTTTTCGGCAACCCTGTCCCTGCGCGTCACCGAACTCGCATACGAACACATGAATAATCCCGAGCTGGTGCGTATCGACGTTGGACAGGTTACTGCCCTGCGCATCACTGAGGGAGTCTACTATCCCGCCAATGCGGAAAAGATCCCGCTGCTGCTGGGACTACTCAACAAGCTGCAGCCGCAGCGTAGCATTATTTTTGTCAATACCAAACATGCAGCGGATGAGGTCTGGAGCTATCTGGAAGGAAACAGTTTCCAGGCGGCTGTGCTTTCAGGCGATGTTCCGCAGAATAAGCGCATCAACCTGCTGCAGCGTTTTCAAAAGGGTGAACTGTCCATCATGGTGGCGACTGATGTAGCCGCGCGAGGTTTGCATATTGAAGGTGTAACCCATGTGTTTAACTATGATCTGCCGCAGGATGCGCAGGATTATGTACACCGTATCGGACGCACTGCTCGTGCCGGTGCCAGCGGAGAGGCGGTCAGCTTTGCCTGCGAAAAATATGCCTTTTCGCTAATGGAGATTGAGGCCTATATTGGTCATAAAATACCAGCTATGGAGATCGACTCAGCGCTGCTGGTCGCTCCGAAGCAGCCAGTGAAGATCAAACGGCGATCCCGCCCATCGGGTTCAGGAAATGGAGCAACAAACAAGCACCCCCGCCGCTCTCGTCATAGGCAGGCGTCCGGCAGGCGCAAAAGTGTGGAATGATTTTTTCAGCCGCATAAAAAAACCCGGACTGACCAAATCAAAAGAATCAGAGTAACTTTCAGATTGCCCCTGAAATTCGTCAGTTCAAGGCGAAAAATGTAAGTTTACACGGGTAAATGACCATTTTTTAACACAGAAATGGCGGATTTCAGGGGTGAGCTGAACAGTTACAGAATCAACAGCATGGCTGTTTTCAGAAAACCCGGCAGAGAACCCCGGTGCCGGAGAAGTCGGAACTACTCCCGCTCCTCAATCCAGGCCATCTGGATCGCCTCAAGAATCTTCTCGTTGGAACGTTCGGGATCATCATCAAACCCCGCCAGCTCACACGCCCAGCGATGCAGATCGGTAAAACGGATATACTGCGGATCCACATCAGGATGCGCCTCATCCAGCTCGATGGCAATATCCAGCGTATCAGTCCATTTCAAGCTCATAACTAACGTTTCTCGGAAACCATATTGATGGTGTATTTGGGAATCTCCACCACTAGTTCCTGCTCCCCAATCTCCGCCTGACAACTGAGACGAGAGTCCGGTTCTACCCCCCACGCCTTGTCCAGCAAATCCTCTTCGGCATCGCTGGCTTCATTTAGGGTATCAAAACCCTCCCGTACGATGATGTGACAGGTGGTGCAGGCGCACGATTTTTCGCAGGCATGCTCAATCTCGATACCGTTCTCCAGCGCAGCATCGCAGATGGTGGTTCCCGGTTTTGCCTCGATAACCGCCCCTTCCGGGCAGATCTCATCATGGGGAAGAAATATAATTTGTGGCATATCAGACTTTCAACTCATCCACTACCTGTCCCTGCAGCGCTTTTTCTATACTGGCATCCATACGCCTCGCAGCAAAAACACGGGTACACTCATCCAGCTCTTCGACAGCCCGCTTGATGCTCCTGGCATCACTGCCGTGGCGAGCGGTTTGGAGCTTGCCCATAGCAGCATCGATCTCCGCACGTTGATCTGCATTCAACAGCGTACCGCCATCTTCGACCAGGGCAGCCTGCAGCGCTTCCAGCACCCGATCAGCCTCCACCTGCTGCTCGCGCAGGTTACGGGCCACCACATCCTCATTGGCGTGGGCAAGAGAGTCTTTCAACATCTGTTCGATCTCATTGTCGGTCAGACCGTAGGAAGGTTTAACCTGAATACTGGCCACCACCCCTTTGGCCTCTTCCCGGGCGGAAACCGACAGCAGGCCATCCGCATCCACCTGAAAGATCACCCGGATACGCGCGGCTCCCGCCACCAGCGGCGGAATATCGCGTAACTCAAAACGCCCCAGCGAACGACAATCACTGACCAGTTCGCGCTCCCCCTGCAAAACATGAATGGCCATTGCCGTCTGTCCATCCTTGTAGGTGGTGAAATCCTGGGCGCGTGATGCCGGGATGGGGGTGTTGCGGGGAATGACCTTTTCCACCAACCCACCCATGGTCTCAAGCCCAAGCGAAAGTGGAATCACATCCAGCAGCAGCATATCCTCACCCGGCTTGTTCCCGGCCAGAATGTCAGCCTGGATGGCAGCACCAATCGCCACTACCTTGTCAGGATCCACCCCGGTCATCGGTTTGCGACCGAAAAACTTACCCACCTGTTTCCGCACCAGAGGCACCCGAGTGGAACCGCCCACCATGATTACCTCACAAACCTCTTCCGCCTTGACCCCGGCATCGCGCAGCACACGCCGGCAAGGAACTAGGGTTCTCCGGATCAAGGACTCAACCAGCCGGTTGAACCGGTCGCGACTCAATTCACCCTCCCAGTAGCTGCCATCATCCAGTTCTATGGTGATTGGCGCCATATCGCTTTGGGTGAGCGCCTCTTTGGCGCTGCGGGCAACGGAGAGCAAGCGGCGCAGCTGGTGGTGACCGGCATCCTCGCTGATCCCGGCCTGCTGCATGATCCACTCCGCCACCCTATGATCCATGTCATCACCGCCCAATGCAGTATCACCCGCAGTCGCCAGCACTTCAAAAACTCCTTTGGAGAGTCTCAGCAGAGAGACATCGAAAGTACCGCCACCCAGGTCATAAACCGAATAGATCCCCTCCGCCCCCTGCTCCAGACCATAGGCAACAGCGGCAGCGGTCGGTTCATTGAGCAGACGCAGAACATTGAGTCCGGCAAGACGGGCGGCATCACGGGTAGCCTGCCGCTGGGCATCATCGAAATAGGCCGGTACGGTAATCACCACACCATCCAGCTCTCCTCCCAGGCTTTGTTCGGCACGTTGGCGGAGAACCCGCAGAATATCGGCTGAAATCTCCACCGGGCTGAAATCACCGGCAGCGGTACGCAGGCGTGGTACAGCAGAGTCGGCTTCCGCCAGTTGATACGGCAGGCGAAAACCACTGCCGGAGATATCGGCCGCACCTCTGCCCATCAGCCGCTTGATCGAGCTGATCGTGTTTTGTGGATCGGTTGAAAGGTGCTCCTGGGCCGCCTCACCTACCAGTGGTGATTTGCCGCTGCGATAATGAACCACGGAGGGTAACAGATAGCTCCCTCTGCTGTCAGGCAACGTATCAGCACTGCCACTGCGCACCGTAGCAATCAGTGAATTGGTGGTACCAAGGTCGATACCCGCTGCCAGCCGGTGCCGGTGGGGCGCGGTGGCCTGGCCCGGTTCACTGATCTGCAGCAAAGCCATGACTAGTACTCAAACAATTCATCGCATATTTCATCAGCTTCATGCTGAATTTTATTTAAAAACATTAATTTATCAACGTTTTCGCACGCGGCTAAAAGAGATCGCCTGGAAGCATCCTGAAACTGTTCGCCCAACTGCTGAATGATAATTTCAGTACGCTGACGAATGCCATCGGTCAACTCCTCGAGCGCAACAGCCGGGTTAGGATGATCGCGAATATCGGCCAATGCCTCCCGCAGTTCCATCTGTTCCAACAAAAACGCCTGATCGACTCTGGAGGTTCCCCCGTCCAGATCAACGCCGTGCAACTCGAGGAGATAGCGCGCCCGTTCAACCGGTTGATTAAGGGTATGGAATGCCTGGTTTATCTGGGCAGCACGCTGAACGGAAAGACGCCGCTCCAAGGCGCTGGCGCTAGCAAATTTATCGGGATGAAAGGTGCGTTGCAGCTCACGATACTGTTCGGTGAGCAGGTCAGTATCCAACCCAAATTTCTGCGGTAAACCAAACAGTTTAAAATAGTTCACACGCTAAAACTTTCACCGCAACCACACTGGTTGGCAACGTTGGGATTATTGAACCGGAAGCCTTCGCTCAGACCCTCCTTGCCATAATCCACCTCTGTCCCATCCAGATATATCAGACTTTTGGGATCGATAATGACCTTGATACCGCCCTGCTCAAACACCTGGTCGTCGGCATTTATCTCATCAGCAAACTCCAGAACATAAGCCATGCCGGAACAACCAGAGGTCCGAACTCCCAGCCGCAGACCAACGCCCTTGCCCCGCTTGGCAATAAATTTCCGGACATGCTCAGTCGCAGCTTCGGTCAGCAAAACGCTCATCAGGCAACCTCTTCCTCCCTGCCATCATCGCTCTGCTGCTTGGCCTGGTAGTCGGAAATAGCCGCCTTGATGGCATCTTCAGCCAACACCGAGCAGTGAATCTTGACCGGTGGCAAGGCCAGCTCTTCCGCAATATCGCTGTTTTTAATCTCTGCAGCCTGATCCAGTGTCTTGCCCTTGACCCACTCGGTCAACAGCGAACTGGAAGCAATTGCGGAACCACAACCGTAGGTCTTGAAACGAGCATCCTCAATGACGCCTTCATCACTGACTTTGATCTGCAACCGCATTACATCGCCACAAGCAGGCGCTCCTACCATACCCGTTCCCACTTCCTGATCTTTTTTGTCAAAGACGCCGACGTTACGCGGGTTCTCGTAGTGATCGATTAATTTTTTACTGTATGCCATAGCAACGTTACTCTTGAAAACCAAACAACCTGCTCAATGAGCAGCCCATTGTACCGATTCCAGATCGATACCCTCCTGGTGCATCTCCCATAGCGGTGACAGCTTGCGCAGTTTCCCAACTTTCTCATGCAATAATTTAACCGCATAGTCGATCTCTTCCTCGGTGGTAAAACGACCAATAGAGAAGCGCAGCGAGCTGTGGGCCAGCTCATCACTGCGCCCCAAAGCGCGCAACACGTAGGACGGCTCCAGGCTAGCCGAGGTACAGGCCGAACCGGATGAGACAGCGATATCTTTTAGCGCCATCATCAGCGATTCACCTTCTATGTAGTTAAAACTGATATTGAGATTATGAGGTACACCTCTTTTCAGGTCACCATTAATGTAGGTCTCTTCAATATCCCGCAACCCATGCAGCAGCCGATCGCGCAACCAGCCAATGCGCTCGTTTTCCGCAGCCATCTCTTCCCTGGCGATACGGAATGCCTCCCCCATTCCCACGATCTGATGGGGCGCCAGCGTCCCGGAGCGCATACCACGCTCATGGCCGCCACCGTGCATCTGCGCTTCGATGCGCACCCGCGGCCTGCGGCGCACATAGAGCGCACCAATGCCTTTTGGACCATATACCTTGTGGGCAGAAAACGACATCAGATCGACATCCAGATCCTGCACATCAATAGCCACTTTGCCGGCACTCTGGGCCGCATCCACATGGAAAATGATCCCCCTGCTGCGGGTCAGTTCGCCAATCGCCCTGATATCCTGAATCACACCGATCTCGTTGTTGACGTGCATGATGGACACCAGAATGGTGTCATCACGCAAGGCGGCTTCCAGTTTGCTCAGGTCGATGAGACCGCTGGGTTCGGGAACTAGATAAGTAACTTCAAACCCCTCCCGCTCCAGCTGCCGGCAAGAATCAAGCACTGCCTTGTGCTCGGTCTTGCAGGTGACAATATGCTTGCCTTTTTTTGCATGGAAGTGAGCCGTCCCCTTCAAGGCCAGATTGTCGGATTCGGTCGCGCCCGAAGTCCAGATAACCTCCCTGCTATCGGCATTCAGCAGCGCAGCGACATTTTTACGCGCCTCCAGCACTGCCTCTTCCACCCGCCAGCCAAACACATGTGAACGCGAGGCGGGGTTGCCAAACAGCCCGTCTTCCATAGTCAGATAACGGCACATCTCTTTTGCAACTCGCGGATCAACCGGAGTGGTTGCAGAATAATCAAAGTATATCGGGGTCTTCATAAGTATCCGTATTTCAGGCGCTCTTTCTGTTGAAACAAATCCATTCCTGGCGCTCGTAAATTTCCTGCACGTGCCGCTGTTCCATTAGCTTCCCGAGATTGATGTTCTCCAGATAGCCATAGATCTGTCTGCTGAGATCCATCCATAGCTCATGAGTCAGACAGCGGGCATGATCCTGGCAATTACCTTCGCCATCACAGGCTGTTGCATCAACTCTCTCGTCAACTGCAGTAATAACATCCAGCACCGGGATGGTGCTGGGTGGTCGGCTCAACCTGTAACCGCCACCCGGCCCTCGTGTGCTGTCTACCAACCCCTTTTTGCGCAGTTTCGCAAACAGCTGCTCCAGATAGGAGAGGGAAATTCCCTGACGTTTTGAAATATCCGCCAGGGTAATAGAACCTTTCTCGAAATGAATAGCCAAATCCAGCATCGCCGTTACAGCATACCGGCCTTTCGTCGTAAGTCGCATATCCTGCTCCTCTTTCACCAGCTATGTTGCTGCAGTGTTATACCTGAATTACCTGGAAATGCAGGATTTTTGAGTCTGGCTGAAATCGCAAGGCAAGGCGCAGGTTGCAGAGAATGGCTCGCCCTTCTCAAGAACTGCAACGCGGCATTGTGGTTTCAGACGGACTCAAAAAACTGAATTTCCAAGTCGTTTGGGTATATACCTCCCTCATCCCGATTCACTTTCCAGCCGGAAGCCAGAGAACACTTACAGTTCCAACTGGTATGAAGCGGCATAAACCAGAGTCTAGAATACCTACTGTTTTTGTCAAGTATTTATTTCCTCCTCGCTTCAGATTCATCGTCGAGCAAGGCTTCACAAGGAGGCAGTTCCGGCAGTTCCAGCCTCTCACCCAAACGATTCAGCGCTTCACAAATCTTCTCGTTGCGGCTGTCCAGCACGTGCATGTGATCCAGCATGCAATCAATTGCCTTGGCGACCGGATCGGGCATATCCTGCGAGGTACCATAGGCGTCAAAGCCGATTTTTTTTGCTATCTCATGACGTTGCTGTTCTCTGTCAGAACGTTGTCGCTGACCGACGATGTGTCCGGGAATACCCACCACCGTGGCTCCTTCCGGCACATCTTTCACCACCACCGCATTGGATCCAACACGTGCGCCCCGGCCAAGAGTTATCGGACCGAGAACCTTGGCGCCGGCACCCACAACCACGTCACTCTCCAGCATCGGGTGCCGTTTGCCCTTCTCCCAGCTGGTGCCCCCAAGCGTAACGCCGTGATAAAGGGTACAGTCATCACCGATCCGGGTGGTTTCGCCAATGACCACACCCATCCCGTGATCAATGAAAAAACGCCGCCCAATCCTAGCTGCCGGATGGATCTCGATACCGGTTAGCCAGCGACCCAGGGCAGACAGTATCCGCGCCAGCAACCGTAAACGCAGCCCCCACAGCCAGTGACTTACCCGGTGAATACGAATGGCATGGAATCCGGGGTAGGAGATCATCACTTCGAGTACCGAACGGGCCGCAGGATCCCGCTCAAAAACACAATTGATGTCTTCACGAATGTGTTCAAACATACCGTTCCCCATCGCCTTTAATCCGATTTGTTGGGTAAATGTTATCAGGATTAGTGTGCTTATGGTAAAGCACGGGTTATTATGGCATTGTTAAATTTATGTGGTTACTTAACGTGATGTATTTTTTTACTACGGATTTAACTTGCTAACGCAACCGGCAAAGTTGATCCCGAAAAATACCTGGTTCGGTGTTTTAAATCCAAGGCATCTTCAAGGACGATTGGTGAATTTGTCCATGATGTTCTGGAAGGTTTGCTGCGTGAGTGACTGAAAATCAGCTCCTTTCGGCAGATACTGTCGAATGAGGCCGTTGGTGTTCTCATCCAAATCTCGCTCAAAGAAATCCGCGGCATCCAGCTCTTCTGCAACAGCATCAGGGTAGGCAAACCCCTTGCCATGTCATAGGTCAGCGTATGAACCTGCGCCGCAACCGGCTGAAGTGATGCCAGCAAGACTTCCTTGACAACCCAGGCTTCCTTGTTCAGCGTCAAGGCAATGAGACTCGTAACTATTCAGCATAGTTGAAAATGAGCATGCCCCTGAAATTCGTCAGTTCAAGGCGAAAAATGTGGGTTTACACAGACGGGCAAATGATCATTTTTTAACGCAGAAATGGCGGGGTTCAGGCGCTGGCCGCCATGGAGAGCGAAGCGAGGGCGGTTAGTCCCCGTATATGGTCTCCTTCCATTTTACAAATCTTTGTGTCCTGGATGACAGGGACAGGATTGCTTCCGTATATCCGGCCTGTTGATGGGGCGCTATGCCCTGGTCTCGATGAAATACGCGCGTATCATCCTTATCGACAGGGCGGTCTTGACTGACCCGGGGACTAACCAAGTTTTCGATGCGCCGGTCTGGCCTGTTTACGAAGTCTTCGCAATCGTTGCCAGGTTACCTCTTTCCACTCATCGGCATGCGGTTTCAGTGATGCTTCATGCAATCTGATAGTGTGCCTTGTTAACCAGTACCGCCCATCCGGTTCGCACCATCTTGTTGGCCAGGGAAACAACGGCCTTGTTGAAGTCCCATTCTGTCCTGGATGGTCATCCTTTGCCGCGCGGATCACTACGGAACGAGCGCCATGCCCCAAAAGACTGCGCAGATAACGCCCCCCGCTTACTGATCCCCGGCAAGACCTCTTTCCCGCCGCTACTATAGCGTTTGGAGGTACCCATAAGCTGCACCTTATTTGCAGGAGGTATTACGTGCATGCTATAAATTGGCTTGGATTAGGTTAGTCCTTACAAGGAGTGATGGATATGAATTTACTGGAAACTATCATACACGCCCAAGGGGGCGGTTTGGTGAGGCAACTGGCAGAAACCTTGGGGGTTGACGAGCATTTGGTACAGCGCATTATCGGCCAGGTAGTGCCGACGCTGTCACGAGGAATTCAGCGCAATGCCGCGACTGAAACCGGTTTTACCAGTCTGGCCGATACGCTTGCCAAAGGGAATCACCAGCGCTACCTGGAACAGCCTTGGCAACTAGCTGAACCGGCGGCACAGCTTGAAGGCAATGCTATTCTGGGACATGTTTTTGGCAGCAAAGATGTAAGCAGAAATGTTGCCGGAGCTGCAGCAAAGGAGACCGGCATCGACACCGGTATTATCAAAAAACTGCTACCACTGCTGGCTCCGATTGTAATGGGGGCACTGAGTTCCCGCGCATCTTCCAAAGGAGCGCTCTCCGGAGGAAACTCCAGCACCTCACAGGGAACAATTGCCTCATTCCTGGATTTTGACAATGATGGCAGTGCCATTGATGATGTTTTGAATTTGGTACGGCGCTTTTTTTGAACAGTTATCGACATGATTCGCGGGGAGCATGGCGATGTACCTAGGCCGTGGCCAGGGTGGTTTTCGCTGGTGGCCGATCGCGCTGTTTGGAGTTTTTCTGGTTTATTACTACTTCAGTCATCAGCAAGAAGTTCCTCTCACGGGCAGAAAACAACTGGTGGATATCAGCCAGGAGCAGGAGATGGCGCTGGGACTGCAGTCCTATAATCAGATCCTCAGTCAATCTCGTGTTGTCTCGCAAGGTAAAGTGGTTGATGTCGTACACAGCATCGGACAGCGGATCGCCAAATCTGCTGCGGATGTTGATCCAGGATTCCAATGGGAGTTCAATGTCATCGACTCCGAACAGGCAAATGCCTTTGCCCTTCCTGGCGGAAAAGTGGCAGTTTATACCGGAATCCTGTCAGTTACAGAAAATGCCAACGGTCTGGCCGCCGTCATGGGTCACGAGATTGCTCACGCCATTGCCCGTCACGGCGCAGAACGGATGGCCTACCAAAAACTGATTCAGTTTGGCAGTATGGCAGCCAGTGTCGCTCTGGGAGGCATGGATGTCAATACCCAACGGGCAGTGATGGGGGCATTGGGCGTTGGTTCCCAGTACGGGGTTTTACTACCATTCTCCCGCAAACATGAAACAGAAGCTGATTATATGGGGCTGGTATTTCTCGCACGCGCCTGTTTTGACCCCACTGAAGCCCCACGTCTGTGGCAACGGATGGGAAAATTGAGCAAGGGCGCCCCGGAAGAGTTCATGTCCACCCACCCCAGTCATGAAACTCGTATCCAGCAGTTTCAGGAGTGGATGCCGATGGCCTTGAAAATCCGTGAAAGTTACTGTGATTCAGAGGGGAATATGGCGGTAAATCCACCACCTGGAGTCAATGCTAGAGATGAACCGGATAGAGCAAGAATGTAAAATGGCATTCTAGGAGTCTGTCGGGTTTGGGTAATCGTAGCGAGCTGGTGGGAGATCGAGTCAAAATATTTCCGGTTTTGAGGCGAATAGTGGGGCCATTTAACGAAAAACCGGGGATATTTTGGCCGCTCTCCCATCAGCGCAGTAGATTATTCCCAAATCCGACAGACTCCTGGTAGTCTATCAATCAGATAATTTAGGATAAAGACGCTTCAGCTTGATGCGGGCGTCCTCGGTAGTAAAGCGCCAGTCTGCAGGCCACGTCTTCTGGTTGCGATCCTCCACCCAGGCTGCTA
>JAJRUV010000111.1 GCA_024277595.1 Gammaproteobacteria bacterium
AAAACCCCTTCACAGGAAGAATCTTTTTTGCCAATTGCGCTGTATTTTTCCTGAAAGGTTAGCTTTTTCATCCGAACTGTTTATCTGTTTATATAAGGTGATTTTCCCGACCGTCCGTGAACTTTAGCATCACTGTTTTTTCCGCTACCGGAAAATTGACAACTGCATTTTCCAGTAGCTAAAGACAAGCAGGTTGAGGAAGTTGGTGATGATGGTGAAACTGCTCGATAGTGAAGCTGTACATCTCATTGCGGGCGAGCATTTTTATAAACGAGACCCTTTCGGCCTGCGTGGTGCACAGCCACTGCTGTCTGTCCTGCGGTTTTTTGCTCGCAATGGCTGACAGGGTGAATGCGGCTATGTTGATTCCCGTTTGCGGGTCGCGGGAGGAGGGGTAGCTGAATGCCTCTACCTTGCCAGTGCGCATTTCTTCTCCCAGCAGCTGGGTTGACCGGTAGTCGGCTGGATGGGAAACGGTCTCCCTGAACTGATCAAAAGGGGGCCGTTCCAGGTGAACTCCATGAGCGGTTTTCATCTGTACCATGAAGCCGGTGTGTACGGTATCCAGGCGGCCTCGCGGGGGTGGTTCAGCCATGCCGTACCAGAAAACAAATCGGTAATAGGCACACTCCGCTATGGCGGTAGCAATATCGGCCGAGGCGTAGAAAATTCCGTTGCAATTTCGGGAGCCGAAGCGGGAGCCAAATTTTAGTGGAGGGTAGCGAAAGGGTGTCGCAATGAAATAGTGGTAGTCGGCGCTGTTTTCCGGCAGAGGGGGTTTGCTGTGCTCGAGCAGTTGCTCCAGAACCTGCTGCTCATCTGCCGAGTCAACCAGCAGGTTGGTGGCTATCTGTTCCTGCGACTCCACCAGACGGAAAGACAGCATCTGCAGGGGTGTAATGTGGGAATTACCGTTACAGAGCTGCCAGATATCCTCCACGCTACACCTTGCCCCGGATCGCATCCAGATAGTCGAGCACATGGACCAGGCCGGTGACGCCCTGGATCATCTCCCGGGGACGTTCTCCGAGGTGGTGGTTGAAGGCATCCAGCCAGTGGCGTATGGATTCCTGATCCCCGCCAGTCTGGACATGCAAGGCGCGAAAGATTCGAATCAGGCAGACAGCCAGCTCCCCATTTTTGGAGCGCGGCTCCAGCATGCCTCTCCGCTTGAGGCGCGGGATGGTGGTGCGATCGACGCCGATAATCCGTCCCAGCTCTGCCTGATTCAGGTTGAACTGCTCCTGCGTTCTGAACAGGGCTTTGCACAAAACCTGCTCCGGGGCGGCGGTTGGGAGTGATACGGTGCTCATGTTTGATTCCCCTTCAGGTTGCGGAGAGTGGAATAAATCTGTCGGAAGTGAGCCGGGCAAAATTTCCCTTCTGTCAACAGTATAGATTATCCGGCAGCAAATGCACTATTTGTGCATTGAAAGATGTAAATGCACGGTTGGTGGGCGTTGTTTTGGAGCCGGTTCTGCAACAGCTGCCGTTTTCCGGCGCGGGTGGTAGACTCCCGGTTTATCGTTCAACAAGAGATTTTTTGGTGATGCCTTCTTCCCTGTGGCAGTTCTGGATCGATCGTGGCGGCACTTTTACCGACATCGTGGCACGCCAGCCCGATGGGGTGATGGTCACCCACAAACTGCTGTCCGAGAATCCGCAACACTATCCTGATGCCGCCATTCAGGGGATCCGCGACCTGATGGGAGTCGCTGTGGATGAGTCAGTTCCATCCGACCGGATTGCATCGGTGCGCATGGGTACCACGGTGGCCACCAATGCGCTGCTGGAGCAGAAGGGGGAGCCGGTGCTGCTGGTGATCACCCGGGGTTTTGCCGATGCCTTGCGGATTGGTTATCAGCAGCGTCCCGATCTGTTCGTGCTGGATATCCAGCTGCCGGAGATGCGCTACACGGCGGTGCTGGAGGTGGATGAACGGATCACCGCCGAAGGCGAGGTGTTGCAGTATCCCGATGGCGATGCGATCCGTCAGGCGTTGCAGATCCACTACGATCGCGGCCTGTGCGCCGTGGCCATTCTGTTTATGCATGCCTACCGCTTTCCCGCCCACGAGCAGATGGTGGCGCAGATTGCCGGGGAGATCGGTTTCAGCCAGATCTCCACCAGCTTCGCCACTACGCCCTTGATCAAGCTGATCGGGCGAGGCGATACCACTGTCGTCGATGCCTATCTCTCTCCGGTGCTGCGCCGTTACGTCGATCGGGTCGCTGCCGAGCTGCCGGGGACGCGGTTGCTGTTCATGCAGTCCAATGGCGGGTTGACCCGGGCCGGCTTTTTCCGCGGCAAGGATGCCATTCTCTCTGGTCCGGCCGGCGGGGTGGTGGGGATGGTGGAGACCGCCCGGGTGGCGGGATTCGAGCGGCTGATCGGGTTCGATATGGGTGGCACTTCCACCGATGTGTGCCACTATCGCGGTAGCTATGAACGCACCCTGGAGAGCTGTATCGGTGGTGCGCGGATCCGCGCGCCGATGATGCAGATCCACACCATCGCTGCTGGCGGGGGCTCCATCGTCCAGTTTGACGGAGCCCGTCTGCGGGTGGGGCCGGATTCCGCGGGGGCCGATCCCGGTCCTGCCGTTTACCGCAAGGGTGGCCCGCTCACCATCACCGACTGCAACGTGATGTTGGGGCGGCTGCAGCCGGAGTTTTTTCCGCACATCTTTGGCCCCGATGCCGATCAGCCGCTGGACAGCGTGGTGGTCAGGGAGCGGTTCGCTGATCTGGCAGGGCAGATCACCTCGGCCACCGGCAGGGAGCAGTCGCCGGAAGGGGTGGCCGCCGGGGCGCTGGCCATTGCGGTGGAGAGCATGGCCAATGCGATCAAGAAGATCTCGGTGCAGCGCGGTTACGATGTCTCGGCGTACACCCTGTGCTGTTTCGGGGGAGCGGGGGGACAGCATGCCTGCCTGGTGGCCGATTCCCTGGGAATGAAGCAGGTGTTCGTCCACCCCTACGCCGGGGTGCTGTCGGCCTACGGCATGGGGTTGGCGGATATGCGCAGGATTCTCGATGTTACCATCGAGGCCACGCTGGATGAGGCAACACTGCAGGATCTGCGCAGGCAGGCGGAGGTACTCTCCCGCCAGGCCGAACAGCAGATCCGCGAGCAAGGGGTGGAATTCGTCTCCATCACCTCGCAGCAGAAGGTCGCCTGCCGGTATGCCGGCTCCGACACTGCCCTTGTGGTTCCGCTTGGTGATATTGCCACAATCCGTCGAGAGTTTGAGCAGTTTCACCGGCAGCACTACGGGTTCGTCTGCACACAGAAACCGTTGGTCATTGCCACGCTTGAGGTTGAGGCTATCGCCCACAGTGAGCGGCTGGAGCAGCTGCCTGCCAGCACTCCGGCGGAAACCTCCGCCGCGCCGCTCTTTCTCGAGACCGTGGTGGAGGAGTGCAGGCAGGAAATCCCGTTTTACTGGCGTGAGAGTCTGGCCGTACAGCAGCTTGTCGAGGGGCCTGCGGTCATCGCCGAGCAGACCGGCACCATCGTAGTGGAACCCGGCTGGCGGGCGGAGCTGTCGGCGCAAGGCGGTCTGTTGTTGAGCCGCTACAAGGCACGGCATGGGAAGAGCAAGGGGATTTCTGCGGCACAGGCTGATCCTGTTCTGCTGGAGATCTTCAACAATCTGTTCATCTCCATCGCGGAGCAAATGGGCACGGTACTGGAGCAGACCGCCGTGTCGGTCAACATCAAGGAGCGGCTGGATTTCTCCTGCGCGCTGTTCGATCCGCAGGGGGGGCTGGTTGCCAACGCCCCGCACATGCCGGTGCATCTGGGCAGCATGAGCGAGAGTATCAAGGCGGTCATCCGGCGGAACCGGGATTCCATGCGTCCGGGCGATGCCTTCATGCTCAACGCACCCTACAACGGCGGCACCCATCTGCCCGATATCACCGTCATCAAGCCGGTGTTCGATAGTGACGGGGCCGTCATCTTCTATGTTGCCAGCCGCGGTCACCACGCCGATATCGGCGGCATCACTCCCGGCTCCATCCCCGCCGACAGCCGCAGCGTCGAGGAGGAGGGGGTGCTGATCGACAATTTCCGGCTGGTGGAAAGCGGAGAGTTTCGGGAGCAGGCAGTGCGCAAACTGCTCGCCAGCGGAGCCTGGCCCGCACGCAACATCGACTGCAACATCGCCGATCTGCGCGCCCAACTGGCGGCGTGTGAACGGGGGATCAGGGAGCTGAACCGGATCGTCGCCTCATATGGCCTCGTGGGGGTACAGGCTTACATGCGGCATGTGCAGGAGAATGCCGAGGAGTCGGTGCGCCGCGTTATCCGGAAGCTCCGCGATGGCCAGTTTTGCTACGAGATGGATGATGGCAGCGAGATCCGGGTCGCCATCAGTGTCGACCGGCAAAAGCGCGGCGCGGTGATCGACTTCAGCGGCACCAGCCCGCAGCATCCCGGCAATTTCAACGCCCCACTGGCCATCGCCCGGGCGGCGGTGCTGTATGTGTTCCGCTGCCTGGTACAGGACGACATCCCGCTCAACGAAGGGTGCCTGAAACCCCTCGACATCCGCGTGCCCAAGGGATGCATGCTTAACCCGGAGTATCCCGCAGCGGTGGTGGCCGGCAACGTGGAAACCTCGCAATGCATCGTCGATACTCTGTTCGGTGCCCTGGGAACCATGGCCGCCTCTCAAGGTACCATGAACAACATCACCTGGGGCAACGATGCGTACCAATACTACGAAACCCTCTGCGGTGGCGCCGGAGCCACACCGGACAGGGACGGAGCCAGCGCCGTACATACCCACATGACCAACTCCCGCCTGACCGATCCCGAGATACTGGAGCAGCGCTTTTCCGTGCTGCTGGACGCGTTCTCTATCCGCGACGGTTCAGGCGGCAACGGCAAGCGGCGCGGCGGAGATGGCGTGCTGCGCCGCACCCGTTTCCTGGAGCCGATGAGTGTCAGCATTCTCTCCGGACACCGGCGCATACCACCCTATGGCATGGCCGAAGGTGAACCGGGGCAGTGCGGGGAAAATCGCCTGATCCGCTGCGATGGCACGGTGCAGCCGCTGGATTCAAAAGAGGAGATCAGTGTCCAGCCCGGTGACTGTCTCGAGATCCGCACTCCGGGAGGAGGCGGCTATGGCCGGGCGGGTTAGCAATGCGAGCTTCTGCTGATGATAAAATTACAGAAAAAATCGCATTTTTCTGGCAATTCATGAAGGGGGGAGCTGGGGTACGTGCTCTCCCGCGCCTGCGGTGCAGTGCTCGACAATTCCGTTCTGATCGCCGCTTGCGTGGTGGGCGACATGCCGATCACGGAGACGCTGGCGGCGGTGGACCTGCTGCGCCGCCATCTGCTGGACAAGGATTTCGACTCGAACACAAGAGCTACATCGTCCAGCATAGAGAGGAGAGCATGCCGGAGGTTCGTGACTGGACGTGGTCTGGTTGAGGGATGGGTGATTTTCAAATAATTTTGCCTTGGGAAAGAGGCAGCTGGAAGCAGCACTGACCGGGATGCTGGATTGCAAAATCAGACCCCGATCGCGCATTTGAAACTGCTGCTGAAGCCGTCCCGGAGTAACACCCTGTTCGATGCCATCGCTTTCAACACGGTGGACAGCGACTGGCCCGAAGGGGTGGCACAGGTACAGATAGCCTACCGGATGGATATCAACGGGTACCGCGACCGGCACACACTGCAACTGATGGTGGAACATGTCCGTCCGCTTCCGGATGTAGCTGCCCGGTGCGCATTGGAGCCATGGCGGGAGCACATTTTTTCACTCTGGAGATGGCCGGATCCCGGATAAATCCATGGTTTGCTTGCGCCGGAATGACAATTATCGGAGGCTCCCTTTTCTTCAAAAAACCTGCAGCTTTTCCGTGGCCTGGCTCGATATTTAAGAATATATTTTTATAAACAATATGTTATGCTGAGGGGGGGTTGTATCGGGGAATCTTGAAAAATACATTTTTCCACCCGGCTGCGCCCGGATAAATCAATGGCCTGTGGATTCCGGTTTTTGCCGCGATGACAATTATCAGGGGTTCCTGCTGGCAAACAGATGCTTCAGTGTAAAATAGTCAGGCGGCGGTCCGATAAAAAATCAGGAGTGGAGGGGGCGCAATTTGCTGATTGCAAGACCCGGCCCTCCGGCAAGACTCTCCGGAATCAAAATCAATGACCAAAGAAAACGAAATCGAACGGCAACTGATCAGGAAACTCACCGATCTCAAATACACCTCCCGCCCCGACATCCGCGACCGCGCCGCGCTGGAGGCCAACTTCCGCCAGAAGTTCGAGGCGCTCAACCGCGTCTCGCTCACCGATGCCGAATTCGCCCGCCTGCGCGACGAGATCATCACCCCGGAC
>JAJRUV010000112.1 GCA_024277595.1 Gammaproteobacteria bacterium
GTTGAAAAAGCCTCGGGCGAGTGCGAGACAAGGCGGAATCCGGCGAAAAAGCGCAGTTTACACGGAGTAAATGAGCATTTTGAGCCGGATTCCAACGCCGGATCGTGCCGCATGAGGGTTTTTCAACAGCCTGTTAAGGAAGCTCTGGATAAATCCGGTCGAATTTCCCGAGAGGGAAAATCTAGCAATAGTCATGCTATTGGTCGATCTTTATAGCGAAAATGCGGCTGATTTTAGCCTCAGGAAAATGACTGATGACTTGTTCAGAGGTTCATGCAAGAACCTCTAACGTGAAAACCCCTGACAGAAAATTTAATAGTTAGCGGCCAAATCGACCATCACCCAACGAGAACGGCGACGTAAAGCTTATGATTACTCTACCCTATAAACTCGACAAAGCGAATGCGACCTCTCTTCTGGATTCATCACCATGTTGGGAAAGGCTGGAAATTGCTTTTGACTTGTCTGGTTGTATGGATTTATGTCGGATATGAGGTTTTTTCGCCAGATAAACAGACGGACATTGCTATTGTGGAGCTTATTGCTTTCTCTGGCGTTGCTGTGTGCGCAGGGGGCTGAGCTGCGCGTTCACAATATGGATCATGGGCATGACGACCACAGTCATACCCATTCTATTGATGAAGCTGGTGGTCATGGTCATTTGAGCAAAACTCATTCTGCTCGTGATACATTCTGCGACGATCATCATGATGGTGTGGTATCCGAGATCGATGTCACTCCTGATGGGCTATTGAAAAACAGCAATAACAGCGTTTTTTCGATAGCGCTATTCGCTCTCTTCGTTACCTTGATGACGTTTGTTTTTTCACGACAGATTGTTCAGCGCTGCCGGGGAAATAAACTCATCATTCGTAGCAATTACCTCCTCTCTCCGCCTTTACGGGCGCCACCACAGCACTAAAATTCTTCTGATAACTTCTCGTTGCTTGGCATCGAGTTTTCCACGTGGATTGGTTTTGCTGCGCCTGCACATGGGCAAGCGTACACAAGGAGATTTGTAATGTGGGTATCTTTTTTTATGCAGAGACAAACGGCTGCACGGTTGGCTGCATTTTGTCTGGTTTTGCTGAATCCGATCGCGACTGCCGGTGTTGCTGTTGCTTCCGGTTCAGAGGTTGATAAACACACCATCAGTCTGCATGAGGCCGTTATTAAAACCATTGAACACAACCCGAATTTACGGGCTTTTGATTATCGGTTGAAAGCGCAGCAAGGGCGAGTGTGGCAGGCAGGGTTGGCTCCCAGCCCTGAATTAAACTTCGAGCTGGAAGATGTTCTGGGTACGGGAAAAAATAAAGGTGTGGATAGCGCACAAACGACTCTCAGTATTGGCTGGGTGCTTGAACGTGGAATCCGTCAGCGTTACGTTGATGCCGCTCGTGCGGGTTCATCTTTAATCGAAGTTGAAGCGGATATAAAACGGCTGGATGCGGCAGCTGAAACAGCACGTCTTTATCTTGCGAGCTTGGCCTGCCAAGCTCGCAGGGCGAATGCGGACAAAACGGTTCAGCTGGCAGAAGAGACGGTTAAATCGGTATCCAAACGCGTAAAAGCAGGCAAAACGCCTGAAGCGGAACTCTCCAGAGCAGAAGCAGAGCTGGCGCGCAGAAAACTGCAACGCGAAGATATTGACCACGAACAGCGATCAGCAAATCGCCGACTGGCTGCCCAGTGGGGAGAATCGGCGCCCACTTTCACACGGGTTGAGGGTGACATCACCGCTCTTCTCCAGATTGCATCATTCGAAACGTTCAAATCACGGCTGCCACAAAATCCCGAGTTTGAGCGACTATTGTCAAACCAGCTTTTAAAAAAGACGGAGTTACAGCTTGCTTTGGCTCAAGGCCGACCAGGCTGGCGCGTCAACGCGGGGATTCGTCATGACAATAGCACCGATGATCAAGCCTTCGTAACGGGCATTACCATCCCCTTTGGGGAACGTTCACGTAATCTCGGCCGCATTGCGGAAGCGCGTGCCAATCTGGCTAAAACAGGCAGTGAAGCGCACGCCAAACGTATTCGTATCGAAACTGCGTTCTTCGTGATGTATGAAAAATTGCAGCACAGCCTGCACGTCATCGAGGCTGTGCGTGACGAGATTATTCCGCCCCTTGAGCAGGCGCTGATAGAGACTCGCCGGGCATACAGGCTTGGGCGCTACAGCTATCTGGAACTGCGCAGTGTTCAAGGCGAGTTACTGGACGCACACAACGCGTTGATTGAGGCCAGCATCGATGCTCACCGTAACATGATTGAAATTGAACGATTGACCGGCGTGCGCATCGCACAAGCCGGGGCGAATTCAAGAGGTCTCAGATGAACGATACGATGAAAGATTCCGCGCGGGTGATTTGCATACTGCTGTTGGCCACACTCCTGGGCGCTTGTGGCGGAGGAGATTCAGAGCATGCGAACTCGTCTAACGGGGGCCATGGCCACGATCATGGCCATGGTGAAGCGGCCGAAGTAGAACCAGAAAAAGGCCCACACGGAGGCAGACTGTTGAAAGATGGTGATTTCACTCTTGAACTGGCTGTTTTCGAGGCCGGTGTGCCCCCCGAGTTTCGTGCCTGGGCGACGAAAAACGGCAAGATACTCGGCCCTGAAGAAGTGAAACTCAATATCAAGTTAACCCGCTTGGGTGGCAAGGTCGATGATATCAACTTTGAAAAAAAGGGTGATGCGCTGCGTGGCGACAGGGTTATCTACGAACCCCACTCGTTCGTTGTCACCATCAATGCTGTACACGACGGTGCAACCTATACCTGGCAATATGATAACTTCGAAGGTCGCACCAGGATTGAAACGGCCGTAGCCGAAGCCCTGGAAATCGGAACCGCAGTTGCCGGTTCTGTCGTGATGCAAGAGACCATCAGCGTGTATGGCCGGATTGCAGCAAACAGCGAGCGTATCCGAAACGTCACTGCCCGTTTTGATGGTACGATCAAGTCTGTTTCAACGTCACTGGGTGAGCAGGTTCGCAAGGGCCAAAAACTGGCCACCGTTGAGAGCAACGAGAGTTTGCAGCTGTTTATCATTACTTCGCCTATCCATGGTGTGATCACTCAACGCAATGCCAATGCTGGCGAACAGACGGACGGACGTCAACTGTTTACGATTATGGACACCCGCTCGGTTTGGGCGGAATTGTCGGTCTTTCCCGCCGGTCTGGCGAAAGTAAAAACAGGCGCACCTGTCATCATCACCGATACCACCAACGGCCAGACCGTTAACGGCAAGGTCTCTCAAATTGATGTGATGGCGCAAACCAATCAATCCGTGAATGTTCGTGTAGTACTGGATAACGAAAAGGGGCAACTGCGTCCTGGGCGTCATGTCAGCGCGAAAATAACCGTTGGCGAACATACTGCTTCCCTGGCGGTAAAACGAACCGGGCTACAAACATTCAGGGATTTTACGGTGGTTTATGCGCAAATTGGTGAAGAGTATGAAGTGCGTATGCTCGATCTTGGTTTGCAAGCGGGTGAATGGGCCGAGGTGCTGGGTGGGCTGGAGTCCGGTACCCGTTATGTCAGCGAAAACAGCTACGTCATCAAAGCCGATATTGAAAAAACCGGTGCGTCCCATGACCATTAAAGGCGAATCATCATGTTAGAAGCAATTATCAGATTTGCGCTTGCCCGTCGAGGGTTGGTGATGGTGCTCGTCATTATCGTTATGGGTCTGGGCGTGTGGAAATTTACCCAGTTACCGATTGACGCCGTACCGGATATTACCAACGTTCAGGTTGTCATCAATACTGCGGCTCCCGGTTACACTCCGCTGGAATCAGAACAACGAGTGAGTTTTCCTGTAGAGACCGCGATGGCGGGTCTGCCAAAATTATCCTATACCCGTTCCGTCTCACGCTATGGTCTGTCGCAAGTGACGGTGGTGTTTGAAGAAGGCACGGATATCTATTTTGCCCGGCAGTTGGTCAGCGAACGCCTGAGCGGCGCAAAAGGCGACCTGCCCTCTTCACTGGAGCCGATCCTCGGCCCGATTGCTACGGGACTGGGCGAGATTTTTATGTTTACCGTTGATGCCAAACCGGGTGCCAGAAACAGCGATGGCAGCCTGGTAACACCAATGGACCTGCGTTCAGCCCACGACTGGATCATTCGTCCGCAGTTAATGCGCGTTGCGGGTGTGGCGGAGATAAACCCCATTGGCGGCTTCAAGAAAGAGATCTTGGTGGCACCTGACCCAGCCAGATTATTGGCTTACCAAACGAACTACACCGAGCTTGTCGAGGCGATACAAAACAACAATAGTAACCGCGGCGTTGGTTTCATCGAACACAATGGCGCACAGTGGTTGATGCGTGTGCCGGGCCAAGCTGGAACGCTGGCTGATCTGGCGAATATCGTGATCGGCCAACATCAAGGTATTCCCGTTCTGGTTAAAGATGTGGCCAATGTCTCTTTGGGTAAAGAGTTGCGCTCAGGTGCCGCGACTCAGAATGGCCGGGAGGTCGTGATGAGCACGGTTTTTATGTTGATTGGTGAAAATAGCCGTACCGTTGCCAATGATATTGCAATCAAGCTGGAAGAGATCAAGCGCACTCTACCTGACGGAATCACCGTCACGGCCGTTTATAACCGAACCACGTTAGTCGACAAAACATTGGAGACCGTGCAAAAAAATCTGCTGGAAGGGGCTCTGCTGGTCATTGTGGTTCTGTTTCTGTTTTTAGGAAATGTTCGGGCCGCGATATTAACCGCTGCGGTTATTCCGATTGCCATGTTAATGACCATCACAGGCATGGTGCAGACAAAAACCAGCGCCAACCTCATGAGTCTTGGTGCGCTGGATTTTGGTTTGATCATTGATGGAGCGATAATCATTGTCGAAAACTGTATGCGCCGCCTGAGCGAATCCTGTCGTAAAGATGGCCTGCCACTCAAGGAACGTTTGGTTATCGTCTTTGAAGCAACCCGCGAGGTGATACGCCCTGCGTTATTTGGCGTGTTTATTATTACCGCTGTCTATATTCCCATCTTCGCGCTCAGTGGCGTAGAAGGAAAAATGTTTCACCCCATGGCGATCACAGTCATTATCGCCTTGGTCAGCGCGATGATTTTATCCATCACTTTTATTCCGGCCGGTGTCGCACTGCTCTTCAAGAAACCCGTAAAAGAGAAAAAAAACAGGATCGTTCAGACCGCTCGCTTGCTCTACAAACCTGTTTTGTTACTTTCTCTGAAGCTCAGGTGGGTTGTTGTTGTATTTGCGCTCAGTCTGGTTATCTATTCCGGGTTCCTGATCCCGAAGTTAGGTTCCGAGTTTGTGCCTGAGCTTGATGAAGGTGATATCGCCATGCACGCATTGCGTATTCCCGGCACCTCACTCAGTGAAGCAATCCATCTACAAAAATCCCTGGAATCGGAAATCAAGAAACTGCCGGAGGTTGAACGGGTGTTTGCCAAAATCGGTACCGCCGAAGTGGCGACCGATGCCGTGCCGCCCAGCGTAGCGGATAATTTCATTATTCTTAAACCTCGGGATGAGTGGCCGGATCCTGGCAAAGAAAAAACTCAATTTATTGCTGAGCTAGAGGCTTTGGTGACGCCGATTCCCGGTAATCGTTATGAATTTTTGCAACCCATTCAGATGCGTTTTAACGAACTGATTTCCGGGGTGCGTTCAGAGGTGGCTGTCAAGGTATTTGGTGATGATTTTGAGCAACTGATTGCGCTGGGCGACCAGATAGAAAAGGTCGTTGGCAATGTGCCCGGTGCTGCCGATGTGGCTGTCGAGCAGACCACTGGCTTGCCAGTGATGACGATCGAGCCCAAACGTGAGGCCATGGCACGTTATGGTTTAAGCATCATTCAGTTACAGAATCTGCTGGCAACTGCGCTGGGGGGAACGGTTGCCAACCAACTGTATGAGGGAGATCGCCGTTCCGATATTGTGGTTCGCTTGCCCGAGGATCTGCGCACCGATGTTGATGCTCTGTCTGATCTTCCCGTTATGCTTGCCGATGGCAATTATATTCCCTTGAAGGAGGTGGCCAGGCTGCAATTGATCACAGGTTACAGTCAGGTATATCGGGAAAATGGCAAGCGTCGTGTCGTGGTTGCAGCCAACGTTCGCGGGCGAGACCTGGGTTCCTTTGTGCAGGATATTCAGCAAGCAATAGAAGAAAATATTGAAGTGCCCGCAGGCTATTGGGTTGAATATGGGGGAACTTATCAAAAGCTTCAATCGGCAACCCAACGTCTCTCCATTGTCGTGCCAATCACACTGGCATTAGTGATTAGCTTGCTTATTATGGCGTTGGGCTCGATCAAGGATGCTGCCATTATTTTTTCGGGGGTTCCGTTGGCGCTAACCGGAGGGATCGCAGCGTTGTTGTTGCGGGATATTCCCTTTTCAATTTCAGCCGCTGTGGGTTTCATTGCGCTATCGGGTATTGCGGTTTTGAACGGTTTGGTTATGGTCTCTTTTATTCGAGACCTGCGATTTCATGGACAGGCACTGCATGAAGCTATCATTGAAGGTGCATTAACCCGGTTGCGCCCTGTGTTAATGACCGCATTAGTGGCTGCGCTGGGTTTTGTTCCCATGGCGCTCAACACCGGCATTGGCTCGGAAGTGCAACGCCCACTGGCAACGGTTGTGATTGGCGGGATCATCTCATCGACGTTACTGACCCTGGTGGTGCTGCCTGCGCTCTATCGATTGGTGCATGGCCGAAGTGCCGTGCCACATAGCCGGCAGGAGGTATAGAGATGAGTGCTCACAGACAGATTTTCATCCGTGTTAGCTGGCCACTCCCGGATCAGTCAGGAGAACAATCAAGATGAGTGATGTGACATTGGATGGTTTTCATTCTCTTGCTCAGGTGCGGAACTTGTTCTTGCTCCAGCTCAATCCGGACTCATTTCGTATCGGGGCGGCTGGTGCTTGAATTTTATGGGGGACTACTGTAGGATTCTCCGTCTTTAGGACGGGCGTCATGATCATTCACATTATGAGCGTCGATCTATCTCGTCTGGCTGTGTTACAAGAACTTGAAAGATACCGACTTCCTGCGTTCTCGCGCCCTGCCAGACGAGCGCCTCAACGCCCAAAATGTGAATTGATTGTGACGCCTGTCCCTGGTTTGGGCGGGTTGCCTCATTTGGAGCAGTATTGGATATGAAGACCTTCAGCGCGAAACCTTCTGAAGTCAAACGTGACTGGTATCTGGTAGATGCCACTGACAAGACGCTGGGTCGTCTTGCGAGCGAGATTGCCAAGCGGTTACGCGGCAAACACAAACCGGTATATACGCCACATGTGGATACGGGTGACTATATTGTGGTCATCAATGCAGAAAAGGTGCGTGTTTCGGGCAACAAGACAACTGACAAGATTTACTACCGTCATACCGGCTATCCGGGCGGCATCAAGTCCACTACTTTCGACAAGCTGATTCAACGTGCCCCCGAGCGGGTCATCGAAACGGCGGTCAAGGGGATGTTGCCGAAGAACCCGTTGGGCCGGGCAATGTTTCGCAAACTGAAGGTTTATGCCGGTACCGAGCACAAGCATACCGCACAGCAGCCACAGCAGCTGGATATCTGATTTAACTTGCACGAATTGAAACGGAAATAATATGGCAGACAAGCATCATTATGGTACGGGGCGCCGCAAGGGTTCGACGGCACGGGTTTATCTGACCCCCGGCAGTGGCAATGTCACTGTAAACAAGCAGACGCTGGAGCAGTATTTCGGTCGCGAGACGGCTCGCATGGTGGTTCGGCAGCCACTGGAGCTGGTGGAGATGACGGATAAAGTGGATGTGAACGTAGTAGTGAAGGGCGGCGGTATCAGCGGTCAGGCCGGTGCGATACGTCACGGCATTACCCGCGCCTTGATGGAACGCGATGAATCTTTGCGCCCGGCCTTGCGCAAAGCGGGTTATGTGACTCGTGACGCTCGTGAGGTAGAGCGCAAGAAGGTCGGTTTGCACAAGGCGCGCAAGCGTCCTCAATTCTCCAAGCGTTAATCTGTTCAATGTCCGGGGGGCTTCCAGGCTTCCCCGGAACCTGATGGGGAATCGTCTAACGGCAGGACAGCGGACTCTGACTCCGCTAATCTAGGTTCGAATCCTAGTTCCCCAGCCATTATTATCCCAAAATCCAGCCCACTTGAAAAAACGACTCTGCTGTTGTCAGCGACCGTTCCAGGATTTTCTCTTTTGGGGTTTTAATTCGATGTTGATATCGTCGATCATTTTTCCCGCATCGTTTATTCTCTCAACATATTTGTCTTCTGAAACTGCGACATAAATGATGAGCGAGCATCGCATCCGCGAGATCCCTTATAACTACACTTCATTTTCCGATCGGGAGATTGTAATCCGTCTGTTGGGGGAGGAGGCGTGGCAGGTATTGCAGCGGTTGCGTGGCGAGCGTATCACCGGTCGTTCCGCACGCATGTTGTTTGAGGTTCTGGGGGATATGTGGGTGGTCAATCGTAACCCCTTTATCCAGGATGATCTGCTGGAGAACGAAAAGCGCCGTGAGTCACTGAGTCATGCCCTGCACCACCGTCTGGATCAGATAGTGGCGCGGGCAGATGGGAACCAGCAGGCACTGTGGCTGGCTGGCAAGGCTCGTGAGGCAGCAACCGAATTTGAACAGTGGTTTCCCCGCCAACAGGCTTTGCGCAGCAAGTTGCTGAAGCGGTTTTCCCGGCTGACACGCCGCGACAATATTGATTTCAGCGGAATGGCGCGGGTCTCTCATGTGACCGATGCCACCGACTGGCGAGTGGAGTACCCGCTGGTTGTGTTGACGCCTGGCAGTGAACAGGAAATTTGTGCGCTGGTACAGGGCTGCATCGAACTGGGTTTGACCATTATTCCCCGTGGTGGCGGTACCGGCTATACCGGGGGAGCTGTGCCCCTGTTTCAGGATTCCGTGGTAATCAATACCGAAAAACTGGATGCGCTGGGCGAAGTGGACAAGTGCTCCCTGCCTGGCGTGGAATCCGAGGTTGCCACTATCCGCGCTGCTGCAGGTGTGGTTACCCGACGCGTGGCCGAGCGTGCCGAGCAGACAGGTTACGTATTCGCAGTGGATCCCACCTCTCAGGATGCCTCCTGTATCGGCGGCAACATCGCCATGAATGCCGGTGGCAAGAAGGCGGTGTTGTGGGGCACCACGCTGGACAATCTGCTCTCCTGGCGGATGGTGATGCCGGACGGCAACTGGCTGGAGGTGGAGCGTCTCAATCACAACCTGGGAAAATTCATGAGCAGCCGCTGGTCGAGTTTCGTCTCACCCGGTACAGCTTTGATCGGAAAAAGCCGGTAGCTGAACCGGAGATTCTGAAGATCCCCGGTAGTGAATTGCGCAAGTCCGGTCTGGGCAAGGATGTGACCAACAAGTTCCTGGGCGGTCTGCCAGGAGTGCAGAAAGAGGGGTGTGACGGGCTGATCACCTCTGCGGTGTTTATCCTGCACCGCATGCCGCAGGCCATCCGCACCGTCTGCCTGGAGTTTTTCGACCCGGATTTGCACCGTGCCGTTCCTGCCATTGTGGAGATCAAAGACTTCCTGGATGGCGATCCCGATGTGGTGCTGGCCGGGATGGAGCATCTCGACGAACGCTATGTGCGTGCTATCAAGTACAGTCCCAAGGCTCCCCGCCGCGAACTTCCCAAGATGGTGCTGCTGGTGGATGTGGCGGGTGACAGCGAGGATACCGTAGCGCGGGCGGCATCTGGTATAGTGAGGCTTGCCAATCAGCGGGGTGCGGAGGGATTCATTGCCGTCAGTCCCGAGGCCCGGCGCCACTTCTGGTCGGATAGGGCGCGTACTGCGGCCATCGCCGCCCACACCAATGCGTTCAAGATCAATGAGGATGTGGTGATTCCGCTGGGGCGGCTGCCGGAGTATAACGATGCTATCGAGCGCATCAACATCGAACTTTCCACCGCCAACAAGCTCGACATGATCGATGCGGTTGCCGACTATCTTGGCGGAGAACCGGCCGAACTGAAACAGGGCGGGGAGTTCAAGCAGAGCGCGGAGTCTGCCGCCATTCTCGCCACCAAGCGGCAGGCCGCCCTGCAACACTTGCAGCAGGTGCGGCAGCGCTGGAAAACATTGCTCGACAGTCTGGATGCGCCAGCCAGCCAGTATCTCTCCCTGTTTGATGAACAGGTTAGTCAGCGGATGCAACCGGGCGATACCCTGTTTCGCCTGCTGCAGCGCCGGGATCTGCGCATCTCCTATCGTCAGCAGATGGAACGGCCGCTGAAAGAGATCTTTATCGGCCGCGAAATGGCGCCGGTTCGCGCTAGGCTGGACGAGATTCACGCCAGCTGCCGAGCCAGCCGCCTGTTTGTCGCTACCCATATGCATGCCGGGGACGGCAATGTCCACACCAACATCCCGGTGAACTCCAACGATTACCGGATGCTGCACCAGGCGGATCAGGTGGTGGAACGGATCATGGCATTGGCGGAGTCGCTGGGCGGCGTGATTTCCGGTGAACATGGCATCGGCCTGACCAAGATGCAGTTTCTGGCTCCTGAAGTGGTACAGGCGTTTACCGATTACAAGCAGCAGGTGGATCCCGACGGCCATTTCAATCGTGGCAAACTGCTGGCGGGTTCCGGTCTGCACAATGCCTACACCCCGTCATTGCGGCTGGTTGAGCAGGAGGCGCTGCTGCTGGAGGCCAGCGAGCTGGGTGAGTTGAACAATGACATCAAGGACTGCCTGCGTTGCGGCAAGTGCAAGCCGGTCTGCGCCACCCACATTCCGCGCGCCAATCTGCTCTATTCACCGCGCAACAAAATCCTTGCCACCGGCCTCATCATCGAGGCATTTCTCTATGAGGAGCAGACCCGGCGCGGAATCTCGGTACGCCACTTCGACGAACTGAACAACGTGGCCGATCACTGCACCATCTGCCACAAGTGCCTGGCTCCCTGTCCGGTGAATATCGATACCGGCGATGTCACCATCCGCATGCGCAACATCCTGCGCGAACAGGGCAAGAAGCGCCGCAACCTTGGCGCCTGGCTGTCGATGATGTTTCTCAACCTGACCGATCCAACGGCGATTCGCCTGGTGCGCAAGGGGCTGGTCGAGTGGGGTTACGCCGCTCAGCGTCTGGCTCATCGTGCAGCAGCGGCGGCCGGATTGCTGGGAGCAGGAGAGCCACCCGCGGCTACTACCGGTCCGCCGACGGTCAAGGAGCAGATTATCCGCTTCATGGACAAACCGATGCCGGGCGGTCTGCCCAAACAGACGCCGCGTGCGCTGCTGGGGATCGAAGACGGTGAGATTGTGCCGATCCTGCGCCATCCGGGCAAAGTTGGTGATGAGTCCGAGGCGGTGTTCTATTTCCCCGGTTGTGGTTCGGAACGACTGTTCAGCCAGGTAGGTCTGGCCACCCTGGCGATGCTTTACGAAACCGGTGTGCAAACCGTGCTGCCGCCGGGTTATCTCTGTTGCGGTTACCCGCAGACCGCGGCGGGGGACCGGAAAAAGGGAACCCGGATATCGGTCAACAACCAGGTGCTGTTCCACCGCATGGCCAACACACTGAACTATCTGGATATCAAAACGGTAATCGTCTCCTGCGGCACCTGCATGGATCAGCTGCAACAGTACCGCTTCGACAGAATTTTTCCCGGCTGCCGGCTGCTGGATATTCATGAGTATCTGCTGGAGAAGGGGATCCGGATGCAGGGCGGCAGCGGCAAAGCCTATCTCTACCATGACCCCTGCCACACTCCGATAAAGACCGAGCAGCCGGTCAAGGTTATCTCTGATTTAATGTCGCAGGAGGTACTGCTCTCCGATCGCTGTTGTGGAGAGGCCGGTACTCTGGCCATATCCCGCCCCGATATCGCCAGCCAGTTGCGCTATCGCAAGCAGGAGGAGTTACACTGTGGTATCCGGCAGTTGACAGGTAAGGATACCGTTTCGGCCGGCAAGGTAAAAATGCTTACCTCCTGCCCTGCCTGCCAGACTGGTCTGTTGCGCTACACAGAAGTTACCGGGCTGGAGGTGGATTATGTGGTGGTCGAGCTGGCTGCCGAGCGGTTGGGAGAGGAGTGGCAACGGGGTTTTATTGATGGAGTTAAAAGCGGGGGTATTGAACGGGTGGTATTATAATCCGGGTTGATGGTTCATTGAGGAGAGCGTCATGTTTATGAAACACAAGCGTAGCGGTGATCTGATTGAGATAGTCGAGTTAACCGAGTTGATCGACCCTTTCAAGGAAAAGGCAACAGGGCGTTTTCATTCCGGCGAGGAACTTCAGGATGCAGAACCGTTCAATAAGGATGAACTGGTATTTACATCAGGGGAAGTTCTGCCCCAATGCTGGGTTGACTCTCATTACCGTGATAGTTGATTTTACCCCGTTGGACAGAAATAGAGTGAGAGAGGGAATAAATTGAAGACGTTAAAGGCCTTCGCAGGTAGTATGCTACTGGCAGCCAGCACAGCGACAGCAGCTGGCGCACTCGATGTCAATTTGAACAACGACAGCGTCCGTCTGGCGCTTAGCTGGATGACCAGCCCATCACCCAACAGCCTGGAGGGTGAGGCGGCGCTTTACTACAACACCGACGACTACTATGTTGGTACGTTGGGTGTGCGTGTCGTGGGTGAAACCGGCAGGCAGGGAAACCCTATTGAGGCCGGGGTGGGTGGTAAACTTATCGGCATCACCTCGAGTGGTGATGATGATTTTGATGCGATGGCGTTGGGGCTTGGATTTGGTCTGCGTTATTATCCTGCCAGCATCAATCGGCTGGCATTTGGCGGGCAGGCGCATTATGCCCCGGATATTGTTTCCTTTGGCGACGTCAACAATTTGTTTGAAGGTGTTTTGACTGTGGAGTACCAGGTGCTTCCCCAAGCATTTGCCTATATTGGCTATCGGTTGCTGAAGATCGAGCGGGAAGATAATAAAAAAACGCAGAATCTGGATGAAGGTGCACATGTAGGAATGCGTATTTTATTTCAGTAAATGCGGCAGGACGCATAGTTTCTGCGAGTAGTACCCCCGGATCGGTGGGTACGTTGATTGTGGCGATGCTCACGCACAGGCTTTGTGGTGGCGGCCATGCGCAATCATTGGGTGAGTTACTATAAGTGGTTGCAGCAGGGAAAATGGTCTTGGCCGGGATTGATGAGACAGTTTGTCCGTTTGGCACTGAGGGTGGTCAAGCCGGAGGTCGGTTATCTGGTCATCGATGACACTTTTGATCCTGCGGACTTCGAGGGGAGCTAGGTGCCTCATCCCATGGGAACAAGCCCAGTCTGGCAGCGTGTGTGCGTAGACAATGTTAGGTTGGCTGTAACTATTCAGCATAGTTGAAAATGAGTATGTAACTGTTCAGATTGCCCCTGAAATTTGTCAGTTCAAGGCGAAAAATGTGAGTTTACACGGGTAAATGATCATTTTTTAACGCAGAAATGGCAGATTTCAGGGGTGAGCTGAATAGTTACGGTTGGCTTTGTCTCTGGGTGATCAAGCGGTGCCTGTACTGCTGTCGCGTCTGGTGCCGAGCAGTAGCAACACCGGCAAACTGGTGGCGGCCATCTGGGCCGTTCATGGACGTAACGTGCGTGTTGGTGGATAGCTGGTAGATATGCGCAGAGTCTTTATTGAGTCGATGTTGCCACGAGGCTTTGATGTCATTGGACAGATATGTGCTGGTATCCGGTTTTATGAGGAACCGCCCTGGCATCCGTGAAAATACGGCAGTAAATAGCCGGCCCTTAAAAATACCATAACCATCTAATAATAAACAAGAAAAAATCCGGAAAGCGGTGATCGTTTCGACCAGAAAGGGTACAATACAAGCTTGGTTTCTGGTCGAAACGGCGAATAAAATGCTGACACGTAGCGCTGAGAGTCATCAGACCAATTTGTTTGGTACGGACTTGCTTTTACAGCTTGAACCAGAAGATCCCCTGCTGAAATTGTTTCTTGCTATCGGGCAAATCCGGACTGCGAACTCAAAACCCGAGGCTGGCCGGGGGTAAAAACGGCGTTGGCCAGCTTGGTGGAAGCTGCCCGGATACTGCGGGAAGATGATACTAACAGCGCCGTGGCGACCGCCTGACCAGGAGTATCGGTTTAGCGGAGTACAACAAACAGCCATCGGAATGTGATAATTTCAGGCTTCAGCCATTTTGAGGACTGTCCTTGCCAGGCAAGCTATTGCCGGTGTGTCTTTCATCTATGGACTTTAAATGTGAATTAAGAGCTAACAGCAACTACGGTACAAATCAAGCGCTTAGCTTGTACGGATATTGGGTTCCACGCGTGGCTACCATATAAGTCATTGATTTTGTTTTTCTGAGGTTGTTAGCTCTTAATGCGCATTATAGTAGCGGGATACGCGGTTCCTTGTTGCGGGATTTCCGGTACAATGCAGCGATATGTCCGATTATTTGAACTGGTTCGCTTTCCGTTCGGCGGCAGATTTCATCTATCATGGTGCGACGGGTCTCCCGATCCGGTGCGCCAATTTTTACCTTGATTAGTTCGTGGAACTCAAGTGCTTGGTCGATCTCATCAACCACAGAATCGCTGATACCTGCCTGACCAGTACGTACTATGGGTTTGAGCGAGTGGGCGAGCCGACGCAGATGCCGAATTTGTTTGTTGTTAAATGCCATAATCCAGGATAACCATTTAGAGAGTGACGGACAGTGCCGAAACGGATAGAAACAGCCCAAAGTATAACCCGGAAGAGGCGAAGTATTACAGTAGCAGCCAGCCCTTTTAATCAGGTCAAATTTGAGTTGGGAATCGTGTTGGTGCTGCTTCCACTGGCATGGCTGGTAGTCGGTCGTGTGATTGCTGGCTCATTAGGGCAGTTTGCGGTACTGTTCGGATTGGTCTGTGTGGCTGCAGGATGGTTGGTGGTGCGAACTCGCTCAATCCTGCGGAAGCTGGAAATGGAGCGGATTCGTGGCGCGCAGCAAGAGTAGCTCCAGGTGGTTGCGGGAACATTTTGATGACCCGTATGTCCAAAAGGCGCAGCAGGACGGATACCGTTCACGAGCCAGTTACAAATTGCTCGAGATACAGGAGAGAGATAATCTCCTCAAACCCGGAATAACGCTGGTTGACTTGGGCGCGGCTCCCGGTGGCTGGTCGCAGCTCGCTGCACGGCTGGTGACAGGAACAGGCCGTGTCGTGGCACTGGATATTTTGCCTATGGATCCCCTGCCAGATGTAGAGTTTATTCAGGGCGATTTCCGTGAGCATCGGGTCTACGAACAGTTGATGCAACGGTTAGGGGAGCGAACCGTAGATATTGTAATATCGGATATGGCTCCCAATATAAGTGGAATGAAGGCTATCGATCAGCCCCGTGCGATGTATCTTGCCGAGTTGGCAGTGGGTTTTTCCTGTAATGTACTAAGATCGGGGGGAGACTTGGTTTTAAAGGCGTTTGAAGGTGAGGGGATGGGTGAATTGCGGCGGGAATTGCGTGGCTCCTTTCAAAAAGTCGTTACCCGCAAGCCAGCGGCATCGCGGCCTCGCTCGCGGGAAGTGTATCTGGTAGCGAGAAACCACATATTATAGTGACGTGGTGGCGGGTAGCGTATGTTAGAATCGCGGGTTCTGGTTTAGAGATTTTAGAGATCCAAGAGGCATATTTTGAACGATATTGTTAAAAACATTTTATTGTGGGTTGTGATTGCTGTCATTTTGATGATGGTTTTCAATAACTTCACCCCGCAGCAGCAGGCGGCACAACCGCTTGAATACTCCCGTTTTGTGGCTGATGTGCGCGATGGGCAGGTGAAAAAGGTGACCATTGAAGGCCGGACTATCAAAGGAATAACAGCCGACGATAACACTTTTGTTACGTACAGCCCTGGCGACCCCGGACTGATCGGCGATCTGCTCAATAGCAACGTCGTGATAGACGCACGTCCGCCCGAACAGCAGTCGTTACTGGTGCAAATTTTCATCTCCTGGTTCCCCATGTTGCTGTTGATTGCTGTGTGGATCTTCTTCATGCGGCAGATGCAGGGGGGCGGCGCGGGGCGCGGGGCCATGTCTTTTGGCAAGAGCCGTGCCCGGATGCTGGGTGAAAACCAGGTCAAGATAACCTTCAACGATGTGGCAGGTGCTGAAGAAGCCAAGGAAGATGTTGCTGAACTGGTGGAGTTTCTGCGGGAACCGGAAAAATTCCAGAAACTGGGTGGCAAGATCCCGCAAGGTGTATTAATGGTGGGGCCACCAGGTACCGGTAAGACGCTGTTAGCCAAGGCCATTGCAGGTGAAGCCAAAGTGCCGTTTTTCACCATCTCCGGCTCCGATTTTGTTGAGATGTTTGTAGGTGTTGGTGCATCCCGTGTGCGCGACATGTTCGAGCAGGCCAAAAAACATGCTCCCTGCATTATTTTCATCGACGAGATTGATGCGGTGGGCCGTCATCGTGGTGCTGGCCTGGGTGGTGGTCACGATGAACGCGAACAGACCTTGAACCAGTTGTTGGTGGAGATGGATGGTTTTGAGGGCAATGAGGGCGTGATTGTTATTGCTGCCACTAACCGGCCGGATGTTCTGGATCCGGCTTTGCTGCGTCCGGGGCGTTTTGACCGGCAGGTGGTGGTACCGCTGCCGGATCTGCGTGGTCGGGAACAGATCCTCAAGGTGCATATGCGTAAAGTACCGATTGCTGATGATGTGAAGGCCTCGGTTATTGGCCGCGGTACGCCGGGATTCTCCGGCGCGGATCTGGCCAATCTGGTCAATGAGGCTGCCCTGTTTGCCGCTCGCGGAGGGGCGCGGACGGTGACTATGGATGATTTTGAAAAGGCCAAAGACAAGATCATGATGGGGGCGGAACGCAAGTCCATGGTGATGAGCGAGGATGAGAAAGAACTTACCGCCTATCACGAATCGGGCCATGCTATCGTGGGACGCTTGGTACCGGATCATGATCCTGTACATAAAGTGACTATTATCCCTCGGGGACGTGCTTTGGGCGTGACCATGTTCCTGCCTACGGAAGATCGATACAGCTATAGCAAACAGCGCTTGGAAAGCCAGATTTGTACCCTGTTTGGTGGCCGTATTGCTGAAGAGCTGATTTTTGGCTCTGAAAAGGTGACTACCGGGGCTTCGAATGATATCCAGCGAACTACCGAGATTGCCCGCAACATGGTAACCAGGTGGGGCTTGTCGGAACGTTTGGGACCTCTGACCTACAGTGAAGAGGAAGGTGAGGTGTTTCTGGGGCATTCGGTGACTCAGCATAAAAATGTTTCTGATGAGACGGCTCATATCATCGATGAAGAGATACGCTCGATCATTGAGAATAACTATGAGAAAGCGAGAAAACTGCTGACCGATCATCTGGACAAGCTGCATATGATGGCTGATGCATTGATGAAGTATGAAACCATTGATGCACAACAGATCGATGACATCATGGCCGGCAAACCGCCACGTCCCCCCAAGGATTGGGATGAGCCGGAGCCTCGCTCAGGTGGAGGAGGTGCAGTGGACAGTGACGAGAATGCTGGCAAGAGTGAGGAAGCCGTTAAAAAAGATAAAAAAAGCGGAAGTGTCGGGGAACCCGCAAGCCAACATTAACGGCAACTGCCGGGTTTTATTGAATGACCAAGCGCCTGGACTGCGCGGGTAAACTGCTGGATCTGTCACTGCCGCAGGTAATGGGTATTCTGAATACCACTCCCGATTCCTTTTCGGACGGGGGTGTTTTTTTTTCCCCTGATGCAGCTATTAATCAGGCCCGTCATATGTTTCAGGCCGGGGCGGCGATAGTTGATGTCGGGGGGGAATCAACCCGGCCCGGTGCCCAGCCCGTGCCGCTGCAGGAGGAGCTCGATCGGGTAATTCCGGTAGTTGAGGGATTGCATGCGGAATTGCCGGTTATTGTCTCCATAGACACCAGCAAACCAGAAGTGATGCGCGAGGCGGTCAAGGCCGGGGCTGGGATGATCAATGATGTCACCGCTCTTCGGCAGGACGGAGCAATAGCTGTCGCTGCTGAATGTAACGTTCCCGTTTGTCTGATGCATATGCAGGGCCAGCCCCGCATTATGCAGAAACAACCACGCTACCATGACGTGGTTGGCGAGGTGACTGCTTTTTTGCGCAGTCGAATTAATGCCTGCCTGGGCGCGGGGATTCGTCGTGAACAACTACTGCTTGATCCTGGGTTTGGGTTCGGCAAGACATTAGCGCATAATTTACAGCTGCTGAATCGGCTTCCTGATATAACCGTGCTGGGATTCCCTGTATTGGTGGGGGTATCGCGTAAATCCATGCTGGGAACGCTGCTGGATGAACGTCCGGTACAGGGGCGGCTTTATGGCAGCATTACGGCGGCTACCGTGGCTGCGTGGTTGGGGGCATCCGTTGTGCGTGCGCATGATGTGGGCCCTACCGTTGATGCCCTGAAGATAGCTGCTGCTGTAAAACAGATTGAATGACAAGAAAGCGAGGCGAGAATGGGTAAACGCTATTTTGGGACTGATGGTATTCGTGGCAAGGTGGGAGATAATCCAATTACGCCGGAGTTTGTGCTGCATCTGGGCTGGGCAGTTGGCCATGTGCTGGCCAGTCACGGTGGCCGGGGTACCGTAGTGATTGGTAAGGACACCCGGATTTCCGGCTACATGTTTGAATCAGCCTTGCAGGCGGGTCTGTCTGCGGCTGGTGTGGATATCCGTCTTTTGGGACCCATGCCGACACCGGCCATCGCCTATCTTACCCGAACCATGCGGGCTGATGCCGGTATTGTTATCAGCGCTTCCCATAATCCCTATTTTGACAATGGTATCAAGTTTTTTTCCCGGCTTGGTTTCAAGCTTCCAGATGAAACGGAACATGAGATTGAAAAATATCTGGATCATCCGGTCAGCTGTGTGGAGTCGGAGCAGCTCGGCAAGGCGGTGCGGGTAGATGACGCAGCCGGGCGATACATTGAATTCTGCAAGAGCACCGTTCCGCTCGGACTTGAGTTGGGCAGTATGAGAATGGTAGTGGATTGCGCGAACGGCGCGACCTATGACGTAGCGCCAAAAGTATTCCAGGAGTTGGGAGCCGAGGTCATTCCCATCGGGACAGAGCCGGATGGTGTCAATATCAACACCGGGTGCGGCTCGACCAGCCCGGCCACGTTGCAGCAGGCTGTTATTGAGCATGGTGCGGAGGTGGGTATTGCGCTGGATGGTGACGGTGATCGCCTCATTATGGTTGACCACAAGGGTGAAGTGGTGGATGGCGATGAGTTGCTGTTTGTTATTGCCCGTGATCGGCAAGGCAATGGTCACCGCAACGGTGGTGCTTACAGTGGCGGTGTTGTTGGTACGGTAATGAGCAATCTCGGGCTGGAGCTGGCGTTTAGGGATGCCGGGATCCCTTTTCGGCGTGCAGCAGTGGGGGATCGTTATGTTGGAGAGATGATGCAACAGGAGGGGTGGCTCCTTGGTGGCGAGTCTTCCGGCCATATCATCTGTCGTGATTGTACCACTACGGGTGACGGCATTGTCTCCGCGTTGCAGGTGGCGGCGGCGATGGTCAATAGCGGCCAGACGCTGTATACCTTGAAACGGGGTATGACCAAATTTCCGCAAACCATGATAAACGTTCGCCTTGAAACGCGATTTTCACCGGACGATTCCGAGCATGTGCAAAACGCTGTGCGTGATGTGGAAGCACAACTGGTGGGACGTGGTCGTGTGCTGCTGCGGCCCTCGGGGACAGAGCCAGTGATTCGTGTCATGGTGGAAGGTGATGATGCTCCACAGGTCGAGACTTTGGCGAAACAGCTGGCTGATATTGTGGCCCAGGCGGCTATTGCAGAATGACAACTACAGGGATACCTCAAGGCGGCTGTCCGATTCAGGATGAGCCCACTGCGGAAAAGCCATTTTGGCCGGATGTCTCATTGCTACGCTCCCCTAAATCCGACAGCCTTCCGGGAGTGCGTTTTATTCGATAGTGGCATCAGCTCGATATTGTTCGAGTCCTTCTCTTTCTGCATCGAGTTCTCAGGTGCCCGTAACTCGTTGAAGTGACCGATCAAGCCGCTGGTAAAAGGCGTAACAGATAATTTTTGATATGTGAAAAATTGATTTTCTTGATCAGGGAAGGTAAGCTTCACCGACTTTTTGTTGCGAACATGAGGAAAACAGATGCGTCAACCACTGGTCGCCGGGAACTGGAAGATGAATGGTTCCACCGAGAGTATCAAACATCTTCTGGATGGAATTAAACGTTCACTTGATGTGGTAAGCAAGGCGGAAGTTGTTGTGTGCCCCCCGTATGTTTATCTATCCGGTGTTCAGGCGCAACTGGCAGGGACAGCCATCTCGCTGGGTTCCCAGAATGTAAGCGAGTACAAAGCTGGTGCCTACACGGGCGAAATATCAACATCCATGTTGCTGGATCTCCAGTGTCGTTATGCCATTGTAGGGCACTCAGAACGCCGCTCTATCTATGGGGAAAAAGATGTGCAAGTAGCTGCCAAATTCGCCGCAGTGCGAGCTGCCGGCATCAAGCCTGTACTGTGCGTTGGAGAGGTTCTGGAGGAGCGGGAGCAGGGAGTTACAGAAGATGTCGTGGCGCGTCAGCTGGATGCTGTTATTGCTCTGGAGGGGGTAGAGGCGCTTGCCGATGGCGTCATTGCCTATGAGCCGGTCTGGGCCATTGGTACCGGTAAGACGGCCTCCCCCGAACAAGCCCAGGATGTGCATGCCTTTATTCGTAACCGTATTGCCCGATTGAGCGCTGTTACAGCAGAGAAAGTGCAGATTCTCTACGGGGGCAGCGTGAAAGGCGCCAATGCCCCGGAGCTGTTTTCCATGCCGGATATTGATGGCGGGCTGATTGGCGGCGCTTCGCTTGATGCGGATGAATTTATTTCCATCTGTCAGGCCGCCGTCTGACAGATAACTATGGATATAGAGTAGCATGCAAACAATTATACTGGCAGTTCACATTGTTATTGCCATTAGCCTCGTTATCCTGATTCTGCTGCAGACAGGAAAGGGGGCCGAGATGGGTGCGGCGTTTGGCGGCGGGGCATCAGGAACCGTGTTTGGCAGTCGCGGATCTGCTTCTTTTCTTACCCGTACTACTGCCATTCTTGCGGCAGCATTTTTTGCGACCAGTCTGACTTTGGCGTATTTGTCAGGGCAGACGGTCGTTCGCAAGAGTGTAACCGATGATTTTTCGCCATCACCCGTTGAGAAAATACAGCAAGAGCCGGCAACCTCAGCACCGGATGTTCCGGTACTACCGCCAGCTTCGGTGGAAGAGTCCGGGTCAGCAACAGACACGCCAGCCGTGCCTATGGCGACAGAACCGGCTGCGGGTGCCGGTGATAAACAGGAGTGATGCGCTGATATTTGCGGATGTGGTGGAACTGGTAGACACGCCGTCTTGAGGGGGCGGTGGCGCGAGCTGTGCCGGTTCGAGTCCGGCCATCCGCACCATTTTTTGATGATTTATAATATTCTGATATTCATGTTATTTGTTAAATTCACGGGGCGCGAAAAATATAGCTGAATCAGACCCTGAAAGGGTTGACATCATGTTTGCCCATGGCATACGCTGATCCAAACTATTGCAGTTTTGTTTCAGCGCTGCAGACAACAATTTGGGGACTCCGTAAATAATGCTAGAAAATTATTTTCCCATCCTGATGTTTCTGGTTATCGGTTTTGCGCTGGGCGGAATAATGATTGGGTTGGGTCTGGTGCTGGCCCCCCGGCGCCCCGATGACCAGAAACTTTCCCCTTATGAATGCGGTTTCGAACCCTTCGAAGACAGTCGCATGAAATTCGACGTAAGATATTATCTCGTTGCTATCCTGTTTATCATTTTCGATCTGGAAATTGCCTTCCTGTTTCCCTGGGCGGTGGTGCTGGAGGAGATAGGGCTGTTTGGTTATCTCGCCATGGTGCTGTTCCTTGGTATTCTGGTTATCGGCTTCATTTATGAATGGAAGAAAGGGGCTCTGGAATGGGAATAGAAGGTGTCCTGAAAGAAGGGGTTGTAACCACCTCTGCCGACCAGTTGATCAACTGGGCTCGCACGGGGTCGATGTGGCCGATGACCTTTGGTCTGGCCTGTTGTGCGGTAGAGATGATGCAGGCAGGTGCTGCCCGGTATGACATTGACCGCTTCGGTATGCTGTTCCGTCCCAGCCCCCGCCAGTCCGATGTGATGATCATTGCAGGAACCTTGATCAATAAAATGGCTCCGGCGCTGCGCAAAGTTTATGACCAGATGGCAGAGCCTCGCTGGGTTATATCCATGGGTTCCTGTGCCAATGGTGGCGGTTACTATCACTATTCCTATTCTGTGGTAAGAGGATGTGATCGGGTGGTTCCTGTTGATATCTACGTACCGGGTTGTCCACCCACTGCCGAGGCACTGTTGTACGGCATTATGCAGTTGCGTAACAAGATCCGGCGCACCAACACCATAGCCCGAAGTGAGTGAGTTTATTGATGTCCGATTCTATCCAGAAGCTGGTTGAACTGAGCCGAAACCAGTTTGAAGAAAGCGGTGGTAGCTGTAACGAGGCACTGGGTGAAGTGACACTGGAAATTTCTCGCGGACAGCTTCTGGAAACCTGCAAGATTTTGCGTGATGAGCGCGGATTTTCCTTTGAAGAGCTTATCGATTTGTGCGCGGTTGATTACTCCGAATTTGGTAATGGCAGCTGGGATGGTTCGCGATTTGCCGTGGTTTATCATCTGTTGTCGATAACCCATAATCACCGTCTGCGGTTGCGTGTATTTCTGGATAATCAGCAGCCGGTTATTGATTCCGTGGTTGATATCTGGGCCACTGCCAACTGGTTCGAACGGGAGGCCTTTGATCTGTACGGGGTGTTGTTCGAGGGCCATCCTGATCTGCGCCGTATCCTGACCGACTACGGTTTTATTGGTCACCCCTTTCGCAAGGATTTCCCGCTTGCCGGTAACGTGGAGATGCGTTACGACGAGGAGAAGGGGCGCGTCATCTACGAGCCGGTGAGTATTGAAACACGCATAAATATTCCTCGAGTGATTCGTCACGATCACCGTTTTGCGGATGGAAGTTCAAGCGAAGGGGAAAATGGCGATGCCTGAAATTCGTAACTATACCCTCAACTTTGGCCCTCAACACCCAGCTGCCCATGGCGTGCTGCGTCTGGTGCTGGAGATGGATGGTGAGGTCATCGAACGTGCAGATCCGCATATCGGTTTATTGCACCGCGCTACCGAAAAACTGGCCGAGACGCGAACCTATAATCAGGCGCTGCCTTATATGGACCGTCTTGATTACGTTTCCATGATGTGTAACGAACACGCTTATGTCATGGCAGTGGAGAAAATGCTGGGCGTTTCGGTACCCGTTCGTGCCCGGTATATCCGAGTGATGTTCGATGAGATAACACGCATTCTCAATCATCTCATGTGGATCGGTGCCCATGGTCTGGATATTGGTGCCATGACTATCTTTCTGTACGCTTTTCGTGAGCGAGAGGATCTGATGGATTGCTATGAGGCGGTCTCCGGTGCGCGTTTGCATGCAGCCTACTATCGCCCTGGTGGTGTGTATCGTGATCTGCCGGACTCCATGCCCAAATACGAAACCTCCAAATGGCATAACACCAAAGATGTGGAGCGTCTTAATCGGAACCGTCAGGGTTCCATGCTGGATTTTATTGAAGACTTCACTGACCGTTTCCCCACCTGTGTTGATGAGTATGAAACTTTGTTGACAGAGAATCGTATCTGGAAGCAACGTACGGTGGATATTGGTATCGTCACACCAGAGCGTGCTTTGCAGTTGGGTTTTACCGGACCCATGATTCGTGGCTCAGGTATCGCATGGGATCTGCGAAAAAAACAGCCTTATGAGGTTTATGAGCAGCTGGATTTTGATATCCCGGTTGGAACCAATGGTGATACCTATGACCGTTACTTGGTGCGGGTTGAGGAGATGCGCCAGTCAAACAGAATCATCAGACAATGTGTCAAATGGTTGCGTGAAAATTCCGGGCCGGTGATGCTTGATAATCACAAGATTACTCCTCCTCGCCGTGACGATGTCAAGGGAGATATGGAATCCCTGATTCACCATTTCAAACTATTCACAGAAGGGTACTGTATCCCCGAAGGTGAAGTATATGCGGCGGTCGAACATCCGAAAGGGGAGTTTGGTATCTACATGATTTCCGATGGTGCAAATAAACCCTATCGTCTGAAAATTCGTGCACCGGGTTTTGTGCATTTATCTGCACTTGATGAGATGTCTCGCGGCCACATGCTGGCGGACGTGGTGGCCATCCTTGGAACCCAGGATATCGTTTTTGGGGAGGTTGACCGTTGACGGGGAGAAACCTGATTGATCTGCTGACAAAAGATTCCCGTGCCGGAATCGACCGCTGGGTTGCGAAATATCCGGCCGAGCAAAAGCAGTCGGCAGTGATGGCGGCACTGCGCATTGCGCAGGATCAAAATGATGGTCATTTAACGACTGACCTGATGGATGCGGTAGCTGAATATCTGCAGATGGATTCCATCGCGGTCTATGAGGTGGCTACGTTCTATTCAATGTATGAAATGAAACCGGTCGGGCGCCATAAAATCTGTGTCTGCACCAATATTTCATGCATGTTGTGTGGTTCAGAAAAAATCGTCGAACATTTGCAGGAGAAGCTCGGGGTTGGTTTTGGCGAAGTGACACCCTATGGCCGGTTTTCACTGAAAGAGGTTGAGTGTCTTGGTGCCTGTGTTGGCGCTCCCATGTTCCAGATTGGTGAGCACTACTACGAGCATCTTACCGCTGAAAAGGTGGACAAGATTCTGGACGAACTTGATTGAGATGGATTGCGGCAGATAGTACGGCTGGAGCTAATGAATGAATAACCAAGTCTGTTTCCGAACCCTGCATCTGGATAAGCCGTGGACGCTGGCGACTTATCAGGGCGCGGATGGTTATGAGGTTCTGAAAAAGATCCTCAAGGAAAGGACCGATCCTGATGATATTATCTCCGAATTAAAAACATCAGCGCTGCGCGGACGCGGCGGAGCGGGATTTCCAACCGGACTGAAATGGAGTTTCATGCCCCGCAATGCGCCGGGACAGAAATATATTCTGTGTAATTCGGACGAAGGCGAACCGGGCACCTGCAAGGATCGCGATATCCTGCGCTATAACCCGCATCAACTTGTTGAAGGGATGATAATCGCCGGTTACTGCATCGGTGCCTCCATGGGATACAACTATATTCGTGGTGAGTTCTGGGAACCCTATGAACGATTTGAAGCGGCGCTTGAAGAGGCGCGGACCGCCGGTCTTCTCGGGAAAAATATTTTGGGTTCGGGATTTGATTTTGATATCCAGGTTCATTTAGGCGGTGGAGCCTATGTGTGCGGAGAAGAGACGGCGCTCATTGAGTCTATTGAAGGGAAAAAAGGTCAGCCCCGTTTCAAGCCACCATTTCCCGCCAGTTACGGTCTGTATGGCAGGCCGACCACTATTAATAATACCGAGACGCTCGCCTCTGTTCCGGTCATTTTGAAAAAAGGCGGCAAGTGGTTTCTGGAGCTGGGTAAACCCAACAATGGTGGCAACAAGCTTTTTTGTGTTTCGGGTCACGTCAATAAACCGGGTAACTTTGAGATCCCGATGGGAACACCGTTCGCCGAGCTGCTGGAGATGGCTGGCGGTGTGCGTGACGGACATAAGCTGAAGGCGGTAATTCCGGGGGGGTCTTCTACCCCTGTATTACCTGCGGATGTGGTGATGGATATCACCATGGATTATGATTCCATCGCCAAGGCGGGATCCATGCTGGGTGCGGGATCCGTTATCGTGATGGATGAAACCACTTGCATGGTCAAGGCGTTGGCGCGGATCTCCTACTTCTACTATGAAGAGTCGTGCGGTCAGTGCACGCCGTGCCGGGAAGGTACTGGCTGGTTGCAGCGGGTGGTCAATCGTGTCGAAAACGGCCAGGGGCGGCAAGAAGATCTGGATTTGCTGAACGAGGTTGCAAACGGCATTGCCGGAAAAACCATTTGTGCTCTCGGTGATGCGGCGGCTATGCCGGTGACAAGTTTCGTCAAGCGTTTTCACGATGAATTCCAGTACCACATCGACCATAAAAAATGCATGGTGTGACGGATAAACGTACAAGGCTGAATTTACAGGAATACAGGACGGGCAATGGCAGATATTGAAATCAACGGCAAAACGATCAAGGCCCGTGATGGGGTAATGGTGATCGAAGCCGCCGATGAAGCCGGTATTACAATCCCGCGTTTCTGCTATCACGAGAAGCTGTCGGTTGCGGCCAGTTGCCGTATGTGTCTGGTGGAGGTGGAAAAGGCGCCCAAGCCATTGCCAGCCTGCGCCACTCCCGTTAGCGATGGCATGAAGGTTTGGACCAACTCGCCAAGAGCGCTGGCCGCACAGAAAAATGTGATGGAGTTTTTGTTAATTAATCACCCGCTTGATTGCCCGATTTGCGATCAGGGTGGTGAATGCGAACTTCAGGATATTGCTGTCGGATATGGCAACGATGTTTCCCGCTTCGCTGAAATCAAGCGTGTGGTTAAAAGCAACGATATCGGGCCACTGATCGTTACCGATTTTACCCGCTGTATTCACTGTACCCGCTGTGTGCGTTTTGGCCAGGAGATTGCTGGTATCCGGGAGTTGGGGGCTACTGGCCGCGGGGAACATATGGAAATCGGCACCTATGTGGAGAAGAGTGTCAGTTCCGAGCTATCGGGGAATATTATTGACCTCTGTCCCGTTGGTTCGCTCACATCCAAGCCGTTTCGTTTTACTGCCCGAGCCTGGGAGCTGACGGATTCCGCCGCCGTTTCGCCTCATGACTGCGTGGGTTCCAATCTCACGCTGCAGACTCGCCGGAACAAGGTGATGCGCTCACTGCCGCGAGCCAACGAGGCTATTAATGAAACCTGGATCTCTGATCGTGATCGGTTCGGTTATGTCGGACTGAACAGTGAGGATCGGTTGAGAACACCTATGATCAAGGTGGCTGGTGAGTGGCGCGAGATTGATTGGAAAACCGCGCTGGAACAGGTGGTCAAAGGAGTCAAAAAGCTGATTGATACGCAGGGTGCTGATCAGTTGGGGGCACTGGTTTCACCCGGTGCAACACTGGAAGAGATGTATCTGCTGCAAAAACTGATGCGGACTTTGGGTAGCGCCAATATTGACCATCGCCTGCGCCAGATTGATTTTTCTGATCAGGATCTTTTGCCGCCGTTCCCGTGGCTTGGGCAAAATATTGAACAGTTGGAAAAAGTGAATGCCGCATTGCTGATTGGCTCCAATGTGCGCAAAGAGCAGCCCATTATTGGCCACCGTTTGCGTAAGGCCGCAATTGCCGGCGCCAATATCATGTTTGTAAACCCCGTCGATTTCATGTTCAATTTTCCGGTTGCGGAGAAGCTGATTGGTAATCCAGCACAGATGGTGCGAACGTTGGCGGCTATTGCCAAGGCGCTCCTCGATATTACTGGCGAAGCCGCCCCGGAGGGTTTGGCTTCACTGCTGGAAAATATTTCTGTTGGTGATACCGAACTGGCTATTGCAGAGCGCCTCAAGGCGGCAGAAAATGCCACAGTATTGCTGGGTGCCCTTGCTCAAGGGAGCCAACGGCTCTCATCCCTGCGCGCTTTGTCTGTCCTGATTGCGAAGCTCAGTGGCGCCCGTTTTGGACAGCTGTCTGAAGGAGCTAACAGCAGCGGCGGTTGGCTGGCCGGTGCTGTACCGCATCGCGGTCCGGTAGGTCAGAAAACCTCGGTTACCAGTTTAGTCGATGCTTCTGTAATGCTGGAGCACCCATTGCGGGGCTATCTGCTGATGGGCGTGGAGCCGGAGCTGGATAGCTCTCATCCGGTTGCCGCCACAAAAGTGCTTAATGAAGCAGAGTTTGTCGTCTCACTGACTCCTTTTCTGAGTGAGCAGATGAAACAGTATGCGGATGTGCTGTTGCCAATTTCACCTTTTTCGGAAACATCGGGAACCTTCGTTAACATTGAAGGCCGCTGGCAGAGCTTTGCCGGGGCTGTCGCACCCTTGGGCGACTCGCGCCCTGCCTGGAAGGTGCTCAGGGTTTTGGGAAATCTGTTTGATCTGCCAGGGTTTGAGTATATCTCAAGCGAACAGGTGCGCGATGAACTGAAAGCATCATGCGGGCAGGCTGAGTCCTCTGCGGAAGTGGCCTGGCGCTGCCCCGCCGATTTTAACGCTGTCTCCGTGAGCCTGCTCCGGGTTGGGGAGGTGCCGATCTACGCAACTGACGCGCTGGTTCGTCGATCGGAGCCTTTACAGCAGACGCAAGATGCCATGGCGGCGGCTGTGTATCTCAATGAGTCGGTGGCGACCGGTCTAGGGCTGGTCGATGGAGATATTGCCCAGGTAGTGCAGGGCGGCGGTTCAGTCTGGCTGCCGGTGGTGATTGATGAACGGGTGGCTGATGGTTGTACTGTTATTCCGGCTGCACTGCCTGAGACGGCGGGGCTTGGTGCGATTCATGGTCCGGTGGATGTCAGCAAAAATTGAGATGAACAACAGCGGATGGATTATTGATGCTTGATGCGTTACTGACATTGGTGATTGTGCTGCTCAAGATCGTGGCGCTGCTTGTACCGCTGATGGTGGCGGTTGCCTATTTGACCTTCGCGGAGCGCAAGATCATTGGTTATATCCAGGGGCGTGTAGGCCCTCTGCATGTCGGTCCGCGCGGCTGGCTTCAGCCTATTGCGGACGCGGTCAAGCTGATTTTCAAAGAGATTATTGTTCCTGCCGGAGCTAACCGGTTCCTATTCCTGCTGGCGCCCTTGCTTGCCATGGGGCCATCGATTGCAGCCTGGGCGGTAATGCCTCTTGGTGACAACCTGTACATTACCGATATTGATGCAGGGTTGTTGTATGTGTTGGCGGTCACATCACTAAGTGTCTATGGCATCATCATTGCTGGCTGGGCGTCGAACTCCAAGTACGCTCTTCTTGGTGCACTGCGTTCTGCTGCCCAGGTAGTCTCCTATGAGATCGCGATGGGATTTGCTCTGGTTGGTGTGCTGCTTGCCGCTGGCAGCATGAATTTGCGCGAGATTGTTCTTTCGCAGGAAGGGAGTTTGTTGCACTGGTTCTGGTTGCCGCTGCTGCCGTTGTTTGTGGTCTATTTTATTGCCGGCCTTGCCGAGACCAACCGCGCACCTTTCGATCTTGCGGAGGGTGAGTCCGAGATTGTCGCGGGGTTCCATGTGGAGTACTCCGGCATGAGCTTTGGCGTCTTTTTTCTTGCCGAATACGCCAACATGATTCTTATCTCCATGTTGACTTCGCTAATGTTTCTCGGGGGATGGCTGTCTCCGTTCCAGGGAATTCCGGTGCTGGAGAGCCTGTTTAGCTGGGTGCCGGGGATTGTCTGGCTGTTGCTAAAGACTTCGTTTTTCCTGCTACTGTTCCTCTGGATACGTGCTACCTTCCCACGCTACCGGTATGATCAATTGATGCGTCTGGGATGGAAAATACTGATTCCGATTACTATTGCCTGGTTGTTGGTGGTTGGCGCGGCGGTCGTGGGCGGGCTTGGCCCATGGTTTGATGGTGCATAGACGGGAACGGAGAGGTTGAGATGAAAGCATTAGGCCGTTTTTTCAAAAGTCTGTTCCTGCTGGAGCTGCTGCAGGGTTTGAGGCTGACCGGGCGCTATCTGCTGGATCGCAAGATCACCATAATTTATCCCGAGGAGAAGACGCCGCAGTCGCCTCGGTTTAGAGGGTTGCATGCTCAGCGCCGTTATCCCAACGGAGAGGAGCGCTGTATTGCCTGTAAGCTGTGCGAGGCAGTCTGTCCGGCAATGGCTATTACCATAGAAGCAGAACCGCGTGAGGATGGCAGCCGGCGCACCTCGCGCTATGAGATTGATTTGACCAAATGTATTTTTTGCGGTTTTTGCGAAGAGTCCTGTCCGGTGGATGCTATCGTGGAGACCCGGGTTTTTGAGTATTTTGGTGACAAGCGCAGTGATCTTGTCAAAAGCAAAGAAGATCTACTGGCAGTTGGAGATCAGCATGAAACACAGATTGCTGCCGACCGTGCACAAGATGCACCTTATCGATAACACACGGGTATTGATATTCAGATGAGTTTTGAGCAGTTCATCTTTTATTTGTTTGCCGCAGCCATGCTGGGTTCTGCCATGATGGTGATTACCGTGCGTAATACGGTGCATGCGGCGCTTTTTCTGGCGCTTACCTTCTTCTCTGCTGCGGCTCTGTGGCTGCTGCTGGAAGCAGAGTTTCTCGCTATTACACTGGTGCTGGTCTATGTGGGTGCGGTGATGGTGCTGTTCCTGTTTGTAGTCATGATGCTTGATGTCAATCTTGCCCAGTTGCGGGAAGGGTTTGTCCGGTTGCTGCCAGTTGGCATCGTAGTGGCGTTGCTGGCGATTGGCATGATGGCTTATGTGGTCGGGCCCGGAAATTTCGGTCTGGGAAAATTTGCCGAACCAACCGGGCATCCAGCGGATTACAGTAATACCAAAGAGCTTGGCAGAGTGCTTTACACGGTTTATGTCTATCCGTTTGAGATAGCTGCCGTGATTCTGCTGGTGGCTATTATCGCTGCGATTTCCCTGGCGTTACGCAAACGGCCACTGACCAAACATCAGAACCCGGATTCGCAGATAGCTGTGCGCAAAAAAGATCGGTTGCGCATCGTGAAGCTAGAGGCAGGGACGCGACAGCCGATAAATCTCGAGGACAAAAGATGATTGCACTGTCTGATTATCTGATTCTGGGGGCAATCCTGTTCGGCATCAGTGTTGCCGGAGTTTTTCTCAATCGCAAAAATATCATTATTCTGCTGATGTCAATTGAGTTGATGCTGCTTGCAGTCAATATCAACTTTATCGCTTTTTCTCATTACCTTGGTGACATTGCAGGTCAGGTATTTGTGTTTTTTATTCTCACAGTGGCAGCCGCGGAAGCGGCTATCGGACTTGCGATTCTGGTGGTTCTGTTCCGTAACAAACACACCATCAATGTTGATGATCTGGATTCGTTGAAGGGATAGTATCGTGGTCGATAATATGCAGAACGTCTATCTCACCATCGCACTGGCTCCTCTGGTCGGAGCTGTCATCGCTGGCCTTTTCGGGCACTTTATCAGTCGTTCGGTTGCTCATACGGTGGCAATCGCGGGTGTCGCTATCTCCACAATTCTTTCGCTTTATGTATTCAAGCATATTGTTCTCGATGGTGCGGAGCCATTCAACGGTACGGTCTACACTTGGATGGTAAGCGACGGAATTCGTTTCGAGGTGGGATTTCTGGTTGATTCGCTAACCGCCATGATGATGGTGGTAGTTACCTTCGTCTCCCTGATGGTACATATCTACACCATTGGCTACATGCATGATGATCCCGGTTACAAACGTTTTTTCAGCTATATCTCGCTGTTTACCTTTTCCATGTTGATGTTGGTGATGGCCAACAATTTCATGCAGCTATTTTTTGGCTGGGAAGCTGTCGGGCTGGTTTCCTATCTGCTGATCGGTTTCTGGTACAAGAGGCCGACCGCGATATTTGCAAACATGAAGGCTTTTTTGGTCAACCGCGTAGGTGATTTCGGTTTTCTGCTCGGAATTGCTGCCGTGTTGATGTATTTCAACAGTCTGGACTATGCTGATGTGTTCGAGGCGGCGCCGATGATGGCGGATATGACCATCCAGGTGATTCCGGGTGTTGATTGGTCGTTGATGACGGTGATCTGTATCTTGTTGTTTATTGGTGCCATGGGTAAATCTGCCCAGGTTCCTCTACATGTGTGGCTGCCCGACTCGATGGAAGGCCCAACACCGATTTCTGCATTGATTCACGCTGCTACCATGGTTACCGCCGGTATATTCATGGTGGCGAGGATGTCGCCGCTGTATGAGTTGTCCACCACGGCGCTGGGAGTGGTGCTGGTTATCGGTTCGATTACCGCTCTGTTTATGGGTATTTTGGGTATCATCCAGAACGATATAAAACGGGTAGTTGCTTACTCGACGCTCTCCCAGCTTGGCTATATGACCGTTGCCCTGGGTGCTTCCGCGTATGCCGCTGGTGTCTTTCATCTGATGACTCATGCCTTTTTCAAGGCGCTGCTGTTTCTCGCCGCAGGTTCGGTGATCATCGGTATGCACCATGAGCAGGATATCCGCAAAATGGGCGGCATTAAAAAATATATGCCGATTACCTACTGGACTATGTTAATCGGCTCGCTGGCGCTGATTGGTTTCCCCGGTTTTGCAGGTTTCTTCTCCAAGGATGCCATTATTGAAGCGGTGCATCTTTCACAAACTCCTGGTGCCGGTTTTGCCTATTTCTCTGTACTCATTGGGGTGTTTATTACCGCGTTTTACAGTTTCCGGATGTTCTTCCTGGTGTTTCATGGCAATGAACGCATGGATAAACACACTCGGGGGCACCTGCACGAGACACCATGGGTTGTTACCGGACCTTTGATTGCGCTGGCGATACCGTCAATATTTATTGGTGCGATATTTATCGGCCCGATGCTGTTTGGTGATTTCTTTAACGGTGCTATCTTCGTAAGCCCTGAACGTGATGTGCTTGGCCATCTTGGAGAAAACTTCCATGGCTGGTTTGGTTTCATTCTGCATGGTCTGGTTACTCCCGCGTTTTATCTTGCTGCAGCTGGCGTGGGTTCTGCGTGGTTTCTTTACCTGAAGCGTCCTGATATTCCGGCCATAATCAAAGATCGATCTGGTATCGTTTATACGATTTTGGATAATAAATACGGATTTGATGATTTTAACAACAAGGTTATTGCTGCTGGCAGCCGTGGTTTGGGTAAGCTACTGTGGCAGATTGGTGATGAAAAAATTATTGACGGGTTCATTGTCAACGGCGCGGCAAAAAGCGTGGGCTGGTTCTCAGGCGTGATACGGTATCTTCAGACCGGGTTTTTGTACCATTATGCCTTTGCAATGTTCGTGGGTCTGTTTGCCCTGATCGCCATTTTTGTGTTTTGACTGGAATATATATTAAAGGTGGGAATGCATGTCATCTGATCTGCCACTGCTGAGCCTGGTTGTCTGGACCCCGATTATCGGTGGCTTGTTGGTGTTGGCCATAGGTAGTGGTAAACATGTGCTCGAGGCTCGGGTAGTGGCACTGCTGGTGGCGTTGCTCACTTTTGCCATCTCTATTCCACTGTATGTCCAGTTTGATGTAAATACTTTTCAGATGCAGTTCGTAGAACTGTATCCCTGGATTGAGCGTTTCAAAATCAATTATCACCTGGGCGTAGATGGTATCTCGATGCCATTGATTATTCTGACTACCTTTATAACCGTGCTGGTTGTGTTGGCCGGTTGGGATGTGATCCAGTACAAACCTGCCCAGTACATGGCCGCCTTCCTTATTATGGAAGGATTAATGAACGGGGTGTTTGCAGCCCTGGACGGCATGTTGTTCTATGTGTTTTGGGAGGCATTGCTGATTCCCATGTTTATAGTGATCGGGGTCTGGGGCGGACCACGGCGGGTATACGCCACTATCAAGTTCTTCCTGTACACGTTTCTGGGTTCGGTGTTTATGCTGGTCTCCCTGATATATATGTATTTCCAGGCAGACAGCTTCGCAATCCTTGATTTCCATACCTTGCGGATGGGTATGACCGCACAGATATTTATCTTCCTCGCTTTCCTGCTGGCCTTTGCTGTAAAAGTTCCCATGTGGCCGGTTCATACCTGGTTGCCGGATGCGCACGTAGAAGCTCCTACCGGTGGCTCGGTTATTCTGGCTGCCATCATGCTTAAGCTGGGCGCCTATGGCTTCCTGCGTTTTAGCCTGCCAATAACACCGGATGCCAGCCAGGAGCTTGACTGGCTCATGATCACTCTGTCGCTGATTGCCGTGGTATATATTGGTTTTGTCGCCCTGGTGCAGAAAGACATGAAGAAATTGATTGCTTACTCTTCTATTTCGCACATGGGGTTTGTTACCCTCGGTTTCTTCATCGCGTTTACCATTTTCGAGAATACCGGCAGTTGGAAGGGTGCCGCCATGGGAATAGAAGGTGCCATCGTGCAGATGATTTCCCATGGCTTTATCTCTGCTGCGATGTTCCTCTGTATCGGGGTGCTTTATGATCGGGTTCACAGCCGGGAGATTAGTGCCTATGGTGGAGTAACCAATACCATGCCAAACTTTGCTGCCTTTGCAGTGCTATTTGCTATGGCTAATGCCGGCTTACCGGGAACTTCCGGCTTTGTTGGCGAGTTTATGGTTATTTTGAGTGCGTTCAAAGCCAATTTCTGGTTTGCCTTTTTGGCGGCGCTAACGCTAATTATCGGGGCAGCCTATACGCTGTGGATGGTTAAACGGGTTTTCTTTGGTGAAGTGGCCAACGATAATGTTGCCAAGCTCAAAGATATCAATTCACGCGAATTTATTATATTGGCGGTTTTGGCGGTTGCAGTGCTGTTTTTTGGAATCTATCCTGCTCCGCTGCTGGAGGTGATGAGTGTTTCTGTCCAGCATCTGCTTGAACACATTGCGCAATCGAAGTTGTAATCAGAGTGCCTGCTATGGAATTTGAAATACCGAATATGAGCGTTGCTCTTCCCGAGATGTTCGTTCTTGGCATGGCTTGCCTGATCCTGCTCATTGATCTGTTTTTGACCGATAAAACCCGCATTATCACATACTTGCTGGCTCAGGCAACGCTGATAGGCGCGGCGATTGCGTCATTGGGCCATCAGTTGGGTAGTCCGGAAATTGCTTTTAGCGGAAACTTCATCCGTGACGGGATGGGGGATATCTTGAAGATATTTATCTATCTTTCGGTGTTTGTCGTGTTTCTTTACTCTCGCTCTTACCTGCAGGCGCGTAATCTGTTCAAGGGTGAGTTTTACGTGATTGGGCTGTTCGGCGTTTTGGGAATGATGGTGATGGTGTCTGCGCACAGTCTGTTGACACTTTATCTTGGCCTGGAGTTGCTCTCTTTGTCGATGTACGCACTGGTGGCAATGAATCGTGATTCCAGTTACGCCTCAGAAGCAGCGATGAAATATTTTGTCCTGGGCGCATTGGCATCTGGAATGCTGCTGTACGGAATGTCGATGCTCTATGGTGTAACCGGCTCCCTGGAATTGTCTCAAATCAGCGCGGGCGTTGCGGCCACCGGTGCCGACAATATGGTGCTCGTCTTCGGGCTAGTATTCACCGTGGTTGGTGTCGCTTTCAAGCTCGGCGCGGTACCATTTCACATGTGGGTTCCCGATGTTTATCAGGGTTCCCCTACGGCGGTGACGGTGTACATCGGCAGCGCACCCAAGATCGCTGCTTTCGCCATGGTAATGCGTCTTTTGGTGGATGGTCTGGAGGGGTTGCAGGAGCACTGGCAGGGAATGCTTGTTATTCTGGCGATTCTATCCTTGGCGGTAGGTAACATTACCGCGATTGCGCAGACTAATATCAAGCGTATGCTTGCCTATTCCACCATAGCGCACGTTGGCTACTTGCTGCTGGGCGTGCTGAGTGGCACCGAGAGCGGCTATGCTTCATCAATGTTCTACACTATTGTATATGCGCTGATGAGTCTGGGCGGTTTTGGCATGATTATGCTGCTGAGCCGTGCCGGGTTTGAGGCCGACAGGCTGGATGATTTCAAGGGTCTGAATGAGCGCAGCCCCTGGTTTGCTTTCATGATGCTGATTTTGATGTTTTCCATGGCCGGTGTGCCGGTATTCCTGGGGTTCTGGGCCAAGCTTTCCGTATTGTCCGCCGTTGTCGAAGCAGGTATGGTCTGGCTTGCCGCAGTCGCGGTGATATTCTCGATTATCGGTGCATTTTACTACTTGCGCGTTGTCAAGCTGATGTATTTTGATAAACCTGAAGATGACTCGCCTATTGATGGCGAGATAGATGTTCGCGTGATGTTGAGCGCGAATAGTCTGGCAATTCTTGTTCTTGGCTTGTTTCCAGGAGTCTTGATGAACCTGTGTGTTAATGCATTTGCGGTGTGATGGCTGGCGAACCCGGATTCAGCATCTGCTATAGTTTAACGCATATATCGGTGTATGGCGTTATTTCGTAAGATTGCAATAAAATTACAATTGTCAGCAGTACCCTGCTGGAAGTTTAGCTCGCCTGATTGTCGATACTCTCAGATGACTGTTACCGCTTATTGCGCTTCGTTTTGTTTTTTTCCGGTAACTGCTATATCATAGCCGACTTCCATTTTTTTGGGCCGTTAGCTCAGTTGGTAGAGCACCGGACTTTTAATCCGATGGTCCCGCGTTCGAGTCGCGGACGGCCCACCATTTTTTTGCAAATGAATTGACAGAAAAGCTCAAAGGCATCGACTGCTAATTTTTTGGGGCTATTGAGATGCGCATCCAGGGTGGGGTGATGGTGCAATTAATTTTTTTCCTCATCATACGATGCGGAAAAGGTCGTAAGTATCTGCTATTGCTGAACCGGGTTTACGAGTGACTTCTATTCTTCAGTCGGGGGGGCGACTGAGTAAGTTACTGCGTTGATAATGGAAGGCTGGTTGCGCTGGAGGGCAGATGTATAAAGGTCGGCGATGAATATTGATGCTATAAAAACAGCCTATCGGCGCTACGCCCGTATCTATGATGTTGTGTTTGGCCCCATATTCCATCCGGGTCGTAAAGTTATTATAGGGGCGCTGGACTGTCATGCCGGAGACAACATTTTAGAGGTTGGCGTAGGAACCGGCTTATCTTTGCCGTTGTATCCTGACGATGTCAAGGTTACCGGTATTGATGTTTCTGCTGAAATGTTGACTAAAGCTCATGAGAGAGTTGAGCAAGAAGGGCTGGCCCACGTTGATGCTGTTCTTGAAATGGATGCTGAACAGATGCGCTTTAGCGACAACAGTTTTGACAAGGTTGTGGCGATGTACGTTGTTTCTGTGGTTCCTGATCCGGTTCAGCTGGTTAAGGAAATGGCCAGGGTGTGCAAACCTGATGGAGATATCTTTATCGCCAATCATTTCCGCTCAAATAATCCGTTACTCAAATTGGCTGAAAATTTTCTTTCTCCCCTGTCAAAACTGGCTGGTTTTCGGCCTGATTTTGATCTGGATGATTTTCTTCAGAAAACACAACTGGAAGTGACAGAGATGCACAGCGTCAATCTGTTTGGCTACTGGAAAGTGCTTCGCTGCCGGAATATCGGCTGAAAGTTGGTTGTTGGTCATTGAGCAGTTCAAAAAATGCCATTACTATCATTTTGTTAGGGCGTATAAAGCAGTGAGTGGAAGGACAAACTATTTTGCTGCGGACTCCCATTGGCCGACGTAGCTCAGTTGGTAGAGCAACTGATTCGTAATCAGTAGGTCGGAGGTTCGACTCCTCTCGTCGGCACCATTAGTCTTTTCAATGACTTACGGCGAAAACCGGAGTCTGTCAACATAGCAAAAACCCTCGCCCCCCATGTGGCAAACTCGCATGGAGGGAAGGTTCGTGGCGAAAAAATACGCACTGGTTTCAACCAAGGGTGGTGTGGGGAAAACCACACTGTCGGCCAATCTCGGCGGAATCCTCGCTGACATGGGTCAGAAAGTGCTGTTGATCGACGCCGATCACCAGCAATCACTATCATCCTTGTCCCACAAAGCGGATCACGGTCTGCACAAGCTGGTCACGATGGCCAATGCGGATGGCTGTATCAGCCGCACCGAGATCCGCAATCTCGACATCATCCTCTCCGATGATCCGGAGAAAACCATCAACACCTGGCTGCGGCAATCCTCCAGCCATTTTCAATATCTCCATGCGGCCCTGTTGGGACTCGATGAGCAGTATGACTACATCAGCATCGACACCAAAAGGATGCGGATGGCACCGGGGAGCTGCAGGAGATGGCCATCCGGGCCAGTGATACCCTGATCTCGCCCATAGCCCTCGAATGGATCGCAGCAAAAGAGTTTATCCGCAACACCATCGGGATACTGCATCGGCTGGAATCATCTCCCGGGATTCAGACCGGGCTGCCTGCTGTTCCCCCATGTTTGGCCTTATCTACGGGCTGGGACCGCTCCAGTGATACGTGACTGGCGGCACAGGAGCTACGCAAGGCGTTCAATGCGGAATCTCGCGGCAAGATTTCCATTCTGGATACGGTGATACCCAGTGTGGCCGGCCTATAATCAGGCTGCCGGTACACTGCTTTGAAATCAAACGTTATAACAGCCCCGCCCCTTCTGCCCATGACACCACGCTTGAGCTGGTTCATGAACTCCTGCCGCATCTGTCAGATATCACCCTGTAATGGGATGTGAACGACCACCGGTTAAAAACCGGCGGTTGTTCACTATGCCGAACTGATATCCAGCGCAAAAACCAGCGCATCCTCGCGACCATCGGGCAGCGGGTAGTATGCCTTACGCCGACCAATTTGTTCGAAACCGGTAGAGCGGTAAAGTCGTATCGCTGCCGGGTTGGATGGCCGGGCCTCCAGCAGGATTAGATGGCAGCCAGAGTCCCGTACTAGTTCCAGCATATGTTCCAGCATCCGGCGGCCAATGCCGGCACCCTGCGACTCAGGACGAACGCACAGGTTGAGAATATGCGCTTCGCCCACATCCATTGCCATGGACATAATGGCATAGCCAACCAACCCTCCATTTTGCTCGTATGCCCAACAATGATAGCCGATACGCAGGCAGTCCCGCATGATGCCGATGGTCCAGGGAACCGGGTAGGCCCGGTTCTCAATCTCCATTACCCCGGGCAGATCATGCTCAGTCATAAGACGGTGCTGCAGTGAAGGCTTAACCATTGTGCTCACTGTGCTGCTACCTCAAGAGCCAGCTTGAGGTCCTGCCACGCCTTGCGCTTCTCCAGGGGAGAGCGCAACAGGTAGGCCGGATGGTAGGTCACTACCAACGGCGTATTCGCTTCTCCGTAGCTGTGGCGGCGGCCGCGCAACCGGGAGAGCGGTGCGTTGGTCTTAAGAAGATTCTGGGCGGCGATCCGGCCCACCGCCAGAATTAGCCGGGGTTGCACCAGCGCTACCTGGCGCTGCAGCCAGGGCTCACACTGCTCAACCTCCTCGGGCCGGGGATCACGGTTGTTGGGGGGGCGACACTTCAGCACATTGGCAATATAGACCTGCTGCCGATCCAAACCGATAGCGAACAACATGGAATCCAGTAGCTGACCGGCCCGACCGACAAACGGTTCGCCGCGCCTGTCCTCCTCGGCACCGGGCGCCTCACCCACGATCATCCAGTCGGCATTGCGATTGCCCACGCCAAATACGGCCTGGGTGCGGGGGCAGTGCAGGTCACAGGCGGTGCAGGAGAGCACACGCGCCTGCAACGCCTCCCAATCCAGCCCGGTGATCTCTTCACCGACCGGAACCGGCAGTTCGGACGGCTCGCTGTCCGTGACGACTGGATCCGCAGATTGCGGGGCTAGTCTGGCAGCCCTGCCGCGCCGCTGCCACTCTACGATACCCATCGCCTGCAGATACTGATGACGCTGCTGCTGATCCATCGCGGTAACTACACGTCCGCCGCCTGGGGATGAGCCCGATCCTGCGGTGTCAGGATCTTGTTCAGCGCATTGATATAGGCCTTGGCCGAAGCAATCACGATATCGGTATCAGCCCCTTGACCATTAACGATCCGCCCACCTTTTTCCAGCCGCACGGTGACCTCGCCCTGGGCATCGGTACCGCTGGTGATATTGTTCACCGAGTAGAGCTGCAACTCGGTTCCGCTGTCGATGATACACTCGATCGCCTTGAAGCTGGCATCCACTACCCCACCGCCTTGCGCATGGCCCTGCCGCTCGACACCATCCACTGCCAGCGTCACCTCGGCATCGGGAGTCTCGCCGGTCTCGGAACAGACCTTCAGTGCGACCAGCTTAACCCGCTCGTTCTCCGCCTCGGTACTGGCCTCGGTAACCAGCGCCTGCAGATCCTCGTCGAAGATCTCGTGCTTCTTGTCTGCCAGCGCCTTGAAGCGGGCGAAGGCCTCGTTGAGCTCCTCCTCGGAGGAGAACTCGATCCCCAGATCCTGCAGCCGGCTGCGGAAGGCGTTGCGGCCGGAGTGCTTGCCCAGCACCATGCGGTTGGCGGACCAGCCCACATCCTCGGCGCGCATGATTTCGTAGGTTTCGCGGCTCTTGAGAACGCCGTCCTGGTGAATGCCGGACTCGTGGGCGAAGGCGTTGGCGCCCACGATGGCCTTGTTGGGCTGGATGGCGAACCCAGTGATGCTGGAGACCAGCCGCGAGGTGGGAACGATCTGGGTGGTGTCGATACCCACCGTGCAGGGGAACACATCCTGCCGGGTACGTACCGTCATCACCACCTCCTCCAGCGCGGCGTTGCCGGCCCGTTCGCCCAGGCCGTTGATGGTGCACTCCACCTGCCGCGCACCGTTCGCCACCGCCGCCAGCGAGTTGGCCACCGCCAGCCCGAGATCGTTGTGGCAGTGCACGGAGAACACCGCCTTGTCCGCATTGGGCACCCGCTCGCGCAGCATCCGGATCAGACCGCCGAACTGCTCGGGGACGTTGTAGCCCACGGTATCGGGAATGTTGACCGTTCCGGCCCCGGCATCGATCACCGCCTCCAGCACCCGGCACAGGAAATCCGCCTCGGAGCGGCCCGCATCCTCGGGTGAGAACTCCACATCATCGGTGAACCGCCGCGCCAGCTTCACCGCCTGCACCGCCCGCTCCACCACCTGATCCGGGGTCATGCGCAGCTTCTTCTCCATGTGGATGGGCGAGGTGGCGATGAAGGTGTGGATCCGTGTCCGCCCGGCACCCCTGAGTGCCTCGCCGGTACGTTCGATATCGGCATCCAGCGCACGCGCCAGGCCGCAAAC
>JAJRUV010000113.1 GCA_024277595.1 Gammaproteobacteria bacterium
CCGGCAGACTCCTAGTCCCGGAGAGGTGTCCGAGTGGTTGAAGGAGCACGCCTGGAAAGCGTGTATACGGTAACCCGTATCGAGGGTTCGAATCCCTCTCTCTCCGCCAAACAAATCAATTTTTAAATAATTACGTGGCTGGTTTGAACTCTCGATGTCCGGTTTAGCCGCTATATGATTGAGCATTCAGCTATCACCAACGCCCGTTTGAGTTGAATCATTTGTAAAGCAAACCCGCCTTGCGTGCCCCAAATATATAATATCGGCGGATATCCTGGAGTATACTGCTCCTGTTGACATGTTTGGGGGAATATCAGACCAATCCGGTTTAACTCACCGTCCCAGAAAAGGGTCGAATTAAAATTACCTGGAATCAACACCATGAATATTGAAGACGAAATCAATAAGCAGCTTGAAGAAAACCCCATCATTTTGTATATGAAAGGCACCCCTGATGAGCCTTACTGCGGTTTCTCGGCAAAAGCGGCTTCCCTGCTGAAGTCAACTGGAATCGAGTTTGCCTATGTCAATGTAATCGAGTCTCCAGGCATATTTCAGAATCTCCCTTCAGTTTCCAACTGGCCGACCTACCCGCAACTATTTATCAAGGGTGAAGTTATTGGCGGCAGTGACATTGTGGAAGAGATGCTGGAAAATGGTGAACTTCTTCCTATGCTTCAGGATGCAGTTGCCGAGGCCGGGTAACGCATATGAATAAAGAGGAAGTAGCAAAAAAGATAATGGAACTTTGTCCTGACGCCGTGGTTAAAGTGCGTGGCGAGAACTGTCATTTTGAGGTGCATGTGGTCAGCGATTTTTTTCAGGAAAAAAATAGTTTGCAGCGGCAGCAACCCATTCTGGCGTTGTTTAAAGAAGAGCTGTCCAGCGGTAAGTTACACGCTCTCTCTGTCAAGGCCAAACTTCCACAGGAGTGAATCCTCAAGCCAGGTTTCGCAGTTGAACAGAGCATATACCCGAATTTACCTGGAAATACAGGATTTTTGAGTCTGACTGAAACCGCAATGCTGCGTTGCAGTTCTTGAAAAGGGCGAGCCATTCTCTGCGAACTGCGCCTTGCCTTGCGGTTTCAGTCAGACTCAAAAATCCTGTATTTCCAGGTAAATTCGGGTATATATCGTGAGCGGAATTTGGTCGAGCGCGTGTTTTAAAAAGCTAAAGCATTGTCACCGAATCGCTACTCGGTATGAGTGTTTAGCGGTTACCTGTCGGGTAATGTTGAGTTTGGTGGCCTCCATAATATGGGTAACTATTCAGCATAGTTGAAAATGAGTATGTAACTGTTCAGATTGCCCCTGAAATTCGTCAGTTCAAGGCGAAAAATGTAAGTTTGCACGGGTAAAGGATCATTTTTTAACGCAGAAATGGCGGATTTCAGGGGTGAGCTGAATAGTTACAATAGTCGTTCTATTGCGACGAAGCACAACGCCGTCAGCTCGGAAAAGAGCCAGCATTTTCCCACAAACGAGGCTTGTTAACACCCACTGTTAACCCGGTTTCAATTGAGTAGTTTAACCGGCTGTTGAAAAAGCCTCGGGCGAGTGCGAGACAAGACGGAATCCGGCGAAAAAGTGCAGTTTACACGGAGTAAATGAGCATTTCGAGCCGGATTCCAACGCCGGATCGTGCCGCATGAGGGTTTTTCAACAGCCTGTTAGGGATAACCTGTTGACTCCAGCAAGTTGGCAAGCAGAGCAAAATCCTGCAGGGAGAGCTGCTCCGCTCTTGTGGTGGGATCGATTCCGGTGCTGCTGATCTGCTCTGAGGTGAGCAGTTTTTTCAGCGTGTTGCGCGAGGTCTTGCGTCGCTGCGAAAAGGCCTGGGTGACCAGCCGGGAGAAAACGGCGGGATTTTCTACCTCCACCGGCGGTTCCGTATGGGGTGTCAAGCGAATGACCGCCGAATTCACTTTTGGTGCTGGCCGGAATGCCTCCGGCCCGACAATGAACAGCATCTCCACTTGGCAGTATAACTGTACCATGACACTCAGGCGGCCATAGGTCTTGCTGCCGGGCGCGGCTGCCATGCGTTCCACCAACTCTTTTTGCAGCATGAAGTGCATGTCCTGGATGCAGGGCAGCTGTTTGAAAAGGTGGAACAGCAGCGGGGTGGAGATGTTGTAAGGAAGATTGCCGAACAGGCGGAGCCGGTTTTCACTCTGCTTGAGCGTGCAGAAATCAAATTTCAGCGCGTCTGCTGAATGAATCTCCAGGCTGCCGAGTTCGACGCAGTTCTGTTGCAACAGGGGGATAAGGTCACGATCCAGTTCGACCACGGTCAGTTTCTCTGCCAGCGGTAGTACCTGGCGGGTGAGCGCACCCGAACCAGGACCGATCTCTATCAGTGCTTGGCCAGGACGGGGATCAATGGCGGTGACGATGCGTTGAAGTACGCTGGCATCATGCAGAAAATTTTGCCCGAAGCGCTTGCGGGCATAGTGCTGTTTCATTGTAGTGTCATTTCCAGCGCGGTTTGCAGCGCATACTCCAGGCTGCCCGCGCTGGCCTTGCCGGTGCCGGCCAGCTCCAGCGCGGTGCCGTGATCCACCGAGGTGCGGATAATAGGCAGCCCCAGGGTGATGTTGGCTGCCTGCCCGAATCCCTTGTGTTTGAGTACCGGCAGCCCCTGGTCGTGGTACATGGCCAGCACTACATCGGCGTGCTCCAGATAATTGGAGGTGAACGCAGTATCGGCGGGAAGGGGGCCGTGCAGCTGCATCCCTTCGCTGCGCAATCGATCCAGTAGCGGCTGGATGATCTCTGTCTCCTCCCTGCCAAGATAGCCCCCTTCACCCGCATGTGGATTCAGTCCGCAGACCAGGATCTGCGGTGAACCGGTGCAGAAATAGCGCCTCATATCATGGTCGAGAATACGCAGGATCTGCTCCAGCCGGAGAGCGTTGATTGCCTGGCTGACCTGGTTCAGGGGAAGATGGGTTGTGGCCAGCGCGACCCGTAGTCCTTCGGTGGCCAGCATCATTACTACGTTCTCCACCCCGGTTTCCCGGGCAAGAAACTCTGTGTGCCCGGTGAAAGGAATTTTGGCCTGATTGATGATCCCCTTGTGTACCGGCGCGGTAATCAGTGCGGCAAATTCTCCGTTTGTGCAGCCCCGGATCGCCAGCCGCAGGGTGTCCAGTACATAGCTGGCGTTGGCGGGATTCAACCTTCCCGCTACAGCGGGAACCGGCAGCGAAACAGGAAGAATCATTAACTGTCCGGCAAGCTGGGGTTTGGGGGGCTGGTCTGGCTGATGCAAGTTCAACTCAATTGGCTGCCCCAGCTGCCGGGCGCGTGACTCGAGCAGCTCCCGGTTGACCACCACCACCCGTTCATACGCAGCAGGTTGCTGGGCGAGCTGGATGCACAGATCCGGGCCGATCCCGGCGGGTTCTCCAGCGGTAATAACAATGCGCTCCGTTGGCACGGGATGGGGATTACTCTGCGGATAGTTCGGTAAGTCGGTTTTCTACATAGGCTTCATCACGTAGCTGGCGCAGCCAGTTCTGGGTCTCCTGTTCGATTTTGCGCTGACGAATGAGTTCACGAACCTTGCTGCGCCGGGTCTTCCCCTGGTCATCATGGTTGCGTCGTTCCAGCACCTGCACAATATGCCAGCCGAAACGGCTTTTGAACGGTTCGCTGATCTGGTTGACCTCCAGTTTGGTCATCTGCTGTTCGAACTCGGGCACCATGGTACCCGGATCTACCCAGTTCAAGTCTCCACCAGCGGCTGTCGATCCGGGATCTTCCGAGTTGGAGCGGGCCAGGGTTGCAAAATCATCACCGGCCTCGATGCGTTGTTTGAGTTGCAGCAGCCGGTTCTTGACCTCCTGTTCGGGAGTCAATTCATTGGGGCGTATCAGAATGTGACGGGCTCGAGTCTGGGTGATTACCTGGCTCTGTTCATCTCGTTTTTCCAGTAGTTTGATAATGTGAAAACCGCTGGGACTACGGATCAGATTGCTGATCTTGCCAGGCTGCATCTTTACTACGGTGTCCGCGAAAAGAGATGGCAACTGGCCCGCCTTGCGCCAACCCAGATCGCCCCCTTGCAGAGCCTGGGGATCATCCGAAATACTGACCGCCATCTGGGCAAAATCAGCACCGGCGCGCAGTTTCTCCAGTATCTGTTCCGCTTTCTGTTGTGCGGCCTGGATTTGCTCCGGTCTGGCTGCTTCGGGGACGGCAATAAGAATATGTCCCAGATGGTAGGCCTGATCGGTGACACCCTGTGCTTTCAGGTTCGCCAGAAAGTTATCGATTTCTTCCTCGGAAACAGTAATGCGGTTATCGACCTGGCGCTGGCGCAGGCGGTCGATGGCAATATCGTTGCGCAGGTTCTCCCTGAACCGGGTATAGTCATAGCCATCTTTCTCCAGTACATCACGAAACTGCTCCAGGCTGATTTTATTCTGGGTGGCGATATTGCGTACCGCGCGGTTGAGCATCTCGTCATTCACACGGATACCGGCGCGGTGTGCAATCTGAAGCTGTAAATGTTGGGTGATGAGGTTCTCCAGTACCTGCTGACGAAGCACAGACTCAGAAGGGAGGGGGGTGCTGTTCTGCCGCAGCCGTTCCTCGATTTCACGCGTTTTCCGTGTCAGTTCGCTGCTGCTGATAACATCGTTGTTGACGATGGCGGCGATGGATTCCAGTTCAACGATATTTTCTGTACCGGTGCTGGCAAGCAGCATTGGCGGCACAGCTAAAAGTGTTACGATAACCAGGTGGCAGAGTTTGTTCATTTACGCTCTATTCTCTATCTGTTTACTTCATACCCTAGGATACCATCTTTCAACAAGGCATCGATTCGTTTGCCGTTAATGCTGGATAGCCCCTTCAGCTCAAGATTGACAAAAATCGCCCGATCGAGTTCCGCTTCGCTCTCCTTGCGGAACTCGCGGCTCACCAGGCGAATGCCCCAGCAGCAGCTATCGTAGCCGAAGCCGATCAGGATTTCCCGGGTTTGCTCCTTGTTCAGGTCGTAGTCCCAGTGTCCCAGCAGGTGCCAGCGGGGGTTTATCGCCCATGCGGTGGAGATGTCGAACCGCTTGTAGCGGTAGCTGTTATCCAGCGGGTCGTACTGGTGGCGGTAGTCGATGGTAAACAGATGGCGGGAGTCGCGCTTGTATTGCAGTCGGGTGGAGAAGCGGCGGCTGCGCTCGCTCTGTGGGTTCCACAACAGGGAACTGCCCACGAACCAGTGATTGCGGAAAGAGGCTTTCAATTCGGCGGCCAGGTCAGAGACGTTGGTTGTCTCTGTTTCTTCTGCGGAATCAAGTGCAACGTGGCGATCGCTGAAATAAAAAATCTGGCCGATGCTGGCCGAGAGTCGTTCGGCTCCGTTGTCGCTCTCCAGAAAACGGGTTGTCAGCCCGAGACTGAGCTGGTTGGCATCGTTGATACGATCGACGTTGGTAAAACGGTTCTCCCGAAATAACTGTGCATAGTCGAAGGTGTAGGCTGCTGTATCAAAAATGGGCAGCCCACTCTGTTTGCGGTAGGGGATATACAGGTAGTACAGTCTGGGCGCCAGTGTCTGTAACATGGAGGTAGTTCCCCAATGGGTCAGTCGCTCCAGGAATACCCCGCTGTCCAGACTGAAGACAGGCAGGGTTCGGACAGGGGTGGGTGTCATTTCTGCCGGGGTGTCGTCCAGTTGATAGAGGGTGTGGTGCAGGGTGATGCGCGGGATCAGGTAACTCGCCAGAGAGTGCATTGGAAAGCTGATTCCGGGGCTGATGTCGAAACGGGAGCCAGTGGGTTGCCGGGCATTATCGTCAAAATAGGTGTACTCCCCGGCGATATGGTAGTTGAGCCGGTTCTCTTCCTGCCTGCCGATATATTTCAATTTCAGCTGGGGAAATTTTTGATAGGGTGGAGTGGTTCCGAGCAGTATCTGATAACTCAGCAGCGTGCCGGAAAGCAGCCAGTTTCTGTCCCGGTAACTTACTGTCAGATGGCGCTCTTGGTGTGTGGTGGTATTGGGGTTGAAACTGTCACCCATATCGACGAAGTAATCTTCATCACTCACATAGTTGTACTCCGCCGTACCGGACCAGCGGGGGGAGAAGCGGCTGCGGTGGTGAAAACGCAGCAGCGCGCGCGTGTCCCCGTAAACACGATCACTGTCCAGATATGTTCCCTCCAGCTGACCGCTGCTGGTAGCAGTCAGATAGCGGAACTCTGCACCCAGCATCAGGCCGCGGCGGTTAATCACCCGTGGCGTGATGGTGGCATCGTAGTTGGGGGCGATATTCCAGTAATAGGGAATGGCGATATCGGTGGTGTTTTGGGAGAGATTGACACTGATATCCGGCATCAAAAAGCCGGACAGACGCTCATCCGCGATCGGAAACACCAGGTAAGGGAAGTAGAAAAAAGGGACATTTTTGAACCGTACAGATACATTGCGTGCACTACCCATCTTGCTGTCCCGATCCAGGCGTAACTCACCGGCGCGCAGTTGCCAGTCGATATGACCGGGGTTACAGGTGGTATAACGAACCTGCTGCAGCCGAGTGACATTCTCATTGACTTTGGCTACCCTGGCGGCAGATCCATGGGCGTGCTGTAGCGGCAGGCGATAGTGGGCATTATCAAAGTTGCCGGTATTGCTCTGCAGGTACAGCCGGGCACTGTCGCCTGTCACCTCCAGACTGCTGTCAAGGTAATGGACTGCGCCGGTTGCCCGTACGGTTTGGTCGTTGTGGCTATACAGCGCCTGAGCTGCGCTCAGCTTCCGATTACCCTGTAGAATTTCAACATTGCCGCTGAGCGTGCTGACTCCCGATTTGTCGAACGATGCCCGATTAGCGCTAAATTCCAGGGGCGCTGCCGGATCGAAGGGTTGCTCCTCGGCGGGAAGCTCCGTTGCAGGCCCGCATAGCAGCCAGCGGTTCCCGGTTTCAGCGCGTAGCGGCCCTGTCTGGCAGAGCACCAGCAGGAGTGCTATTGGCAGTGTACGAGTGGTGTGGAACAAAAGTGGGCAGGCCGGTATGGTGTCGTTTCGCATCTGGTGCGCTAAAATCGCACATAAACAGCTTCACTTCAATTTTTTACGGTGGATACTGTAAAAAATCGATTCTTTGGTTATATACAAAAAACCCATAGAAATGCTCGATGTATTGGTTTTAACGGTTGTTTGTGGGGCAAGAAACCGTGCATATTAACAATTCCTGATTATGTGCGAACCTCAACAATACTACGGAGCTGATACCCGGAAATTAAATAACCTGAACTCGGGTTAAGCAATATTTCATCTAAAAACGGACACACAACTAAAAATCGCGCCATTCCGGCATGATTTTAGCCGAAATCCAGTAGCTTGAACTATAGATTCCGGCCAGGAGCATACCGGGATGACGGTATCCACGGTTTCTCTTTCTTTAATTTTGCCATGTTAGGCCTTAACCCGAGTTCAGGTTAAATATTTTTCGGTGTCTTACTTTTAGCTTTTGTTTATGGTAATATTTAATTTCCTAGTAAAATACTCAACTATTGTGGTGTTTTAGCGTTGCCTTAGTCAGGAGGATAAAGAAGATGGATGTAGATCAGCACTTGAAAGTCGCACAATGGCATATTGAACAGGCCCGGCTCCATGCTACTAAAGAGGGATATAGCTGTGGTTGCCCTGTTAACGATCATGACAAAAAAGCAATTGATGCGGTTGAAGCCGGTTTGATCAAGGAAGAGACCGCCTGCTCAGTATCAAACTGATTTTTTTCTCCGGCGGAGAGATGACAACCCGCCCTTGTGGCGGGTTATTTTTTGTGTGAATCCAGCGTGAACAATTTTTCCTGAATCGGGGTTAAAACAGATCAACAGGGTCAATATCCAGCGACCAGCGTACTTTGCGGCTGTTTTTTATTGTTTCCAGTTGGGGTATCCACTGATCAAGCAGGCGGTGCAGGGCGATACGTTCGGCTGACTGAAGCAGCAGTTGTGCCCGGAAACGTCCGGCGCGTTTCTCCATTGGAGCTGGCACCGGACCCAGCAGCAGAACCTCGCCAGAGCTAAATTGTTCGGCTGCCTGCAGCGCCTGGCGAAGGAAGTTCAACGGTGTCTCCGCAGCAGCGGCCTCTGCTCGTAGCAGGGCGATAGAGCAGTGGGGTGGCAGCTCGGCTTCTTGCCGTTCCTTGAGGGCGGTATTGGCGAACTGTTGGTAGCCGTGGGTTATCAATTGCTGTAGCAGTGGGTGCTCCGGATGATGGGTCTGGATGACCACCAGCCCCGGCTTTTCCGCACGCCCTGCACGTCCGGCTACCTGTGTGATGAGCTGGCTCATCCGCTCACTGGCACGGAAATCAGCGCTGAACAGTCCTTGGTCAGTATCGAGAATTCCCACCAGGGTGACATTGGGGAAATGGTGCCCCTTGGCCAGCATCTGAGTTCCAATGAGAATACGTTTTTTCCCCTGCTGGATCTCGTTCAGCAGCGACTGCATGCTTCCCTTGCGGCGGGTGCTGTCACGATCCAGCCGGGCAATGCCGATGCCGGGAAAATGTTGTTGCAGCGCTTGCTCCACACGCTCCGTTCCTGTCCCCAATGCACGAAGGTCGATGCTGCCGCAATCAGGGCACTGGGGCGTCAAGGGTCGTTCAGAGCCGCAGTGGTGACAGCGTAAACGCCGTTCTTGCTGGTGGAAGGTGAGGTGGGTGTCACAGCGTTGGCAGCGGCCCACCCAGCCACACTCGTGACATAGCAGGGTGGGGGCGTAACCACGACGATTAAGAAATAGCAGGATCTGCCCCTCGGTTTGCAGGTGTTCTTTCATTATGCCGAGCAGCTTCGGCGACAATCCTTCCTGCAACGGTTGCTGGCGCAGATCCAGGAGCCGGAACACGGGTGGTTTTGCATTGCCTGCACGTTCTGGCAGAGAGAGATGCTGATATCGCTTTTGCTGTGCGTTGTACAGACTTTCCAGCGATGGCGTTGCACTGCCCAATACGATGGGAACACCGGCATTCCGGGCACGAATGATGGCCATGTCACGGGCTGAGTAGCGGAATCCTTCCTGTTGTTTAAATGACGTATCGTGTTCTTCATCGACAATAATGACTCCCAGTTTTTTTACCGGCGTGAACAGGGCGGAACGGGTGCCGATGATGATATCTGCTTCACCACTGCGGCTGCTCAGCCAGGCTGCCAACCGTTCCTGACGAGAGAGAGAGGAATGCAACAATGCGACAGGGCGGGGAAATCGTTGAGAGAAGCGATCCAGCAGTTGTGGGGTGAGGCCAATTTCTGGAACCAGTACCATTGCCTGGGCACCTGATTTAATAATTTGCTCGACAATTCTTAGGTAAACTTCTGTTTTTCCACTACCTGTTACACCATCCAGCAGTGAGACAGAAAATTGTCCAGCTGTTTGCAGTACCTTGCTTACCGCGGTTTGCTGAGTCTGGTTGAGTGCCGGGCGTTCATCTACAGCTGGAGATGATTTTGCCAAGCGGGTAGTGTGAAAAGAGGCCTCGATACGTTGTACCCAACCCTTCTCTTCCAACCTGTTCATCACAGCACGCCAGTTTTGCTGATATTGGTGGATCTGTTGCTCGAGCAAACCCCCGGCCTGTTCATGCAATATTGAGAGCAGTGCCTGTTGCCGCGGTGCCCTGGTTAATGTTGTTGCCGTAGCCGTTCTGCCGGATTCAGTGAGTTGCCAGACAGGGTTATCGGGGATCCGGGCAGGTTTGCCCTCACGCAACAGCGCTGGTAGCGCACCGGCAACGACCTCACCGATGGGGTGATGATAGTAGCGGCTTCCCCAGTTGAGCAAAGCCAACAGATCCGGCGGCAGGATGGGTTCCTCATCCAGCACCTCTATTACGCTCTTCAGGCGTTGGGCGGGAACGGCACTCTCTCCGGCAAGTTCCAGTAAGACACCGATAACGGTGCGTTTTCCAAATGGAACTCGTATCCGTATTCCCGGCCGCAGACTGGCTCCGCCATCTTCGGGAGGCAGATAATCAAAACTGCGCCTTAATGGCGTGGGAATGGCGATACGCAAAATAGGGAGTTTTGACATGCTTCGGCCAGTGTAATACCTGCCTGATATGGAATGAAGTGATATCAGGAAATCAGATGTCGCTAAACTGCGACGAGTGATGTAAAATTAGCATGTATTGCATATTTCCTATATTCCCAATCAGTAATCAGAACCTGTATTTAAAATCAACCTGCTGTTACTTTTGAAGAAATTGAGTTATTCACAAAATCTGTTGATAACTATGTGGAAAAATTGGGAGGAAGTGGCTGTAACGGCGTGTTAACAAGCATTTTATTATGATGGATAAATTTTGTTCAATTTTTTATTAATATAAAAATCAATTCGTTATATTGATTTTGTCTTTTTTTGTCAAGCATGTGTAAGTGTAGGGTTCATTTTTGAGTAATATTGAAATTTAGCAACCGAATGTGTATATGAAGATGCCGGAGGTATCTCTGTTTCTGAAATTTTGTATCACAAGTGTGGTGAAAAGAGCCGAATATTGCATTTGCGTTACTGCTTGGTGTGGCAATAAAAACACAGATATGGGCGTAAAAATTCTTTATTAACAATATAATAATAAAGATGCGATAATGAAAATCCGGCATTGGATATGTGGCGATGCCAGATAGTCGGAGACTATAAATTCATTTGGAAATGTTTGTCCGGCTATGCTGCGAAGCCTGCTTTTATCTTCATCCTCTCTTCCAGACTGTTTTGCGATGACGCTGTCGGCGGGGGAGAGTGAACGGCGGGTTGCTTGCTACTTAGACAAGGTGCTTTCGCAGGATTTCAATGCCTATGCTTTTTGGTTCTTGACAACGATTATCTGTCACCCTGAACTTGCTCCTCTGGCTGAACGCGGAAAAATCCTGCCAGGCTAGGTCAGCCGTATGTACTCCGGCCAGAAACTCTCCAATCGACAGTTGATTTTGAGCATTCATGAGGGGCGGTGGGTCAGCACCACTATCAAAGCTCCCTATAGTGTTGCGTTGGACACGATGCTGTTCTGACTGGCAGCGTGACACATGTTGCGCAGCAGGTCATCACATGCTTGGTGCAGATGCTCTCAAACAAAATGATGGAAAACGAGCAATGAAGAACGGGATATCGCAACACCCATATATCAGTAGTGACAGGCAACCTCCCGTCGGACAGATGGAGAGAGTATATCAACCAGCTACTGCCTGGGGCGTAAGACGTTCGGCGTTACTGGAGATTGTTCTGTTTTTTGTATTGGCTGTTTTTTTGGATCAGTTTGTTTACAGCGCGGATGCTTATTGGTCTATCACCCCCCATCCATTCTGGTTGATAGTGTTGTTAGTTACAGTGCAATACGGTACGGCAGAAGGGGTGATTGCCGTGCTGGTTGCGACGATTGTTTTGCTGGCGGGAGGAGGAGTTCCCGAGCAAACATTGAATCAGAACCTCCATGATTACCTGTTTGGTATTGTGCGCCGCCCGCTGATGTGGCTTGTTGCTGCCATGTTGCTGGGTGAGTTACGCATGCGTCATTTGCGGGAGCGTGATCAGTTGCGCAAGCAACTGGAAGAAGCACGTGCAAATGAAAAGGTGATTGCTGATGCCTATCAGCGTCAGCAGCAGATCAAAATGGATCTGGAGGTGCGGGTCGCGGGTCAGATGCGTACGGTTCTCTCCATGCACCAGGCGGTCAAGTCACTGGAGCAACTTGATTCAGGCAAGGTTTTATTCAGCATCATGGATATGGTTCGCGCCGTGATGAATCCGCAAAAATTTTCGGTATTCATGCTTGGGCAGGATGCGCTGGAGGCTGCGGTGCATGCTGGCTGGACGGGGACGGACAAATATCTGCGTATTGTGGGGGCAGAGCACCCCCTGTTCCAGGAAGTGGTTGCACGACGCCGTACTCTGCGTGTTTCCAGTGAGAATGACGAGCGAATACTAGATCAGCAGGGTGTTCTGGCCGGCCCCCTGACCAACGCGGAGACGGGTGAAGTTATCGGTATGCTCAAAGTAGAGGAACTGGATTTTATCGAACTGGGCTGGACAAATATCAAAAATTTTGAAGTGGTTTGCGAATGGATTGGTACAGTCTATGGCAATGCCAGGCGATTCCATGCTGCAAAACAGAATAGTGTTGTCAATGATAGTGGACTGTTCCTGTCTTCCAGCTACTATATTCGTCAGACCGCGTTTTTAACATCCCTGGCGCGGCGACACAATTTTTCCCTCGCGCAGATTGACATAGCGCTTGAGAATTATGATGAATTGCCAAAAAAGGTGCGCTCCCAGGCGCCGATTGCCTTGAGCAAGGCAGTTGAGCAGGTTTTGCGCTCGACGGATTTGGCTTTTGACCGGCGTAACAACGGCCGGGAGTTCACCATCATACTGCCAGCCACTCCAACACGAAACGCCAGGATTGTAGAAGAGAGGCTGTTGACGGCACTTCAAGGTGAACTGAATGACTCGTTGCAAGAGGCGTTGTGGGCGGTGAGAGTCGAAGATTTGCACACGCCTGCATAGATTATGGATCTGACTACAACATCCATCATGGGCAATCTGGCAAGGGACATATGGTCACTAAACCGGTAACCGACCGCGAACATATCCGGCAACCGGTGACATCGCAAAAAAACGTGATTGAATGCCAGATTCACTTTGCCGCTGTTTTGTTGGCTACTCTGGGCTTGGAGTTGCTGTTTCTGTATGCATTGACGAGGGGGGTTATATCTCTCAGCGGTGCTGCGCTGCTACATGTTTTGCTGCTGGTTTTGCTGTTTTTCTGGCAACAAAAACTATTTCGTTATCCGGCAGGAGTAATGCATCGTACTGTGTATCTGTTCCTGGTTTCAACCGCGGTGTTTGGGTTGGCGGGAGTGTTGGGGACATTGCTGACTATTGGTCTCCATGCAGGGTATCAGCGTACAACCCCCCGTTTTGAGCAATGGTGTGTCGGTCTGCTTCCCAAAGAGGAGCGGGAGCGGAATGAAGTTAATGAGTTGGTTGATTTTATTGAAGCTCATCGCTACCTGGAGGGAGCTGCTGTGCCTGATTCTTTTCGCGACATCCTGGACAGCGGATCGCTGCAGCAGAAACGAGATGCTATTATTTTGATGACCAAACATTTTTGCCCTGAGTTTTCCGTTCCGCTGCGCAGTGCTCTGCTGGATGCTGACAACTCGATTCGCGTTATGGCTGCTTTATCAATTACCCGGATTGAAAACAGGTCTTTGGAAAAAGCCGTCCAGGTAGACAGATCCGCCGCGAATGATCCGGACAATGTCGATGTGCTGTTGCAACAGGCGAGGCTCTATGATGATTATGCCTTTACTGGCCTGCTGGAGCAGGATCGCGAAGAGGTTAATCGGGAAAAGGCAAAACAGATTTATCGTGACATCATAAAGTTACAACCGGAAAATTATCCAGCCACTCTCGGACTTGGCCGTCTGCTGATACGAACCAAGAGGGTGGATGAGGCAGCGGAGCTGTTGCAGAAAACATTACGGTTTCGAAATAGCGAGCCACAACTCATGCTTTGGTATGCCGAGTGTTTGTATCGTTTAAAACGCTATCAGGAGTTGCGTGAACTACTTCGCGAATATGGAACGGATTTTGTCAATGGGCCAGGAAAACAGCAGCCACGAATTGCTGATGTGGTTCTGGCATGGCAAGGGGAAAACGCCCCGTTAAGTTAAGATCACCCCCTGAAATCCGCCATTTCTACGTTAAAAAATGATCATTTACCCGTGTGAACTCGCATTTTTCACCTTGAACTGACGAATTTCAGGGTAATCTGAATAATTACACGCTCATTTTCAACTATGCTGAACAGTTACTGAAGATTTTATGGTGTTGTAGCTCGTAGCGTAAATTATAGTGGCTGCCATCTGAGACGGGCAGGGCATGACATTTCATCTGTTATTTTAAATAAACTTCCGGAGTACGTCAGAGCGGAATATGGATAAAATCATCGCACAGGCGGATGTTTGCATTATTCTGGAAGGAAGTTATCCCTTTGTGTCGGGTGGAGTGTCATCCTGGGCACATGAACTTATCAAGGCGCAGTCGCATTTGACCTTTCATCTGGTGTTTTTGGTTGCGCCGGGAGCTAATCTGACCTATCGGTACGAGCTGCCCGACAATGTATCGGATACTACCCAAATTGTGTTGCAGCAGATCCCGGCAGGTGAGTCCCGCATCTCTGGAGAAAAACAGCTGATGGCGCACCTTGAAGGACCTCTGTTACGATTGCTTTCCGATGGGGGGTTGTCTGATCTGGAAGCAGTACAAATGCTATTGACTCCCCATGAGGAAAAAATTGGTTCAAACATACTGCTGGATTCGCGTTATGCGTGGGAAATGCTGGTTCGGATGTATAACAAAACCTACCCGGAAACGTCATTTCTGGACTATTTCTGGTCATGGCGTGCGTTGTTAGGTGGTATCTATTCGGTGCTGCTCGCAGAGATGCCGCGGGCGCGGATCTATCACTCCGCATCAACGGGTTATGCCGGGCTGTTCGCTGCCAGGGCTGGTCTTGAAACAGGATGCCCGGTTCTGTTGACCGAACATGGTATTTATACCAACGAACGGCGCATCGAGATTGCCATGGCGAGCTGGTTTCATGAGATGGCGGAGGATGGCCTGAGTGTGCATCGCCTTCCTCATCAAATGAGTGATATGTGGGTTAATGCTTTTACCACCTGTTCCCGCTGTTGCTATCGCGCGGCCTACAAGATTATCACCCTGTTTGAAGGCAATCAGTTATTCCAGCTTATGGATGGGGCGCAACGGGATAAAATGATGGTTGTTCCCAATGGAGTGGATGTTGAACGCTATGCTGAAATAAAGCGCGAGCAGGAGTCTCGACCACCGACTATTGCTCTTGTCGGCCGGGTAGTGCAGCTCAAGGATGTAAAAACGTTCATCCGTGCCTGCGCTACATTGCAGGAAAATATACCGGATTTACAGGCTCTGATTATGGGTTCCGCCGAGGAGGAGAAACAGTATGTTGCGGAATGCCAGAAGGTGATAGAGCATATGGGATTGGAGAATATTATAACCTTTACCGGGCAGGTTTGCCTGGATGATTATTTGGGGAAAATAGATGTCGTCGTGCTGACCAGCATAAGCGAAGGCCAGCCACTGGTTATTCTTGAGGCCGGCGCAGCGGGTATTCCAGTGGTTGCAACCAATGTTGGTGCCTGCCGGGAGATCCTGCTGTCCGATCACCATGACGCTCACCCACCATCTCATGGGGGTGCTGTTACGCCGTTGTCCAATCCAGCCGCGACAGCCAAGGCGGTCGAGCTGCTGCTGACCGATCAGTATTGGTATCGGCGTTGTAGTGAAGGGATCCGTGAGCGAATACGGCGCTATTACAACAAATCTGATTTTGATCGTACTTACCGGAAATTATATGACAGCCACCAACCACACTCTGCTGCTGATGCAACTCTTGATGAGATAATCTGATGGCGGGTATTGGTTTTAATTTGCACAGGTTGGTGCAACGCGATGATTTGCCTGGAGTTGTTGCGGGCTTATTTTATTCAGCGTGGGTAACGACTGGCCCATGGATAGTGACCATTGTTTCACTTTTCTCGATTATATGGATAAGCGATGTTGCCGGTTATCAAACAATAGCCGAGTTTCGCCTTGTTGTTATTTATAATTTTTCCTTCTCGCTGGTGTTTACCGCGCCTGTTTTCATGATAGTAACACGCTATCTGGCCGATCTGGTTTTTCGTTCAGGTTATGAAGAGTGCTCTGGTGGAGCCGCACTGGACAAGGTGCCGGGAATGTTACTGGGATCGGTGGCGCTGGCGTTTTTGAGTCAGTTTCCCCTGGTTGCCGTTTTTTATCTCTGGTATGCGGATCTTGAACCCGTTGTTCGGGTAGCCGCGATGGTCAACTATTTCCTGGTTGCCGGGCTTTGGATGGTTGCAGTCTATCTGACTGCATTGAAAGCCTACCGTATTATTTTATCAACTTTTTTGGTGGGGCTGGTTCTGTCATTGTTGCTCGTCTGGTTGTTTGCCGACAATTATTCGCTGGCTGGCATGTTGACGGGTTTTTCACTGGGGCTGGCAGTGATACTGTTTGGATTGATTGCCTACATATTTTCCGAATACCCGGCCGATGTACGGGAGCCGTTTGATTTCATCAGATATTTCCGTCGTTATTGGGAACTGGCCCTGGCCGGGCTGTTTTATAATCTGGCTATTTGGGTGGACAAGTGGATCATGTGGCTATATGCGCCAGAAAGGAAGATTGTTATCCCCGGGATGCCATCCTATCCTGACTATGATGCCGCGATGTTTCTTGCCTATCTCTCCATTATTCCTGGTCTGGCAATGTTTGTGATAAGTGTGGAGCCCCGTTTTTTTATGCGGTATCTGCGCTTCTATCGCGACATTAAGAAGCACGTTAACCTTGCTCAGATTCAGAACAACTTGGCCGGGATTACCCTTGGTCTGAGCAACGGATTGCGCAGCCTGATCGTGTTGCAGGGGTGCATTGCTGTTGTGCTGTTGCTGTTATCGCCACGGTTGTATGAGCTGATTGGGTTAAGTTACACCCAAATCGGGATGTTCCGGTTTGGCGTGCTGGGCGCTTTTTTTCATGCGCTGTTGATCATGCAGCTTATTATTCTTATGTACTTTGACTTTCGCAGGCTGATTTTGGTGTTGCAGGGGTTTTTTCTTGCTATCAATATATTGTTTACCTTTATCAGTCTGAATATGGGTTTCCCCTTCTATGGTGCCGGTTATTTTGCCAGTACCTTGTTGACTTTTATTGCTACCTATCTGGCAACGGTCCGCTACGTCAATGATCTGCCCTACCGGACTTTTATTCGGGATAATTTGTCGATCAAACGGATGTCTTCTGGCAGTCGTGTTAATGTAGTTAAATGATCTGGCAACAGATTGCACTCAAAATTGGTGCGGCGACAGGAACACCATATGCTGTGGCTGAATACGCAGCCGTTAGCGGAGGCTGTATCAATGACACATGGCGGCTTGATGGCGCGGATGGGCGGCGGTTTTTCGTAAAGTTGAACAGCGCTGATAATAAGGAGATGTTTGCTGCCGAAGCAGCGGGACTGCAGGAGATAATCAATACTGACTCGGTAGCTGCTCCTGCTCCAGTCTGTTTTGGAACGGTGGAGAACAAAGCTTTTCTGGTACTGGAGTATCTTTCTTTCGGGCGACGGGATGCCTCCCAATGCCTGGGACAGCAACTGGCGGGGATGCATCGTCATATCCAGGCTGGTTATGGCTGGTCAATGGACAACACCATTGGTTCCACTCTCCAGATGAATGCTCCGTCATACTGCAATTGGCCGGCGTTCTGGGGGCAACAGCGTTTGGGTTATCAGCTGCAACTTGCCAAACAGAATGGACATGGCGGCAGGTTACAGGACAAAGGGGAACTGCTCCTGCAACTCTTTCCTTCGCTGTTTTCCGCCTATACGCCATCGGCCTCTCTATTGCATGGCGATTTGTGGTCAGGGAACCAGGGGGTGACCATTGGTGGTCAACCAGTGATTTTCGACCCGGCGGTATATTTTGGCGATCGGGAAACGGACATTGCCATGACTGAGCTGTTTGGTGGCTTTTCAGCTCGCTTCTATGCTGCCTATAATGAAGCCTGGCCGCTGGATGAGGGGTATCCCGTGCGCAGGGATCTCTACAATCTCTATCATATCCTCAATCATCTAAATCTGTTTGGTGGTGGTTATCTGCACCAAGCGGAGCGATTGATGGATAAATTATTGAGCAATCTGAGTTGAAAGTATCGGCTGATGATGGCTATCGGCTCCGTTTTTCCCGGATGCTGCTGGCGCCTCGTTACTGGGCTAGCTGGTTGGGATTGGCGCTGTTCTGGCTGATTAGTTGCTTGCCATGGCGGGTGCGTGCCAGCTTGGGTAGATGGGCTGGAGGGCTGGTTTATCGAACCAGCAAGCGCCGCCGCCACATTGTTAAAATAAATCTGGAACTCTGTTTCCCCCAGCTTGACGAAGCACAGAGAGAGCAGATGGCGCGCAACTATTTTTGCCGCCTGGCGCAGATCTCAATGGATTACGGGATATTGTGGTGGGGAAGCACCGCGCGGCTGGAGCGAATGGTGTCCGTCAATGGACTGGAATATTTGCGTCAATGCCAGACCCAGGGCCGACCTGTCATTCTGCTTACCGGTCACAGCGTGGCGCTTGATTTTGGCGCCACAGCAATTACCAGACAGTTTGCAACCGTTGGCCTGATCAAGCCGGTGCGCAATCCGGTGATCGAATGGCTGATGAGCCGCGGCCGTACCCGCTATCAAAGCAAACTTTATCTGCGCAAGGAAGGTCTGCGGCCGGTGGTGCGTGCATTGCGCCGCGGGGAGGCATTCTATTACCTGCCGGACGAGGATCTGACCCATGTAACAGGGAGTAACTGGATTTTTGCACCATTTTTTGGCGTACCGACTGCTACCATTACCGCCCTTGCAAGGCTGGCGCGCCTTTCCAGTGCCGCGGTTATACCCTGTATGACCTATTATCTGCCAGAACAAGGGTGCTACCGCGTTTCTTTTTCTGCGCCACTGAAAGATTTTCCATCCGGAGATATTGAGACCGACACGGTACGCATGAATGCCGAACTGGAAGCGATGATTCGACGGCAACCAGAACAATACATGTGGTCCTTGCGTCTGTTCAAGACCCGCCCCGATAACAAGCCTTCGCCTTATACATAGAAATATAGTAACTATTCAGCATAGTTGAAAATGAGTATGTAACTGTTCAGATTGCCCCTGAAATTTGTCAGTTCAAGGCGGAAAATGTAAGTTTACATGGGTAAATGATCATTTTTTAACGCAGAAATGGCGGATTCCAGGGGTGAGCCGAATAGTTAACCTGAACTCGGGTTAAGCAATATTTCATCTAAAAACGGACACACAACTAAAAATCGCGCCATTCCGGCATGATTTTAGCCGGAATCCAGTAGCTTGAACTATAGATTCCGGCCAGGAGCATACCGGA
>JAJRUV010000114.1 GCA_024277595.1 Gammaproteobacteria bacterium
CCACCAGATTGCTTTCGGGAACTGTTCCCCAGAAACGGCTGTCGCGGCTGTTGTCACGGTTGTCCCCCAGCACAAAATATTGCCCTTCGGGTACGGTGTACTCAAAGTTCTGGGTAAAGCCGTTGGAATTCAGCAAAATATTATAGGTAACATCCCCGTTTGTTTCCTTGTATTGCATTGCGCCGGTCATGCTGGCGCTGGCACCATCGGCGATATACTTGCCAATTGGCTGCCGGGGAGCTGGCTCGCCGTTAATGTAGAGCTTTTTCTCTGCATAGCGGATATGGTCACCCGGCACGCCAACAACCCGTTTGATGTAATCAATGCCCGGATCTTCCGGATAACGGAACACAGCAACATCCCCCCGTTGGGGTTCACCGATCTCCACAATTCTGGTGTTCAACACGGGTAGACGCAGACCATATGAAAATTTGTTGACCAGAATAAAGTCGCCAACCAGCAGGGTCGGCATCATTGATCCCGATGGAATACGAAACGGCTCCACCAAAAATGAACGCAACACCAGCACCGCCAGAATGATGGGGAAAAATGATTTGGAGTACTCGACAACCAGCGGAAGTTTTTCTTGCTCCGAAGATGATGCCTCCCCCGGAGAAATCAGCACTTCCCGACGTCGGGGTGCAAATATCAAGGCGTCCAGCGCCCAGATTGCTCCGGTGATAAATGTTGCCAGCACCAGAAAAGCGGGAAAGTTTATATTCACTATTTTTTACCTACATCCAATACAGCCAGAAAAGCAGATTGTGGAATTTCAACACTACCGACCTGTTTCATCCGTTTTTTACCCGCCTTCTGTTTTTCCAACAGTTTACGCTTGCGGGATATATCACCGCCGTAACATTTTGCAGTAACATTTTTGCGTAGTGCCTTGACATTGCTGCGCGCGATAATCTTGCTGCCGATAGCCGCCTGGATTGCTACATCAAACATCTGGCGGGGGATCAGCTCTTTCATTTTCTCCACCAGTTCCCGACCGCGATTCTGTGCCAGATCCCGGTGGGCGATAAGTGCCAGCGCATCGACTGCTTCACCATTGATGAGAACATCCATCTTGACCAGTTTGGCCGCCTGAAAACGCTTGAACTCGTAATCCAGTGACGCGTATCCGCGGCTGACCGATTTCAGGCGATCAAAAAAATCCAGCACCACTTCATTCAGCGGCAGTTCATACTGCAGCGATACCTGGTTGCCCAGATACTGCATGTTTTTCTGCACACCCCGTTTTTCGATACAGAGGGTAATTACATTGCCCACATATTCCTGGGGCACCAGAATATTTGCACTGATAATGGGTTCGCGAATTTCTTCAAGGACATTGCCGGTGGGCAGTCGGGCGGGGTTGTCCACATAGACAGTCTCCCCCTTGGTGGTGAGCACTTCATAGATTACGGTTGGCGCCGTAGTAATGAGTTCCAGATTGTATTCCCGCTCTAACCGTTCCTGCACGATCTCCATGTGCAGCATGCCGAGAAAACCACAACGAAAACCAAATCCCAAAGCAGTCGATGTTTCCGGTTCATAGAACAGGGAAGAGTCGTTCAACCGCAATTTGGCCAGCGCATCACGCAGGTTTTCATAATCATCTGAACTGACCGGAAACAGGCCGGCAAATACCCGTGGTTTTATCTCCTGAAAGCCGGGCAGGGGCTTTACTGCCGGACGGCTGGTGTGAGTGAGAGTATCCCCTACTGGAGCACCTTCAATTTCTTTGATGCCGGAGATGATGTAACCGACCTCACCAGCCTGTAGGAGAACGGTATCGTGCATTTTTGGGGAGAAGATCCCTAACCGATCCACCTGATAACTCTGCCCGGTCGACATGACGGTAGTTTTTTCTTTCTTGCGCAGTACACCATGCTTGATGCGTACCAGTGAAACAACACCCAGGTAGTTATCAAACCATGAATCGATGATCAGCGCCTGCAGTGGAGCATTACGGTTACCCTGCGGCGGAGGGATACGATCCACCAGCAGCTCCAGCAGTTCAGGTACACCGGCACCAGTTTTTGCGCTGATCCGGGGAGCATCTTCCGCCTCGATACCGATGATATCTTCAATCTCCTTGCTGACGCGCCCGGGGTCGGCAGCCGGCAGATCGATCTTGTTCAGCACCGGCATCACATCGAGACCCTGCTCGATGGCCGTATAGCAGTTGGCGACACTCTGTGCCTCGACACCCTGCGATGCGTCCACCACCAGCAAGGCCCCTTCGCAGGCGGCCAGTGATCGGGATACCTCATAGGAAAAATCTACATGACCTGGTGTGTCGATGAAGTTGAGCTGGTAGCTCTGTCCATCACCGGCCTGATAGTTCAGGGTAACGCTCTGAGCCTTGATGGTAATACCACGTTCACGCTCGAGATCCATGGAATCAAGCACCTGCGCCTCCATTTCCCGATCAGCCAGGCCACCGCAGAGCTGGATAATGCGGTCAGCCAGCGTCGATTTGCCATGATCGATATGGGCAATAATGGAGAAGTTGCGGATGTTGCAAAGTTCAGTCATCTAAATTGTCAACAGGCCCCGATACCGGGGCAAAATACAAACCACCGATTTTACATGATTTTTGGCAACTATTCATCACGCAGGAGAGAGAAGAAAAAAATGGGTAACTAACCTGAACTCGGGTTAAGGCCTAACATGACAAAATTAAAGAAAGAGAAACTGTGGATACCGTCATTCCGGTATGCTCCTGGCCGGAATCTATAGTTCAAGCTACTGGATTCCGGCTAAAATCATGCCGGAATGG
>JAJRUV010000115.1 GCA_024277595.1 Gammaproteobacteria bacterium
AACAGGCTGTTGAAAAACCCTCATGCGGCACGATCCGGCGTTGGAATCCGGCTCAAAATGCTCATTTACTCCGTGTAAACTGCGCTTTTTCGCCGGATTCCGCCTTGTCTCGCACTCGCCCGAGGCTTTTTCAACAGCCTGCCAAACTAGTCGGCGGCGTTTCCAAGTAAGTAAAAAAAGCAGTCACCTGCTCACAAATATTGCTCTCTTTCTCCAAGACAGCTGTCGTTAATCAGAGTTCTGACCAAAGTTCCAGATCTGGCTCGGTATTGTGTATCTCTTGCTGTTTTGATAAGTAGTTACTGTTATCTCTTGCTCTTTTCCAACGTACGCACCCCTTTCTCAATCTGCTCCGCGTTTTCCAGCGTCTTGCCGGTGTCGATACCCATCTCGGTGAATTTGCGGGCGCCAGGCAGAATACGACTGTCGAAGGAACCGACCAGTTTGTTGTAGTGACTGACACTGTTTTCCAGGCTGCGGCCCAGTTTGGTAAGGTAATCGGTCAGGGTCAGCAGGCGTTTGTAGAGATCTTCGCCAACGTTGCGGATGTGTTCGGCGTTTTCCGCCAGCTGCTCCTGGCGCCAGCCGTAACCAATGGCCCGTAACAGAGCGACGAAGCTGGTGGGGGTGGCGAGGATTACTTTTTGCGCCAGAGCGTCCTCCAATAGTTTGCGGTCGATATCCAGTGCTGCACTTAAAAACTGTTCTCCGGGAATGAACAGAATGACAAAGTCAGGAGCTTTCTGGAACTGTTCCCAATAGGCCTTGCCGGCCAGCTCCTTTACCCGCTCCCGTACCTTGCGGGCGTGGCGGTTGAGCTGCTTCTGGCGGCTGTCGTCATCTGGGGCTTCGATAGCGCTGAGGTAGGCATCCAGCGGGGTTTTCACATCCACCACAACCTCGCGGCTGTCCGGCATGCGGATGATCATGTCGGGGCGGATGGTGCCCTCTTCGGTAGATGTGTGTTCTTGTTGGTAAAAATCGCAGTGCTCCACCATGCCGGCCAGCTCAACCAGCCGTTTCAGGGTCAACTCTCCCCATTGACCCCGAACTTCAGGACGACGCAGCGCCTGCACCAGATTGCGAGTTTCATCCTGCAACATCTGTTGTGACTGGGTGAGGGTTTCCAGGTGTTTGTTCAAGGCACCGTAAGCCTCCTTGCGTTCGTTTTCCATCTGCCGGAGTTGCTGTTCGGTCTTCTCCAGCGCTGCCTTGATGGGGTTGACCAGGTTCTCCACCGCCTGTTCCTTTTGTACCAGTTTGTTGCTGGCCTGAAGCTGGAACTGGTGCAGATTCTCGCGCGCCAGCTTAAGAAATGTTTCGTTGTTGTGACGCAAGGCACGACTGGCCAGGCTATTGAAAGCGTGGTTCAGCTGCACCCGGTCGGCGCGCTGGCTGGTCAGTTTTTCCGCTTGGTTGCGCCGCTCCAGTTGCAGGGTAACGCTCAGCTCGGCGTTGCGCTCTTTCAACGCGGTAATAATGCGTTGCGAGCGCCACTGAACCAGCAGGGCGCCAAATCCGATCAGCAGCAGGCAGATGAATGTCAGCAGCAGCCAGGCAGTGACATCATCAGCGTATGAGGCGGAAAGATTGACAAGGTAGCGGGACAGACTGGGTTCAGATGGTGACATGGGCCTGTTTTATCGTGAATTGTTCATTGGCGAGGAAGCCCGATATAAGACAGAATCTCCCGTGGCTCATTGACCATCCCGTCCGCACCCCACTGTTTCGGAGTGTCCTGCTCCCTGATGTAACCAAACAGGGCGACCAGGGTCTTCATTCCGGCGGCGCGGCCTGCCTCAATGTCCCGCTGCGCATCGCCGATATAGAGGCATTCGGCGGGTCTGCTGCCGGTCTGACGGCAGGCATGGAGCATGGGGGCCGGATGTGGCTTGCTTTGAGACAGGGTATCTCCACTAACGATGCAGTCGGCCCGTTGTTCCAGATTCAGCTGCTGCATCAGCGGTTCAGTGAGCCAGCCGGGCTTGTTGGTTACCACGCCCCAGCTGATATTGTTTCGTTCCAGTATGCACAGTAGTTGTTCTATACCGGGAAACAAACAGGTGTGGGTGGTGAGGTTCTGCTGATACAGGGTCAGAAAACGTTTTCGCAGCGGCTTAAACTCCGCGTCACCGGGTTGACGGGCAAAACCCAGGCGGATGAGCGCCGTTCCGCCATGTGAGACCTCGGGGCGGATCTGATCAAAAGGCAGGAGGGTAAGTCCCATCTCCTTACGCAGCAGGTTGAGGGCCAGCGCGAGATCCGGGGCGGTATCCACCAGGGTTCCATCGAGATCGAACAGTACCGTACGCAGTTCGTTAGTCATGGTGAGTGAGGGGTTTGATGACGGGATCTCCTTGCATGTCATTTTGCCGTCGATTTTGGCATAATATCGGGTTCAGGGCTGTGAGTCGAACTTGCATCCTCCTTGTTGTCGAGTACAGGAAAAACGCCAATGTTCAGTAAAGAGATGACCATCTCCGGATATGATGATGCACTGTGGAGCGCGATGGAAAACGAGCGCAAGCGCCAGGAGGATCATATCGAACTGATCGCGTCGGAGAACTACGCCAGCCCGCGGGTGATGGAGGCGCAGGGTTCGGTGCTCACCAACAAGTACGCCGAAGGGTATCCCGGCAAGCGTTACTACGGCGGCTGCGAGTACGTGGATATCGCCGAGCAGCTGGCCATCGACCGCCTCAAGGAGCTGTTCGGCGCCGACTACGCCAACGTGCAGCCGCACTCCGGTTCACAGGCCAACGCGGCGGTCTACATGGCGCTGCTGCAGCCGGGCGATACCATGCTGGGGATGAGTCTGGCCGATGGCGGCCATCTCACCCACGGGGCGAAGGTCAACTTCTCCGGCAAGACCTATCATGCGGTGCAGTACGGTCTCGACCCGGCTACCGGTGAGATCGACTACGAGCAGGTCGAGACGCTGGCGTTGGAGCACAAACCGAAAATGATCGTCGCCGGATTCTCCGCCTACTCGCGGGTGGTGGAGTGGCAGCGCTTCCGCGATATCGCCGACAGGGTGGGCGCCTGGCTGATGGTGGACATGGCCCATGTGGCCGGACTGATCGCCGCCGGTGTCTATCCCAGCCCGGTGGGGATCGCCGATGTCACCACCTCCACCACCCACAAGACCCTGCGCGGGCCGCGGGGCGGTTTCATCCTTGCCAAGTCCAATCCGGAGCTGGAGAAAAAGCTCAACTCGATGATATTCCCCGGCATCCAGGGCGGTCCCCTGATGCATGTGATCGCCGCCAAGGCAGTGGCCTTCAAGGAGGCGCTGGAGCCGTCGTTCGCCAGCTATCAGCAGCAGGTGGTGAAGAATGCGCGGGCGATGGCCGCGGTGTTCATCGAGCGGGGGTTCAATATTGTATCCGGTGGCACCGACAACCATCTCTTCCTGGTGGATCTGATCGACAAGGAGATCACCGGCAAGGCGGCGGATGCAGCGCTGGATGCGGCCAACATCACCGTCAACAAGAATGCCGTACCCAACGATCCGCAGTCACCCTTCGTCACCAGCGGCATCCGGGTCGGCACACCGGCCATCACCACCCGCGGCTTTTCGGAACAGGATGCCACCAGCCTGGCCGGCTGGATGTGCGACATTCTGGATGATATCGACAACCGGCAGGTCATCGAACGGGTCAGGGGAGAGGTGCTGCAGATCTGCGCCAGACGGCCGGTATATGCTGGCTGAACGCTACGGCTGATGCACTGTCCATTCTGCTCTGATCCCGAGACAAAGGTAGTCGACTCCCGGCTTGCCGAAGAGGGGGCTGCGGTGCGCCGCCGCCGGGAGTGCCTCAAGTGTGGTGAGCGCTTTACCACCTATGAAACGGCAGAGCTGACGCTCCCATGTGTGATCAAGCGGGATAGCCGCCGCGAGGAGTTTGACGTAAATAAGCTGCGCAACAGCATGATGCGCGCGCTGGAGAAGCGGCCGGTGGCCATGGACACCATCGAAACGGCGCTCAACCATATCAAGCATTGGCTGCGCACCGGGGGAGAGCGGGAGATCAGCTCGCTGGAGCTGGGCGAGCGGGTAATGGAGGAGCTGCGCCGCATGGACGAAGTGGCCTATGTTCGTTTTGCCTCGGTCTATCGCAGCTTCCAGGATGTGAACGCCTTTCGCGAAGAAATCGAGCGGCTGGAGAAAAAACTGGCGCCGAAACGCTGAAATGGCGACCGACTCCGAATTTGACCTGATTCGGGAGTTTTTCACCCCTTCCAACCCCGCCGGCACGGGGGTGGTTCTGGGGGTGGGGGATGACTGTGCGCTGCTGGATATTCCCGCCGGGATGGAGCTGGCGGTATCCCTGGATACCCTGCTGGAGGGGGTTCACTTCCCCGAAACGACTGATGCCGCCGATGTTGGCTACAAGGCGCTTGCCGTGGGCCTGAGTGATTTGGCGGCGATGGGGGCGAAACCCGCCTGGACAACCCTGGCGCTGACGCTGCCCCGCGTTGATACTTCATGGTTGCGTGATTTCTCCAATGGGTTTTTTTCGCTGGCCCGGCAGTACGGCATGGCGCTGGTCGGCGGGGATACTACCCGTGGCCCGCTGGCGGTCGTTACCATCCAGGTTCACGGTCTGGTGCCACAAGGCCAGGCGCTGCGCCGCGGCGGTGCTTGCTGTGGCGATCTCATCTATGTCACCGGTTCGTTGGGTGACGCGGCGCTGGCGCTGCAAATCATGCAACAGGGAGTTGCCGTTGTTCACGATCAGGCCGAATGGCTGCAGCGGCGGCTGAATCGTCCGGCACCACGTGTCGAACAGGGTATTGCATTGCGGGAACTGGCCAGCGCCGCCATTGATATTTCTGACGGGTTGCTGGCGGATCTGGGGCATATTCTGCAGGCAAGCGGCGCAGGCGCCAGACTGGAGCTGGACCGGATTCCACGCTCGGAGAGCTATCTGGCCTGTGCAGCCATTCTGGAAGATCCATACCGTCTTGCTCTGGCGGGTGGTGATGACTACGAACTCTGTTTCACGATCCCTGCGGGGAAAAAACCGGCGCTGGAGCAACTGATTGCGCAGCGAAACTGGCCTTGCTGTTGCATCGGCATAATCGAGCCGCAACCGGGAATACGTTGCTTCCATCCTGACGGCAGCCAGTATTTTCCCGCCAGCAAAGGATACGATCATTTTGCCACACGCTGACAAGCAAATTCCTCTCCGGCTGCTGTTGAACCCGGCTCACCTGCTCTCCCTGGGTTTTGGCAGTGGGCTGACTCCGGTGGCGCCGGGGACGGCGGGCACCCTGGTTGCGGTGCCGCTCTACCTGCTGGCCGAGCCGCTCGGCTTGCCAATCTACCTGTTGCTGATCCTGATGATGCTGCTGCTCGGGATCGGGTTGTGCTCTTATACCAGCCACGCGCTTGGCGTACATGACCACGGCGGTATTGTCTGGGACGAGATCGTTGGTTACTTTATTACCATGATTGCCGCCCCGGCGGGATGGGGCTGGCTGGTCGCTGGTTTCCTGCTGTTCCGGCTGTTCGATATCTGGAAACCGTGGCCGGTGGGTCTGTTGGACAAAAATATCTCCGGCGGTACGGGAATTATGCTCGATGATGTGGTTGCCGGAATCTACGCCCTGCTGGTAATGCAGCTTGCGGCATCGATGATCTGTTCATAAGGCTTCATGAATCACCTACTTGTTGTAAAACTGGTCAGCCAATTGCCACAGACGATTGGCCCGTCCGTTGATACCTTTTGCCTCTTCAGCCATCTGCTGGACGTTACCCGAGAGCGATTCAGCTCCTTCGCGAATCATTGATACATTCCCGCTGACTTCCGATGCTACTGCACTCTGCTCTTCAACTGCGCTGGCTATCATGGTGTTCATGTCGCTGATGGAGGCGACCATGCCGTTGATCTCATCCAGCAGTTCACCGGCCTTGTTCACCTGCTCGACTCCCTTCCGTGCCTGGCTGCGACCGTTCTCCATCTCCCGTACCGCATTCTGGCTTCCCTCCTGCAATCGCTCGATCATGGATTGAATCTCTTGGGTGGATTGCTGGGTCCGGTTGGCCAGCGAGCGTACTTCGTCGGCTACCACGGCGAATCCCCGACCCTGTTCTCCTGCACGTGCAGCTTCGATGGCGGCATTGAGCGCCAGCAGGTTGGTCTGTTCGGCAATGTCGCGGATAACATCCAGAATCTTGCCGATATTTTCTGTCTCCTGTTGTAGTCCCAGCAGTGCCCCGGAAGCATTCTCCACGGTCCTGGAGATATGATCGATGTTGGTAATGGTGCAATCCACCACCTGCTTGCCACTGCTGGCCCGCTCACTGGCCTGTTGTGCAGAAATTGCTGCATCACTGGTGTTCTGCGCCACTTCCTGGATGGCGGATACCATCTGGGCCATTGCAGTTGCAACCTGCTCAGTCTCGCAGAACTGTGCAGAGACGCTCTCGCCGGAGGCAGCTGCCTTCTGTTGCAGGCCTTCTGCCGCCTTGCGCATTGTCTGGGTGGAGTCCGCGATCCGACCTACGATACCTCCAGCCTCCGACTCCAGCATCTTCAGGGCCAGCATCATCTGTCCTGCCTCGTCGTTGCGGCCGGTATAGACATACTGCATCAGTGGATTATCTACCAGGCTTCGGGCCTTGCTAATTGCATTATTGACCGGCCGTAACAGCAGATGAACAACCACAGCACCGATGCCTGTCGACATGACGCTGGCGATAGCAATAGTCGGCAGACTGGCGGGAGCAAACACGCTGGAAGCCAGCACCGGCAGCAAAGCAATACTGAAGCCTGCTGTGAGTTTGATGTTCAGTGCTGTTGCCCGCCGGTTAGTCTTTTTGGGGATATTACCTTTGAGAAGGGAAGCATAGAGTTTCTCGGCACGCTCCACCAGACTGCGCTCCGGTTTCCTGCGCACTGACTGGTACTCTGCAATCTGGCCATTTTCATGAATTGGTGTCACATAAGCATCAACCCAATAGTGATCGCCGCTAGCGCAGCGATTCTTGACAATGCCCATCCACGGAACACCTTTTTTCAGATTGGCCCACAGATCCTCGAATGCCGCTGGCGGCATGTCGGGGTGACGAACCACGTTATGACTTTTGCCCAGCAGGTCACCCTCTTCAAAGCCGCTGGTTTTGATGAAATCATCATTTACATAGGTGATGATTCCTTTCGGATCAGTCGTGGACAGAATATTGCTGCTGGCTGGAAAATCGAGTTCTTTTCCTGTTGCCGGGTAGTTTTTTTTCATGTTCTGCTTCCTGGCTTGATCATTTATTGCACCGGGTGGCTTTTGAATAATGGCCATATTTGGACTAGTTATCGGGGAAAGCCAGAATTTCTTTAGTTTTCCTGATTAGCCATAAAGTGCAGCCATCCTTGGCAGTCTTTCTGGCATAGGTAACGCCAGCACTATCTGCAGGCGGTACCGTATGAGCGTATCGGCAAATAGCCCTGACAGTATATTGGTTGTCACTTATATTTCGCTGATCCAGAAAACAGATGTTTCTGACCGGATACTAATTTAGCTGTCCAGGTGAATTTCTGTTACAGCTTCTACCAACACTGGCCTTGCATGCAGGTATTGGGTTGCATTTCGTTTGGCCTCAATATCAGCATAAACCAGTTCCGCCTGTTCGGCATCGATGTGAATGACCCGGGATAGTTCCATCGCTGAAATATTGTTGTTGTGGGCCCACAGAGCCAGATCCATTTTGTCATAGGGCAGAGCATAATAGAATTCATCCTGGCCCTGGGGCAGGCTGTAGGTATCTGTGGTCGGTGTCGTTGTACAGATGGCTTCCGGCAGTTCCATATGCCTGGCCAACGCATAAACCTGGGTTTTGTAAAGATGTGAAATTGGTTTGATATCGGCTGATCCATCACCGTTTTTTACAAAAAAACCTTGGTCATACTCAACCCGGTTGGGTGTTCCAATAACACTGTAGTTGAGACGATCTGCGTGAAAGTATTCAATTGTCTTGCGGATCCGCTGTTTGAAATTGGTGGCTGCCACAATCTGCAGATAGGCTTTATGGGGCAGGCGTTTTTCAAGCAGTTCGCCGTCCGGGGTTTGCACGATCAACCGGAAGTAATGAAATCCTCCTTTGGCTCCACCTGAAATCACAATTTTGCTTTTCCAGTCTTGCTGGTAGTCAGGGAACAGGGTGCGAATAGCGTCATCCCGCCACTGGTAGCAGCCAATGGCTTCAAGTGCTGGAGAAAGATCGGTTGCAATATAATCCAGCCCCAGGTGTTTAGCTAGCATACCTCCCAGACTTGAGCTGCTATGAGACGAATCCTGTTCCGGCAGCAGCAGGGCCTGTATCCGTTTTGGCCCGAAAGCCTTTGTGCAAAGTGCGGCGCAGACGGAACTGTCTATTCCTCCGGACATGGCAATGACTGCGCCACGACGACGATATTTTCTGCTGTATTCTTGAAGAGCGTGACAGATCCTCTCTATTTCCCCGTCACAGTCAAGCTCGAGGACCTGATTTCCTGAAGATAATGATGCCATAAGTTTTCCTTTTGAATTATGCGTATTTTTTCTCCACATAACTTGAAATTTTGTTCAGCGTGTCTAGGTTTTCCGGTGTAATTTCATCATCTTCCACCTTGATTTTAAATTCATCTTCAAGAAAAGTGACCAGCTCAATCACGCCAGTCGAGTCCAATAGGCCCAGCTCCAGAAAAGAGGTGTCATCCTCCAGGTCGATATCGCTTTGACCCATCAAAAAATTATCCGAGATATATGTTTTGATGATTGTTTTGGCTTCTGTCATTCTCCCTGCTCTCCATGGTTGTTAAATGCGATTGTGTCGTTACCTCGTGATATATTTTTTGGCATCCCTGCCAAAAACGACTCGCCTGCGCGACAGTTAATTTCTTTTCCTCCGATTTTCCTGCGTCTGTCACTCGCTACTGCTCCGACGGTGAATCTTCAGACGGTATTGCCCCTGTCGCGGACTTAACCACCCTCGCTTCGCTCTCCATGGCGGTCAGCGCATGCCTGTTTTTTTTGTAAGACCAAAAAGAAAGCGGACATGATAATTCGCTGATGATATTGTAATAAGAGGCTGATGTGAAGTGCTAAATTTTAGTTTGGCAATGGGGTGGGGGAGATGCATTTCTGTTGTTTGAGTCCCGTTGGTTCCACTACCATTGCGGAAAAATTACATTTGTGGAGGTATCCATGTTATTTTCTGGTTTTATTGGTTGATTGTCCTTCCGTCCCCCGGGAACCAGCCTCATCCAACTCTCGCAGGTGTTTCAGTTTTTCCGCAATTTTCGACTCCAGACCACGCGCTACCGGGCGGTAATAGTTTCGTGGTTTCATTTCATCAGGAAAATAGTTTTCTCCTGCCGCATAACCCTCGGCTTCATCGTGAGCATAGCGGTACTGTTTTCCATAGCCCAGCTCTTTCATCAACCGGGTGGAGGCGTTGCGCAGATGTATCGGCACGTCATATGAGCCATGCTGGCGGATATCGGCCATGGCGTCATTGAAGGCGGTATAGACCGCGTTGCTTTTCGGGGCGCAAGCAAGGTAGATGATGGCCTGGGCGATGGTCAGCGCACCTTCAGGACTGCCCAGCCGCTGCTGCACATCCCAGGCGTTGAGAGCCAGTTGCAGGCCGCGCGGATCGGCGTTGCCGATATCTTCGCTGGCCATGCGTACCACCCGCCGGGCAATGTAAAGGGGATCGCAGCCACCATCCAGCATCCGGGTGAACCAGTACAGGGCAGCATCCGGGGAAGAGCCACGCACCGATTTGTGCAGCGCGGAAATCTGGTCGTAAAAGGCTTCACCCCCCTTGTCGAAACGCCGTATACCGCCACTGACTACCTCGTTGATGCTGTCCGCGGTAATGGTGTTCTGTTCGCTCAGGTCGGCGCAGATCTCGAGTAGATTCAGCGCGCGCCGGGCGTCACCATCGGCTGCTTTTGCCAGTGTGTCACGCAGCTCGGGGGCACACCGCAGGTTATGGTTGCCCATCCCTCGCTCCTCATCCTCCAGCGCGTTGTCGATGATCCGGCGCAACTCCTCGACCCCCAGCGATTTGAGCACGTAGACCCGCGCCCGCGACAACAGGGCATTGTTGAGTTCGAATGAGGGGTTTTCAGTGGTTGCACCGATGAAGGTGACAGTGCCATCCTCCATAAATGGCAGGAATGCATCCTATTGCGACTTGTTGAAGCGGTGTACTTCATCGACAAACAGGATGGTTCCCTGCCCGGAAATTTTGCGTGCCTCTTTAGCCTGTTGAATGGCGCTGCGGATCTCCTTCACCCCGGAGAGCACCGCAGAGATGCTCAAAAATTGAGCCCGGGCATGGTGGGCGATCATCCGCGCCAGGGTGGTTTTTCCGGTACCGGGTGGACCCCAGAAGATCATCGAGTGGAGTCGATCTGCGGCAATCGCCTGGCGGAGTGGTTTGCCACTGCCCAACAGATGAGATTGTCCGCAAAACTCATCCAGTGAACGGGGCCGCATGCGATCCGCCAGCGGCTGATCGGACTGATTCAGCTCCGGTTGGGAAAACAGCTCACCAGAATTCATCCGTGGCGTCCGGTACGCTATTGACCATCAATAACATCCACTCCTTTGGGAGCGGTAAAGCTGAACAGTTCGCCAGAAAGCGGGGTGTTAACCTTGACGTTGCGAAACTGCAGGCGGGTGGTCTGCCCGAGCATGTCGACTACCTCCATCAGCCGCAGACCTTTGTCGCTGAAAGCCAGCCGTACGCTCTTGAAACTGCTTTCTCTCTCTTTGGGCAACAACTCCAGCCACTGCAGTCCGGTTCCTTCATGCTTCAACGGCTGAATGATAAAGTCATTTTCCAACGGTTGCTTGCCACTTAGCAACAAGGCTGGCGTATCACCCAAGGCGCTATCGATGGATTTTACGATAACCTGCTCCAGATCGGGATCATAATTCCAGATCTTGCCGCCATCGGCTACATAGAGCTGTTTATAGGGTTTGGTGTACTCGAAACGGAATTTTCCGGGACGCTGCAGGGCGAACACCCCTTCGCTGGTTTGCAGCGGTTTGCCGTTTTCATCAAACCGGGTCTGGATAAATCCGGCCTGCATGGTCTGTATTCTGTTATAAAAAGCATCGAGATGTTCACGCGCCGTTTTTGCCTGGACAGCAGCCACTGTCAGCACCAGAAAAAAAGTGATAAAAAGTCTGTTTGTTGTTTTCATAAGTATCGATCCGGGTTAATAGATATTCAACTTTTGCACTGCAGGGTAACGAATGCCAGTGCATACTCTTCCTCATCAGACAGGCTGAGGTGGGCTGATTCAATTCCGCGCTGACTGATAAACACCTGTGCCTGTTCACTGAAACGGAGCAGCGGGCGGCCATCCGACTCATGGCTGACCATAATCTGTTTCAGGGTAATACCGTTGCGAAATCCGGTTCCCATCGCTTTGACTGCCGCCTCTTTGGCAGCAAAACGTTTGGCCAGAAAATGGGCGCGGCGCTTGTTCTCCACAAAGGCGGGCCACTCCTGTTCGGCCAGAATGCGCCGGGCAAACGGATCTCCGTAACGGTTGAGGTTGTTATCCATGCGGGAGACCCTTACGATGTCAGTGCCAATACCAAAGATCACGAAAAACGCGCCTCCAGCATTAGCCGTTTCATCTCTCGTACAGCCTCATCCAGACCGGTAAACACTGCGCGGGCGATAATGGCATGTCCAATATTGAGTTCGTGAACGGCTGGCAGTGATGCAATGGGTTTGACGTTCTGGTAATTGAGACCATGCCCGGCATTGACCTGCAGCCCCAGCTCGGAACCCAGCTCGACAGCACGCACAATACGGCGATATTCGTCATTTTTTTCCTGCCGGTTGTCCGCATCAGCATAGCGGCCGGTATGAATTTCCACCACTGGCACACCGAGCTGCGCAGCGGTTTCAATCTGCTTGGGTTCCGGATCGATGAACAGAGAGACACAAATTCCGGCATCCGACAGCCGTTGACAGCCCTCGCGAAGTTGTTCTTGCTTTCCCACGACATCCAGACCACCCTCGGTGGTCAGCTCTTCGCGCCGCTCTGGCACCAGACAACAGCTTTCCGGTTTGAGATGTACAGCGATATTCAACATCTCCGGGGTCAGCGCCATTTCCAGATTCATCGGAATATTCAGCAGATTCCCGAGTAGTTTGACATCCCGATCCTGAATATGGCGCCGATCTTCACGCAGGTGCAAGGTAAGGCCGTCTGCACCAGCCTGTTGCACCACCATGGCCGCCTGTATTGGCTCAGGATAGCGGGTTCCGCGCGCCTGGCGCAGGGTAGCAACGTGATCGATATTTATCCCTAATAAAACTTCATTTTTCACTATACGATTCCTGATGTGATCACCATGAAAAAAACGGCTTCATTTTGTTATTCAAGCGAATTTAACGGTCATATGTATTACTGTTAACTGCTCTCCAGGCTGAGAAACAGTTCGCGGCTATGCAGAGGTTTGTCACCCAGATAGAACGTTAGTACCGTGCGCATCAATCGCCGCGCGTCCTTCAGACTCTGATCGCTATGCAATACTCCACCGGCCAGTGCCATCAGGCTGCTTCCAGCGATGCGCAGATCACAATCCTGCCCCGCCAGGAGTTTAACCGGCCCGCGCTCAATATGATAACAGTAGTACGCATCCGGCTGAATCGGCTGCCCGGTTTCCACATCCTGATCCAGTATCATGCCATAGCCGAGTTCTTCCAGCAGGTGACATTCAAAAATGCGCAGAGCCTCCTGGTTGACCCTGGTTTCACCCAGCAGGTTCAATGTCTGATGGTAAACTTGAAACAGACGGGAATAGCTGACATGACGGCCGGTAAGCCGCAGTAGCAGTTCGTTGAGATAAAAACCGCTCATCAGTATGGCACCGGAGAACATTAACGGCACTCCGTCCGGTTCTGCTCCGGTCATCGTTGCCAGCTCACCCCGGCTGTACCATGAGAGTAACAGCGGACGAAACGGTTGCAGCCGTCCCTGTAGCCGGGAGCGGTGGGAGGAGACCCCGCGCGCAACCATTCCGAAGCGGCCATGATCCTGGCTGAACACCTCCAGCAAGCGGCTGGTGTTACGGTAGGGTCGATGGTGAAGAACATAGGCAGGTTGCAGTTCTACCCGCTCAGTTCTCATCACCATACCCCAGACTGCGCAAGGCGCGATCGTCGTCTGACCAGCCCTCTTTTACCTTGACCCAGAGCTGCAAAAACACTTTGTTTCCAAATAACAGTTCCATATCCTTGCGTGCCTGCTCGCCCACTTTTTTAAGCTGTTTGCCACCCTTGCCGATCACGATCCCCTTATGACTGGAGCGCTCGACCCAGATAATCGCAGCGATCTCTGTCAAGCTGCTATCATCAGGTGAGAATTTTTCAATCTCTACGGTGAGTGCGTAAGGCAGCTCCTGGCCCAATCGACGCATTAGTTTCTCGCGGACAATTTCAGCAGCAAGAAAACGTTCGCTGCGATCAGTCAGCTGGTCAGGCGGAAAAATCGGTGGTTGCTCGGGAAGCAATTTTTCCACTACCTGTTCCAGCCGGGAAATATTGGTTTTCCGGGTTGCGGAGATGGGAATAATTTCTGCGAATCTTTTTTTCTCTGTCAGCTCCTGCAAATAAGGCAGCAACTGTTCTTTGTCAGTAACACTGTCCACCTTGTTAACCAGCAAAACAACCGGCGCTTTTGTCTGCTGTAGTTTCTCCAGAACTGCCTCATCCCCAACAGTCCAGCGTAGTGCTTCCACTACGAAAACAATGAGATCAACATCATGCAAGCTGGCGGTTGCCACTCGATTCATATAGCGGTTCATAGCCCGTTTGGCTTGTTCCTGGATGCCGGGAGTATCCACATAGATAACCTGCGCATGATCGGTGGATTTAATCCCGAGGATCCTGTGCCGAGTGGTTTGTGGTTTGCTGGAGGTGATGCTGATTTTCTGTCCGAGGATATGGTTGAGCAAAGTGGATTTTCCTACGTTGGGCCGTCCGACAATAGCTATATATCCACAGCGGTGATGGGTATCACTCACTTTCAGTTAGCATCCTGAAGGCTTCCTCGGCTGCTGCCTGCTCCGCCTTGCGGCGGCTGCTGCCTTTTCCCTCGATTTGATCCGGCAGCACTGGAATCTCACACTGCACGACATAAATCCGCGCATGTTTGCTACCCTCTTCGCGCACGATCTGATAGGAGGGCAGCGGCATTTTGCGCGACTGCAGAAACTCCTGCAGCCGGGTTTTGGGATCTTTCAATTGGTCCAGTTCGGGAAGTGAATCGAAACAGGGTCGGTACAGTCGCAGGATCACTACCCGGGCTGCGTCAAAGCCTCCGTCCAGACTGATTGCGCCGAAAATTGCCTCTATAGCATCCGCCAGAATAGAAGTGCGGCGAAAGCCGCCACTTTTCAACTCTCCCGGCCCCAGCTTGAGGCAATCACCGACAGCCAGCTGCTGCGCTATTTCTGCCAAGGTTTCGCCCTTGACCAGACTGGAGCGTAGCCGACTCAGATCGCCCTCTTTGCAGTGCGGATAACGGTGAAATAGTTCGTGACTGATGACATGCTCAAGCACCGCATCACCCAGAAACTCCAGCCGCTCGTAGTTGTCGCTCGCTACGCTGCGATGGGTGAGCGCTGTCTCCAGCAAACGCGGATCGTGGAAGGCATAATCCAGTGTACTGCCCAACCGTTCCAGCGGTGGATTACTCGATGATGGTGCCAATGCGACTCCAGGTGACCCTGTTTGCTACCGGATCCCAGTTCATCC
>JAJRUV010000116.1 GCA_024277595.1 Gammaproteobacteria bacterium
ATCTACTGCGCTGATGGGAGAGCGGCCAAAATATCCCCGGTTTTTCGTTAAATAGCCCCACTATTCGCCTCAAAACCGGAAATATTTTGACTCGATCTCCCACCAGCTCGCTACGATTACCCAAACCCGACAGACTCCTAGAGATGCGGATCGGCTACAGGTTGTTCTTAACCTTATGCGTCGTTCAGTTTAATCCGCAGCCTCGCATATGATCGGCTGAGAATCTGACTTATACGTGATTCGCTTACCCCAATGATGTTGCCAATTTCCCGCAGATTGAGTTCTTTGTCGTAATACATGGACAACACCATTCGTTCCCGCTCTGGTAGCAATGCAACGGCATCCGTCAATCTTTGGCGGAATCGCTCATTTTCTAGGTCATCAAGCGGATTGACACCATCTCCGGCAATCATGCTCAAGGGATCACTCTCTATTCCGAGATCATCCAGATTAAAAATCTTGCTGTTACAACTATCTTTTAGTATTTTGTGGTACTCAGTAGAAGAAACGCCCATTTCTGTCATTACCTCCTCATCCCGGGCATCCCGGCCAGTACGGTTTTCAACGACCTGCATCGCTGCTGAAAGATTGCGGGCTTTACGATGTACTGACTTGGGCGCCCAGTCATTGCGCCGCAGCTCATCAATCATGGCGCCACGAATTCGCAGTGTTGCATACGTTTCAAAACTGGCTCCCTGCCGGGTATTGAATCTTTGTGCGGCGTCCAGCAGACCCAGCATGCCCGCCTGAATCATGTCATCCGCCATCACGCTGGTTGGCAATCGTCCTATTAAATGATGTGCTATACGTTTTACCAGTGGCGTGTGGGCCATCACCAGTTCATTTGAAATGTTAGCGACTTGCGTTTGGGTATTGCTGTAAGCGGCGGCTGCTTCCAATGTACTAACTCCTTGGCTGTCCCCGTTGTGGTTCGTTTCCCAACAAGAGGTATTAACTACAAGTGCCGGAAAAGCGTGCACTCACACATTTCAGTGGCGATATTCCGGCGCTACTTGTGCAAAAAAAACAGGCATTGCACATGGGATGTCTGTAGTACTTCCTGGGCAGGGCTGCGGCAGGTTTTAAAGCCTATCGCCCGGCAGCCATAAGGAAACGATACTTGCCAGGTAATGTAAAAATGCTGGCATTTATAGCAGTCTATTTTTTCAGGTTGCTTGTCTTCAGACATCTTGCCGTTAAATATGCAAGAAGTGTTCCCGGTAATAATTCAGTTCGTGGATTGAGTCATGGATATCAGCCAGAGCAAGGTGGGCAGGAGTTTTGGAGAAGGATTTGTAGAGTTCCGGCGCCCAGCGCCGCGCCAATTCTTTGAGGGTGCTGACATCGAGATTGCGATAATGAAACCAGGCTTCCAGCTCAGGCATGCAGCGAGCCAGAAAGCGTCGATCCTGGCAGATGCTGTTACCACACATAGGTGAAACTCCGGCAGGAACATACTGCTCGAGAAACGCCAATGTTTGCGCTTCAGCTTCAGCCTCGTTGATAGCGCTTTTACGTACCCGATCCACCAGACCGGACTTCGTATGCTGGGAGGTATTCCAGTCATCCATTCCCGCCAGCCGTTTTTCATCCTGGTGGATTGCCAGCACCGGACCCTCAGCGAGTATCGTCAGTTGGCTGTCAGTTACGACAGTGGCAATTTCGATAATAACGTCCTGAACCGTGTCCAGTCCGGTCATTTCCAGATCTATCCAGATAAGGTTGTCACGGTTTGGTTCCATACATCTCTCCCGAAAATAGAGCCAATCTGACTTGCCACATAGCTTAACAGAGACTAATCTTCCGTTTCATGGCAGATAGTAACATTTCATCTTCAACCACACCGTATTCTGAACAAGAAGGGAGCATTATTGCAAACTATGGCTCCTTTCTGGATGTTGAGAGTAACGGAAGGGAAATTCATCGGTGTGTGGCCAGGCGAAATCTGGGTGCTGCGGTTTGCGGTGATCGCGTACTTTGGCGCGAACAGCAGCAGGGATACGGAGTGGTAGAACAACTGCTACCCCGCCGAACTCTTCTTTCCCGCCCCGATTCTCGCAGTCGAATGAAACCTGTCGCGGCCAATATCGATTATATTGTCATAGTCGCGGCGCCCTCCCCCGGCATCTACGAGGATTTGATCGATCACTATCTGGCCGCGGCAGAGCACACCGGCATAACTCCCCTTCTATTAATTAACAAAATGGACCTGCTGACAGAGCAGAAACTGGCAGAATTGAGGTGTCGTCTCTCCTGTTATACAGATATCGGCTATCAGGTGATTTTTGCCAGTACAAAAAAACAGTGTGGACTTGATGAACTGCTCTCGGCAATATTGAAGAGAAACAGCATTTTCTGCGGGGAATCCGGCGTAGGAAAGTCATCGTTAATCAATACGCTGCTACCGGATATTAATGCCAGAGTAGCTGAGCTTTCACAAGCAAGCGGCAAGGGAGTTCATACAACCACAACAGCACGTCTCTATCATTTGCAGGAGGGAGGGGGAGTCATCGACTCACCTGGCGTAAGGGAGTTCGGGCTGGGAAAAATGTCAATTACCGAGATTTCCCAAAGTTTCATTGAGTTCAGATCTTTTACGAAACAGTGCCGTTTTCGGGACTGCAGCCACCGGACAGAACCCGGTTGCGCCATTCTTGCCGCTGAAAAGCAGGGAAAAATCAACAAGCTTCGTCTGAAAAGCTATCATCGCATGGTGTCAGATCTTGCTCTGTAAGAAGGTTCCCTTCCAAGTAATTTGGGTATATATAACCCGATTTTCCCCGAGAGCCTGTGATAACGAGTCATCTTGCCTTCCTGAATTGTAACTACTCAGCGAGTAGTCAATATTGCCGGTAACTGCTCAGATTGCCCCTGAAATTCGTCAGTTCAAGACGAAAAATGTAAGTTTACACGGGTAAATGATCATTTTTTAACGCAGAAATGGCAGATTTCAGGGGTGAACTGAATAGTTACTGGTCACTCGGCACTATTATGATTCAACCGTATCCGATGACACAAACCCCATCCTCACCGCAAGCCGGTCACGCACCTCCATCAACTGTGCACCCCATGAAATCTGACGTCGCTCGACAGGTGCGGAGATCGAAAGCCCGGCCAACGGGCGTTTCTGCTCATCAAGCAACACAACTCCAATACAGCCAACGCCAATCTCCGCTTCTTCATCATCGAAAGCGATACCTGCCTTTGCGGCAGCAGTGCAGTGGGCAATCAGCACCTCGATATCAGTGATTGTGTTATCCGTCATGCGCTTTAAACCTTTGTTTTTTGCATAGGCTCGAATGGCTGTTTCACCCGCAATACCGAGCATCAATTTACCAACTGCGGTGACATGCAGCGGTGCGCGGCTACCAATCACCTGTTCCACCCGCATCATGCGCTCAGGGATCTTGCGGCCGATGTAAATCACCTCATCCGCTTCGCGTTGAGTCAGATTAATCGTCTCATTCAACTCATCGCACAATGCCGCCATAATCGGCTCAGCGGTTACCGCGAGATCTACCTGTCCGGTGGCACGGTGACCCAATGCAATCAACTTTTCCCCAAGGCGATAGCCATCTCCTTCGCGCTCGATAAAGCCGTTCTCCACCATCGAAGTCAAAATCCTGAATGTAGTTGAAGTATGTAGCTCACTTTCAGCAGAGATGATTTTTAACGTCACTGGCCGGTTATATTGCGCGATGATTTCCAGCAATCGTGATAGACGATCAATTACCTGAACAGACACTCATTCACTCCTCATCATGATCATTCAAACAACGCCCCATCGCCACTGTTTTCAGGTTTATACTACCTTAATTTCTCGCATTATGAAAACGAAACCATATTGCAAAAACAAAAAAGATCCCTTAATGTAACCAAATTCCTACTATCCCGCTCAATTACTGCAAGGACAATGCGATGAAAAATGCCCTGAAAAACAGCTCTCCAGCCCCTTTTTACGAGGGTATTCAATATTTTGGCGATACCTGGCCCGACTATGTTCAATACGCCGGCACAGCAGCTATCAAACAAGGCCACCACGCAATCAGCGACCCCAGTGACCAAGCGGCCGCCTACCAGACACTGCTGATGGCAGATGCGCTGCGCTACCTCACCCTGCAGGTATGTGGCTCCAAAGGCTCTGGTCATCCCGGCGGTTTTGCCAGCTCAGCCGATGCCTATGCCGCGCTGGTGATGCTGGGTCACACCAATATCATCACCGAAGTGGGCCATCACGCTCCCGGTTTTTATAGCGCAATGTTTCTCGATGGCTCACTCGAGGCAATGGATATCTTCACTGTCACTGACATGATGGAACGTTTCCGTGAACAACATGGCCTGCTCGGTCATCTCTCCGGTGCGATCCCCGGGCTGCTTGCCCCGGCCGGGCCATTGGGACAAGGCCAGCATTTTGCGATGGCTGGTGCCCTGCTGCATCCAGATACACTTTTTCCATTCACTCTCGGTGATGGCGGCATGGGCGAACCCTACATCCTTTCTGCGATGATGCATTTCAATACAGCCTACCCGGCAACCACCAACTTTCTGCCAACACTGGTATGGAATGGGTATAGCCAGGAACACCACTCGATGGTGTCACGCATGACTAATGAAGAGATGACCGCTTACTGGACAGGACACGGTTTCAAAAATGTGGTGTTGATTGATGCCAAAGACTTTGACGATGCCGATCAGGACGGCGCCTATGTCGACAGCAGCCGCTTCTCATTCAAACAGCGCATCGCCTTTAGTCAGGCCGTGCTTGAAGGGGTCGATCGTGCAGCTCAGTTGGCACTGGGCGGCACCCTCACCTGCTTTATCATCAAACAACTGAAAGGTGCAGGCGTTCACGCGGCAGGATCCAAATCTCACAACCTTTACCCAACCGACACCCTTGATTCCGAACACATCAGCAGCGCACTGAAACGCCGCGCAATCAGCGCTGAATCGTGGGAGCTAGTACGTGAAAACTTCATCCGAGCCGGGGGCGGGCGGGCGGTTGATACCGTGGTCACCGAACATGAACGGCCACTGCCCGCTTTAGGCGACTTACCATTCACTGAGTTTGATAAAAGCAAAAAAGCCGTCCCCTCAACAGCCATGGGAGCATTGGTTGGCGCAGTAGGCAAGGCCGACCCAAGCTATGTCGTGACTAACGCGGATGGTAACGAAGCCTCGGCAATGAAAAACATCAATGATGCATTGAAGATTCGCCACCCAACGCCTGACCCACTCTACAACCAGGAACCTGATGGTCAGGTTTACGAGCCGTTAAACGAAGATGCCTGTGCCGGACTGGCAGGTGGCCTGGCATTGTTTGGTTCACGTGCGATCTGGCTGTCGTACGAAAGTTTTGCGATCAATGGCTGGCCGGTGATCCAGACCGTGGGGCAAGCGATGGCGGAGTTACGTCGCACCACTCCATCAGTGGTCACAATGTTCACCGCTGGCGCACTGGAACAGGGGCGCAACGGCTGGACCCACCAGCGCCCGGAGATCGAAAACTACTTTGCAGCGATGATGAGAAACGGAAATGCCTACCCGCTGTTCCCATGTGATGCTAATGCGATTCAGGTCGCCTACGATTACGCCACCAACAGTAGCAATAAAGTGATGACAATCATCGCATCAAAAAGTCCACTGCCGATCCGCATGACACTGAACGAAGCGCACCATGCCATGAAAACAGGCGCTGCGACGATCTATGAAAGTGAATCAGGCGACAAAGGCACTGTGGTCTTTGCGGTTACAGGCGACATGATTTTCCTGCCCGTTTTTGAAGCAAAAAACCAGTTGGAAGCACAAGGCTATAAGGTACGAATCGTAGCCGTGGTCAATCCGCGCCAGCTCTACCGCGAAAGCGATGTACTGTGGTCAACCGTGACCGGTGGTGAAAACAACTTTATGCCAGACGATGCCTTTAACGCCCTGTTTGATGGCGACCTGTTGCTCGCCGTCAGTGGTGGCCCAAGTGCCCCACTGGAGCCGGTGCTGCTGCGCACCCGGGCAGCAAAGCGTGACGTCATCTGCTGGAAGCGTGGTGAAACCACCGCAACGCCAAGCGAGATCATGGACTTCAACGGCATTACCGCGGAAACGATGTGCGAACGTGCAGCAATGTTAATCGGTTAACACCGCACTAAAACACCCATAGCAACCTGCCACGCTTGCTGAGTCCCTGTTTTCGCAGTAAGTGGTGGCGGGAATTATAGAGAAAGACCAATGACACAAACCAAAATCATTGTCCTTGACGATGACCCGACAGGGTCACAAACCGTGCATGGTTGCCTGTTGTTGACCTGCTGGGATATCGATACATTGTGCGATGCGTTGCAAGACGACTCTCCTCTCTTTTTTATTCTCACCAATACACGCGGGATGGATGCAAGCAGTGCCACTACCCTGACGCGCAAAGTATGCACAAATCTAAAGCTCGCACTGGAAAAACTCGCTGCGAACAGCATCGGGATCAACCCGATCATGGTGAGCCGGTCAGACTCAACCCTGCGTGGCCACTACCCGGTAGAGACCGATGTGATCACAGAGGAACTCGGCCCGTTTGATGCGCATTTTCTAGTACCGGCTTTTTTTGAAGGCGGTCGCTTTACCCGTAATGCGATCCACTACCTGATTGTCGATGGGAAAGAGATCCCGGTGCATGAGACGGAATTTGCCAGCGATTCGGTCTTTGGCTTCAGTCACAGTTTCCTGCCCGACTATGTGGAAGAGAAAACTGCCGGGCGTATTCGCGCACATCAGGTTGAGTCATTTTACCTCGATGAGGTCCGCGGCGACTGTAGCGCACGACTGATGGCATTGAGCAATAATGTTTGCTGCACCGTTGACTGTGAAACCCAGGCTGATCTTAATCACTTTGCAAGGCAGTTGACAAGTGCCGCAAAAAATGGCAAGCGTTTTCTATTTCGCAGCGCTGCAAGTCTGCTCACCGCACTTGCTGCGCTACCGCGCCAACCGGTGGCCGCCGAAGCAATGGCCACTTATGTGCGTGACAACAAACCCGGCGCAATCATTGTCGGCTCCCATGTCGCCAAAACCACTCGGCAATTGGCGATCCTGCTTAAAGAACCCAACGTTATCGGTATCGAAGTGGATGTCAGCCATATCGATGGAGATCGCGTAGCGCTGTTAAAAAATCTTTTGGGGAAAATATCAGAGGCGCACGAAGCGGGACTTTCACCCGTAATTTACACCTCGCGCCAGGAGCTTGTCTTTGACGATCAGGCAACGCGTCTCGCTTTTGGTGAGAGGGTATCCGCATTTTTAATGGATCTGGTACGCGGTCTGCCGCGCACCATCGGCTTCCTCGTCAGCAAAGGTGGCATCACCTCGAATGATGTACTGAGCAGTGCGCTTTCATTAAAAACTTCGCGTGTACTTGGACAACTACTACCGGGCTGTTCTGTAGTACGCTGCCCCGCTACGCACCCGCGCTACCCCGATCTTCCAGTGGTCATTTTCCCTGGCAACGTCGGTGACGAAAATGCGCTGTCGACAGTGCTGCAACGTCTCTCGCCAACACCATATGAAAACACAGCCAGCAGTGAAATTGCAGCAAAAGTATAGCGACAGACAAATATATCGCTCGGGAAAATCATTAATTTGTTCCAGGGAACAAAAGGAAAGATGAGCAGCGAACAGATGGTAAACACCGAGAAGCACGCAACAGGGGCATCCGCCATCGATCACTCAATGACAGATAAAACTGCTGCGACAAAGTCAACGCTGGATAAGGCGGCGCTGATCACAAGGCTGCGAGAAATCGTTGCAGCTGACGCACTGCTCTATGACGAAGAGGATCTGCGCCCCTACGAGTGTGATGCGCTCTCTGCCTATTGCAAGCTGCCGATGATTGTGGTGCTACCCGGAACCATTGAAGAGGTGCAGGCAATCATGCGTCTCTGCTATCAACATCATGTGCCGGTAATTGCACGCGGCGCAGGCACTGGCCTCTCCGGTGGCGCAACACCCATCGGTGGCGACGTGGTATTAAGCCTCGCAAAATTTATGTCGATCCTCAATATTGACCCGCTGGCGCGCACCGCCGTGGTTCAGCCCGGCGTCCGTAACCTCGCCATATCTCAGGCAGTGGCACAACATCGTCTCTACTACGCACCCGATCCATCATCACAGATCGCCTGCACCATCGGTGGCAACGTTGCGGAAAACTCCGGTGGTGTCCATTGCCTCAAATACGGCCTTACGGTACACAACGTGCGCAAAGTCAAAATTGTCATGATGGACGGCGAACTGCTCACACTCGGCGGTGATGCGCTCGATAGCAGCGGCTATGACCTGCTTGCACTGATCAACGGTTCTGAGGGGATGCTTGGAGTGGTAGTTGAAGTGACGGTAAAGCTCATCCCCATGCCCGACCGCGCGCAGGTAGTTCTGGCCGCATTCGACGATGTTGAAAAGGCTGGCATTGCGGTGGGCGAAGTAATTTCCGCCGGGATCATCCCCGGTGGACTGGAGATGATGGACAAACTGGCAACACAGGCGGCGGAGGACTTTGTCCAGGTCGGCTATCCCACCGATGCCGAGGCGATCCTGCTCTGCGAACTTGACGGCACCAACGAAGAGGTCTCGGAACAGATCTTGATTGTACGAGAAATCATGAAACAGTGTGGCGCCACCAAGACCCGAACCGCATGCGACGAAGCAGAGCGTGAAGCATTCTGGAAAGGTCGCAAGGCGGCATTTCCCGCGGTTGGTCGCCTCGCCCCCGATTACTACTGCATGGACGGCACCATTCCACGCAAACACCTGCCCTATGTCCTGCGCCGCATGGGGGAGCTCTCCATCGAGTACGACCTGCGCGTTGCTAATGTTTTTCATGCTGGCGATGGCAACCTGCATCCATTGATTCTTTATGATGCCAACACTCCCGGCGAGCTAAAACGCACCGAGGCTTTCGGCGGCAAGATACTGGAGCTCTGTATTGAAGTGGGGGGCACCATTACTGGTGAACATGGTGTCGGCATCGAAAAACTGGATCAGATGCACCTGCAATTTAGTAACGAAGAACTCACACAGTTTCATGCAGTGAAACATGCCTTTGACCCGGCGGGGCTACTCAACCCCGGCAAGGCAGTGCCGACGCCAAAGCGCTGTTCTGAATATCGCCAGCTTCCAGCGCAGAATAAAAACAGACCGTCACAAAACCGCTGTGAACACCTATGAATCAGAACTTAAGCAAGCAGCTACAGCAGCAAGTGCTCAGCGCAATTGAGGCCAACCAACCACTACAGATACAGGGTGGTAGCAGCAAAAATTTTCTCGGCCGTGCCGCTAATGCAACACCGCTTGAAGTAAGTGGCCACCGAGGTATTATCAGTTATGACCCGGTAGAGCTGGTGATCACCGCACGTGCCGGCACACCGCTGCGTAAACTCGAACAGATCCTTGCCGATGCGGGGCAGATGTTGCCGTTTGAGCCACCACATTTTGGCCTTAACGCGACATTGGGGGGCACTATCGCCTGCGGCCTCTCCGGGCCGAGTCGCTCCTTTTGTGGTTCTGCGCGCGACTATGTGCTCGGTGTAAAGCTGATTAACGGTCGTGGTGAAATCCTCAACTTTGGCGGTCAGGTAATGAAAAACGTCGCGGGTTACGACTGCTCGCGCCTGATGGCAGGGGCAATGGGTACACTCGGCTTGTTACTGGAAATCAGCCTCAAGGTATTGCCAAGACAGGCAGCAGAGATAACGCTGGTCAATAAAACCTCCCTTCCGCAGGCACTCGAAACAATGAATCACTGGGCGGGCAAATCATTGCCACTCAACGCTGCCTGCTATGACGGTGAAAACTTATACCTGCGACTGAGCGGTGCTAAAACAGCAGTAAAAAGTGCACATCAATTGATCGGCTACAAATTGTACGGCAACGGCAACCCGTTTTGGCAGACAGTGAAAGAGCATCAGCATCCGTTTTTTCAATCCAAACTGCCGTTGTGGCGTTTGTCGTTACCGGCCGGGATGGCTGACATCAACATTCCCGGCACATGGTTTATCGACTGGTGCGGAGCACAACGCTGGCTATTAAGTGATAGTGCGCCAGAACTTGTTCGCAAGCAGACACAGGCATCTGGTGGCCATGCCACCCTGTTCCGACGAGGCCCGGTCGATTGCGAAACATTTCAGTTACCAGCAGACGGCATCATGCAATTGCATCGTCGCCTTAAGCAGGCATTTGACCCCGCCGGGATTTTTAACCCCGGCCGCCTCTATGCTGGCCTGTAAAACAGCAGTTTTTTTACGCAGATTAATACATGCAAACCAAACTTGCAGACGACATCAAAGGCACCCGTGTTGGAGACGAAGCCGATGCCATTTTACGCAGCTGTGTTCACTGCGGCTTTTGTGCTGCCACCTGCCCGACCTATCAGGAGCTCGGCGATGAACTGGACAGTCCACGCGGGCGCATCTATCTCATCAAACAGATGCTGGAAGGTAACACGGTAACGAACCGAACACAGATACACCTTGATCGCTGCCTCACCTGTCGCGCCTGTGAAACTACCTGCCCTTCCGGGGTAAAATATGGTCGGCTGGTAGAGATTGGACGTGAGTATATCGATACAAAAGTCAACCGCTCACTGTCAGAGAGAGTCATCCGCAAGGCATTGCGCACCGTTTTGCCGCATCCACAGCGACTGGCACCGTTGATCACAATATCAAAAATCCTGAAGCCGTTTCTGCCCGCAGCGTTAAAGAAAAAAGTGCCTGTAACTCAAACAGTGCAGTCATCACCACAAAGCAATCATGCGCGGAAAATGATCATATTGGCAGGTTGTGCACAATCGGTCATAAAACCCGGCACCAATGGCGCAGCGATAAAAATACTCGACCAGCTCGGCATCACGCTCACCGTCCCACCCGCCACGGGCTGTTGTGGTGCCGTCAGCTATCATTTGACCAAACATGACGAGGGGCTCGAATTTATGCGGCGCAACATCGATGCCTGGTGGCCACTCGTTGACCCTGCAGGAAATGCACCGCACGAAGCGATTCTTGTAACCGCCAGTGGCTGTGGTGCAATGGTTAAAGAGTACGGCGCTGCACTTGAAGATGACCCTGCTTATGCAGACAAAGCCGCGCTGATCTCGACATTGGCAAAAGATCCGTGCGAAATAGTTGCCAATGAAAATTTCTCATCACTTAAACTCAACATCCCCGGCAAAAAAATAGCCTTTCAATCACCTTGTACACTGCAACATGCTCAACAGTTACACGGGCGTGTAGAGAAAATCCTGCGCCAACTTGGTTTTGAACTGACCAACGTCCCAAACGACCACCTCTGCTGCGGATCGGCCGGCACCTACTCCATTTTGCAACCCGGAATATCGCAAGCACTGCTGCAGAATAAACTCACCGCGTTGATGAGTAACCGACCCGACATCATCGCCACCGCCAATATCGGCTGTCACATGCAGCTGGAAACCAGCACCTCCATCCCGGTAAAACACTGGCTGGAGCTGATTGCAGAAGCGATGTAGATTCTGCCCCCGCCCACGAGCAACGAGACCAACAACAACTTCTATTGTAACTATTCAGCTCACCCCTGAAATCCGCCATTTCTGCGTTAAAAAATGATCATTTACCCGTGTAAACTTACATTTTTCGCCTTGAACTGACGAATTTCAGGGGCAATCTGAACAGTTACATACTCATTTTCAACTATGC
>JAJRUV010000117.1 GCA_024277595.1 Gammaproteobacteria bacterium
GACACACAACTAAAAATCGCGCCATTCCGGCATGATTTTAGCCGGAATCCAGTAGCTTGAACTATAGATTCCGGCCAGGAGCATACTGGAATGACGGTATCCACAGTTTCTCTTTCTTTAATTTTGTCATGTTAGGCCTTAACCCGCGTTCAGGTTAGTTACGAAATATAAACGCCAGCTTGTGCACCCCGGCGGTTTTGCTAGTCAGTTCTTGCAGACGACTGTTTGTACGGACCATCGAGCATTCCACTCGTTCGACTATTTATGGCCATATTATTTGCCTGCCTGGCCAAGCCAGGTGTTGGATCTGCGATAGTGGAGGCTATCACTTGAGTAACAACCGCATTTAAGAGCGCTCCTGCAAGGCCACCACCCCCATCGCCAGATGATTGTTTGGCTCGAGCAGTCGATTCCCAAAGAAGTTCACCCGTTTTGACACTGACCAGTTTAAGGCTGGCTTCAACTCGCGTTACCGAAGATAAAATTTGGAATTTTTGCCCCCAATCCTCGATGGTGATATACAGTACCGCATCGGCTCCAATGTGTTCGCCAATTTTATCCAGAGGAATACCGTTCATCTCAGCGGGTGTCGGTAAACCGTTTTCTTTAAGAAAATGGTCAATCACCGAAACCGGAAATACGTAATATCCTTTTTCTGCCAGTGGGCGTGAAAGTGTGGACAAATAGATGTAAGGCGCATTGGCTTCCAGAGAGTTATTGTTTGGCGGAATGATCATAATAGACCCTGGTTTGCTGTTCTCAAATGCAGAGTTGTCATGGGGAGTTGTTGCACACCCTGAAGTGAAAACAACAATGAAGGGAAACAATAACAACCAGTGCCTGAACGAGAAGTTCATCGATGATTTTCCTCGCTTTTTTTTGCGCGATTCAACATTCCATCAATAAAAATTTTTGATTCGGGGTACAAGGATTTTTCCTCCATAAAGGCGGCCTTGGATTGAGAGTTTTTCCCCTGAATCGCATATAAAAACCCCAAATGGGCATAGATGCCTGGCGCAGCTTTTTTACCCAGGCTCCCGGTTTTTTGAAGATCGACATTGAGTTTCTCAATTTGTGTTTGTGGATCAGCAGACCCCGGTTTCACATAGGCATCATGAATCAGTTGTTCATATTCGCCCCAATAGTACATCTCCTGGTTGGTGGTCGCGCATCCAGCGACCAGAAAAATACTCAATAAAGGGGCCTTTAACCTCATTTTTGTTTTATTTCAGTTGAATGAGCCAAGCACCATTCTGGATGTCACGCACCATATTGTTGACCGATTCTTTGATAGCAAAATTCAGAACCTTGCCGTTCAGGGTTGCGTCATATCCTGCGGTACCACCAAAACCAAGAACCTCCCGGTTACTCATGGCATATTCACCTGCACCCTGAGTGGAGTACACGATTTTAGATGTCAACACATCAACTACATTAAGTGAAACTTTTGCATAAGCCGTTTGATTTTTACCCGATCCGAATATCCCAAACAGCTGACGATCGCCAGTTACTTTTCGGCCAAATTCAGTAACATCTCCTGTCACTGTGTAGCGAGCACCCTGGATGCTTTGTTTGGCACCGAGAAACGTTGCTTCCTGCTCGTTTTGCTGCAAGCTCTGGCGATCAACGATGTTAAAGCGGTTGGTTTGTTGCAAATGAGTTTTTAAAATGGTTTTAGCCTGGTTTCCCAGCCGGTCTGAATTTGATGAAAACAGGCCTTGCATGTAACTGGAACGATTTTGGAAATTACCAACAACCATTGTCGCTCGCGGCCCACTGTAGGATGTTCCGTAAGATTCCACTTTTTCTGAAGCGACTGTTCTATGGGATTCTGTTGCACATCCGGAAAAAGCAGCGAACACTCCTAGCGAGAGTACCAAACCAACCCTGCTCCTGACTTTTAATCCAAACAAAATAACCTCTCTATAGTAATGCTAACGTTTCAATTGGCATTATCGCTTGACTAAAAAACCGTGTCAAAACCAGAAAATTATTACTTGTTCAAAGAGCAAGCTCAAACCCGGTTTCCATACTGAACTGGAAAAACCACGGTGTTGGCCGTTTGACATCTGCTCTAAACTACTTGAGCCACTCGCTCAGCTTCTGAGCGCCCATGCAGGATGGCATGCATGGCTCCATCATTAGCTGGTGAACATCTTGTCCACTTGCTATCTCCCCGTTTAGACAGCAGCCGAAGCAGTATTCGTGAATTCTATGCGGGTTCAGGGGTTGTTTGAACAGGGTGCTGGTTTTCGCCTTATCTGTAGAAATCAGTCTCGCCCTGTGGGCGGTTCCGGAATCGCTTGTAACTCCATTGATACTGTTCCGGCAGGGTACGCACACACTGCTCCACACCTTGATTCAGACTGGTTGCGGATTTTGTTGGGTCAGAATCCAGGATGCCCTCTGGAGCAGGCAAGAAGTGAATGTGGAAACCGTACCCGCGATGCAGGCGCTCGGCATAACAAAATATAACTTCGCTTCCAAATTTCTGAATTAGTCGTGGGAGCAATGTCATAGTATTTGCGGTAATGTCAAAAAAAGGCGCAAAGATACCCTGTCCTGCAGAGGGAACCTGATCGGGAAGGATGCAGACAATCTTGCCCTGAGCCAGCGTTTTGTATAGCGCACGTACGCCGCCGGTATCAGCAGGAACCAGCTGTGCCCCCATCCGTTCCCGGCCCCGGCGCACTGTGGCGTCCATCCCCTCCAGTCGGGGTGGACGATACATGGCAGTGATAGAATAGTTCAGTGAGCTGTACAATCCTACCATCTCCCATGCGCCGAGATGCGGGATTGCCAGAATGACACCTTTATCCCTTGCCAGCGCGTCATGCAGATGATGTTCCCCGCTCACCTGGTAAATCATTCGCTGAATACGTTGCTTCGGCCACAACCATATCGGTCCCATCTCGGTAGCGGTTTTCCCCGTTTCAATCAGGCTGCATCGGGCCAGTTTGTCGCGGGCTGAAGGTGACAGATCGGGATAACACTGCTCCAGGTTACGAAGTGTTATCCTCTTCGCCCGTGTCGGCAGTTTCCAAGCTAACCAGCCGGCAACAGCGCCGATTGTGTGATTCAGCGGCAAGGGTAGTAGTGCGAATAGCCGCAGTACTCCTTCCGCAAACAATGTGCGCATGGACTGTTTGATAATACCGGGTTTTGCCATGCCGGAAGTTTATCCTGTTTGCCTGGTGAGGCATACCTGTACGATAATCTTGCAATGAAAAATATTACTGAACTGCTTAACCAGCGGATACTCATTCTGGACGGCGCCATGGGCACCATGATCCAGGGTTACAGCCTGGATGAGACGGACTACCGCGGCGACCGTTTTGCCGATCATCCCGTGGAGGTCAAAGGCAACAACGATCTGCTGTCATTGACTCGTCCGGATATCATCCGTGACATTCATACCGCCTACCTTGAAGCTGGCGCCGATATTGTCGAGACTAATACCTTCAATGCGACCTCCATCTCCATGGCGGATTACCAGATGGAGCTGCTGGCTGGCGAACTGAACCTTGCCGGGGCCAGAGTGGCGCGTGAAGCAGCGGATGCGGTAACGGCGCGGAACCCGCAACGGCCCCGTTTCGTGGCCGGTGTACTGGGACCGACCGGGCGCACCTGCTCCATCTCGCCGGATGTGAACAATCCCGGTTTCCGCAATGTTACCTTTGATGAACTGGTTGCCGCCTACGACGAGGCCATCCGCGGTCTGGTGGAAGGGGGCGCTGACCTGCTGCTGGTGGAGACCGTCTTCGATACCCTCAATGCCAAGGCCGCTCTGTTTGCTATCGAACAGTACTTTGAACGGTATGGCACGACTCTGCCTGTCATGATCTCCGGCACCATCACTGATGCCAGCGGCCGCACCCTGTCTGGCCAGACCACGGAGGCGTTCTATAATTCCCTGCGTCATATCAAACCGCTCAGCATTGGTCTCAATTGTGCGCTGGGGGCAAACGAGTTACGTCAGTACGTGGAAGAGCTGTCCCGTGTCTCCGGGACTTTTGTCAGTGCACACCCCAATGCCGGTCTGCCCAATGAGTTTGGCGAATATGATGAAACGCCGGAGCAGATGGCGGCCGAGATCGGGCGTTGGGCTGAAGGTGGTTTTCTGAATATTGTTGGTGGTTGCTGTGGAACCACACCAGCGCATATCCAGGCAATTGCCGAGGCAGTGGGAAAATATTCTCCCCGTGCTCTGCCAACTATCGAAAATCAGTGCCGGCTGTCCGGCCTCGAACCGTTCAACATTGCTCCCGACAGTTTGTTTGTCAATGTGGGGGAGCGGGCCAATGTGACCGGTTCCGCCCGTTTCAAGCGCCTCATCCTAGAGGAACAGTATGATGAAGCGCTAGAGGTGTGCCGTGAGCAGGTGGAGAATGGCGCGCAGATCATTGATATCAATATGGATGAGGCAATGCTCGACGGCGAAAAGGCGATGGTTACTTTTCTCAACCTGATTGCCTCAGAGCCGGATATTGCCAGGGTTCCGGTGATGGTGGACTCTTCCAAATGGAATATTATCGAGGCTGGCCTCAAGTGCATCCAGGGGAAGGGGATTGTCAACTCCATCTCGATGAAAGAGGGTGAGCAGTCCTTCATCAAGCATGCCAGAAAGCTGCGCAACTACGGCGCGGCGGTGGTAGTAATGGCCTTTGATAAGGAGGGGCAGGCAGATACCCGTGCACGGAAACTGGAGATCTGTACCAACTCCTACCAGATTCTGACCGAAGTGGTGGGTTTCCCGGCAGAAGATATTATTTTTGACCCCAACATTTTTGCCGTTGCGACCGGTATCGAGGAGCACAACAACTATGCAGTGGATTTTATCGAAGCCACCCGGGAGATAAAACAGAGTCTGCCCTGTGCCCTGATTTCCGGTGGGGTGTCCAACGTCTCTTTCTCCTTCCGCGGCAATAACCCGGTGCGTGAGGCGATCCACTCGGTATTTCTATACCATGCCATCAAGGCCGGTATGGATATGGGTATCGTCAATGCTTCACAGCTTGCAGTCTATGATGATCTTCCCAGAGAGCTGCGAGAGCGGGTCGAGGACGTGGTACTCAACCGCCGTCCTGATGCGACAGAAAGGTTGCTGGAGATTGCTGAAAAATACCGGGGAGATGGCAGCGCCGCAGAAAAAAAAGAGGATCTGGCCTGGCGTGACTGGCCGGTGGAGAGGCGGCTCGAGCATGCGCTGGTCAAGGGGCTGGATCAGCATGTCGAGCAGGATACCGAAGAGGCGCGCCAGCAGTTTGACCGCCCCATCCACGTCATCGAAGGGCCACTTATGCAGGGCATGAATATCGTGGGCGATCTGTTTGGCGAAGGCAAGATGTTTCTTCCCCAGGTGGTCAAGAGTGCGCGAGTGATGAAAAAAGCAGTAGCCTGGCTGATACCCCACATTGAGGCAGAAAAGGGAGGAGATACAAAGGCTGCCGCCAAGGTGCTGATGGCAACGGTGAAGGGCGATGTCCACGATATCGGCAAAAATATCGTCGGTGTAGTGTTGCAGTGCAACAACTTCGAGGTGATTGATCTGGGGGTGATGGTTCCGGCTGCGACCATCCTGCAGCAGGCACGGGAGCATGATATCGATATCATCGGTCTTTCCGGCCTCATTACTCCGTCACTGGAAGAGATGGCGCACATAGCCAAAGAGATGCAGCGCGAGGGGTTTGATATTCCCCTGCTAATCGGTGGCGCTACTACCTCCAAGGCCCATACCGCAGTAAAAATAGATCCCGGCTATTCAGGTGCTGCGGTCTGGGTCAAGGATGCTTCGAGAGCGGTTGGAGTCGTGCAGAGTCTGATCTCTGATGAACTGAAAAGCGAGTTTGTCAGCAAGTTGAAAAAAGAGTACCAGCAGGTGCGCAAACAACACGCCAGCCGGCGTGCCCAGACCAAATGGCTTGCTCTTGAGCAGGCTCGCGCCAACAAGGAAAAAGTTGATTGGCAGCAGTATCAGCCCCCCGGCTCTGCGCAGGCCGGGGTGCAGGTGTTCAATGATTTCGACCTGGCAGAGATCGCACGGTACATCGACTGGACGCCGTTCTTCTATGCTTGGGAACTACGCGGTATTTATCCGAAGATTCTGGAGAACGAAAAGCACGGTGAGGAGGCGCGCAAACTGTTTGCTGATGCCCAGGCGATGCTCAAACGGATTATTGATGACAAATGGCTGCGTGCCAGTGGCGTGGCGGCTGTATTTCCGGCCAACGCGGTAAATGATGATGTAGCGATCTATGCTGATGAGTCACGTCATCGGGTAGTTGCCACCTTCCATTTTCTGCGTCAGCAGCAGGAAAAACCACCGGGCCGCGCTAACCAGTGCCTGGCGGACTACATTGCGCCCCGTGACTCTGGCAAGGCGGACTATCTGGGATTATTTGCCGTTACCACCGGTCACGGAGTCGATGAAAAGGTGGCGGAGTTCGAGGCCAAACATGATGACTACAACGCCATTATGCTGAAAGCGCTTGCCGATCGCCTGGCGGAGGCATTTGCCGAACTGCTGCATAAAAAAATCCGCAAGGAGATCTGGGGGTATGCGGTGCAGGAGCAGTTGGACAACAACGCCCTTATCGAAGAGAAATACCAGGGAATTCGTCCTGCGCCGGGTTATCCCGCTTGTCCGGAGCATACTGAAAAAGGAATATTGTGGGAGCTGCTGGATGTGGAGAAAAACAGCGGCATTTCCCTTACCGAACACTTTGCAATGTGGCCTACTGCCGCAGTGAGCGGGTTCTGTTTTTCCCATCCACAAGCGAAATATTTTACCGTGGGGAAAATCAACCGGGATCAGGTGGAAGATTATGCCCGGCGCAAAGGGATGAGTCTGGGGAAGGCTGAGCAGTGGCTGGCATCCAATCTGGGTTACAGTCCAGATGATTGAACCAGGATTCCTTCGTAGAGACTGCTCCGGGTCTGGTTAAACCGCGGAATCCGGTTGACGTAAATCTTCGTGCCGCGTATTATTCGTCGCCTTGTGTACAATTGCGCACAACTCGGGGTATAGCGCAGTCTGGTAGCGCGCCTGCTTTGGGAGCAGGATGTCGGGAGTTCGAATCTCTCTACCCCGACCAAATTTTGATATACTCAACCCTGTTGAGTATCAGGTACGTCAAGGGAAGGCTTGTGATAGAATCCCGGCGTGGGAATTATGCGCCCGTAGCTCATCTGGATAGAGCATCGGCCTTCTAAGCCGAGGGTAGCAGGTTCGAGTCCTGCCGGGCGTGCCATATTGATGCCTGAGAGGGCGCTTTTTTACTATGGTGGGCGTAGCTCAGTTGGTAGAGCCCCGGATTGTGATTCCGGTCGTCGTGGGTTCAAGTCCCATCGTCCACCCCATTCTCTTTCCTCGCGTTAATCTGACGCACAAACCTTACCTCTGTTGCAGCGATAAATTGTTGGCTGTGGGGGTGGCGCGGCGTTAACTTTCTAATAAGAGACCAGTCGAGAAGTGAGGTACGGAGAAGATAACAATATGGTAATTAACCTGAATTCGGGTTAAGCAATATTTCATCTAAAAGCTGACACACAACTAAAAATCGCGCCATTCCGGCATGATTTTAGCCGGAATCCAGTAGCTTGAACTATAGATTCCGGCCACGGAATGACGGTATCCACAGTTTCTCTTGCTTTAATTTTGTCATGTTAGGCCTTAACCCGAGCTCAGGTTAATTACTCAGCTCACCCCTGAAATCCGCCATTTCTGCGTCAAAAAATGGTCATTTACACATGTAAACTCCCGTTTTTCGCCTTGAACTGACGAATTTTTTAGGGGCAATCTGAGCAGTTACCGGCAATATTGACTATTCGCTGAGTAGTTACACAATATGTTTGTATTTGCTCTCTCTTTTTCAAAAGAGGGAGCAAATTCCAGGAAGTATTATTGACTCTTTGACACCATATGCTCTATAGCATCTTTCAATTCATCATCGGAACAATTTCCACAGGTACCACGAGGAGGCATTGCGTTTTTCCCCTTGATCGCGACTTCCAGCATAGTATCCATCCCGGTGGCAATCCGTGGCGCCCACGCTTCTTTATCGCCTACCTTGGGAGCCCCGGCTGCTCCGGTGGAGTGACAGGCGCTACAGGAGGAGTTGAACACATCTTCTCCAGAGCGTGCAGGTGAAGCTGCTGTTGTCCCGAGTGTTGCAGGGGCGGCGGATTCAGCAGCTGCGGTTTCTGATTTGGCTGGTGCCGCCGCTGCAGGTTCAGCGGTTGCGGCAACAGAGCCAACCGGTTTGATCCTTTCCTGTACAGCTGCTTCACTTGTATCCACATCTGGCCCACTTCCCAGGGTGGGTAGCACCATATAAGCTGTTATTGCCAGTACAATGCCTGCGCCTATCGCCAGCGATGTGGGGAATTTACTTTGGTTTGCCATCTATCAAGCTCCTTCGTTGCCAGGGTTGGTTAAAAATTAACATCAGGGAATTCGCGTTGTGTTGCAAGTTCAAGTGTAAAATAATTAAAAATTTTAAAATTAAATATTCTCGCCATGATATTGCTGGGAAACGATTCAACCAGTGTGTTGAATTTCCGTACTGCCGCATTATAATTTTGCCGGGCCTGCTGAACCTCTTTCTCTATCTCATTGAGACTGCTCTGCAGAGCAAGGAAGTTACTGCTTGCCTTGAGATCAGGGTACTGTTCCGCAACGGCCAGCAGGTTATTCAATGATCGGGAAATTTCACTTTCGCTGGCTGCGCGCTGTGCAATGTTATTCCCGCTGGTTCGCTGCTCTGTGGTTTTTTGCAGTAGCTCTGATTCATGTTGTCCATACCCTTTCACTGCTTTAATCAGGTTGGGGATGAGGTTATAACGCCGCCTCAGCGCTACATCGATGCCGCTCCACTGCTCTTCTAACATATTGCGGCGTTTAATAAAACTATTATATGTCCCGACAAGCCATAAAACGGCAACAAGGCAAATAAACAGGATTATCGGTGCGTACTCTTCGAACATTTGGATCAGACTCCTGTAAACTCTTCGTGGTATCTGTACGACTCTCCCTTGAGCCAGCCCAGCTGCCAGAGTAAGCGTACTGATTGCCAGTTTACCAACTATCAGGGCTGTCTGTATTAAAAAATATTAAGTGATTATGGTTTATCAGCTTGTATATGCTATGAATTATCCCGGAGATCGAGCGATTAGGGAGAAAACTTGCCATTTTGGCTCGAAAATTGCGCTGCGGGGGGGAATGATTTTCTGCCTTTATTTATCGGGAAGATCCATTGGCTTGCGTTGCTATTTCCCCGCTATCTCCGCTACAATCCGGAATCTTGTGGTTCGTGTCTCTGCGCATTTGATTACATACAGACGGTGCCTGCTTTACTTTCGGTGTCAAAACGCCGGTCTTTGTCTTGCCACCCGATCAGAGCTGCGGGCCTTGAATAGGTTTGTGGCTTATGGTGATTACCTTCCAGTAGTGTAACTATTCAGCACAGTTAAGAAATGGATATGTGTCGGAAAGCGGGTGTCAAATCCACCTGTTTTTTGGGCTGCCTGTCGATGTGGTTTGATTTTCAGTGTGAAGTATGGCCTGCGCCAGGCTGATCATTCTTGGTAAAAAAATGAACCGGATGTACCGGAGATCTATATGAAAAAAACGCTCATTCTATTGCTCGGGGTTATCGCGCTTGTGCTGCTGCTCTGGTTGTGCATGGGACAGCATGCGCCAGCTATTGAACAGGATCTTGTGACTCGTACGGATGATTCACTGAACGCGGTTGGCATCAATTGGTCTCATGTTGGTATCGATGGCCGGGATGTCACATTGATGGGTACTGCACCCAGTACCGCTCTTCGGGACAAGGCGGGGGAGATTGTCCGCAGTGTCTATGGCGTGCGTACCGTTGATAACCGTATCGCTGTCGAGAAGCCGACCCTGTCTGCAGCAGCTGTTCCACCACCTGTACCCTACGAGATTGGTTTCATCAAAGATGAGAGCGGGGTGATTGTTAACGGTATGGTGCCGGATGAAGAGAGCCGGGCAGCGGTGATCGCAGCAGCCAGCCAACATATTGGTGTCGATAAAGTTCAGGATCAGCTGGAAATTGTTTCCGGTGCTCCTGTCGGTTGGCTTTCTGCCGCAGAGGGTATTGCGGCCATACTGGATCAATTTGTCAGCATGAATGCAACGTTGGTTGATACCGATCTTCGATTGGCCGGAATTGTTGACTCTGATAGCACACGGACGGATGTCGAACAGGCCATTAGCGACTCTCTGGCGGCAGGTGGTTATAGACACCAGTATGATATTGCCGTACCAGCACCTGCGACTATTGCAACTGAAATCAGTTGTCAACAGCAGTTCGAAAAGTTACTGGCTGAGCGGAAAATTCATTTTGAAACAGCTCGTGCGCAAATCGCTCCGGAAAGCTATTCACTGCTTGATGACCTTGCGCGTGTTGCATCTGAATGTCGTGAAGCGAAAATCGAAATTGAGGGACATACCGATGCGAACGGAAGTGAGCAGATGAATAGGAAGCTGAGCCAGGCACGCGCCGAATCGGTGGTCGAATACCTGACGGCTAAGGGAGTCGCCGCAGACCGGCTGTCTGCCGCAGGTTATGGAGAATCAAGACCTGTTGCTGACAACAAAACCGAAGCCGGACGCGCAAAAAATCGTCGTATCGAGTTTAACGTCAATATTCAGGGGAGTTAGTCATGGGTTATTTAGTCGGGCAGATAATTCTGTGTTTGTTAATCGCATTTGTACTTGGGTTTGTCATTGGCTGTCTTTTCTGCCGCAGCAGGCGCACTGAATCCGTTGATGATATCGACTGGGCGGGCAGACATGAGCGTCTGAAGAATGACCATGCGGAGTTGCAGGGTGAAAGTGGTAATTGGGCGGTTCGTTTTGAGCAGCTAAAACAGAGTTATGAACGCCTGAAAGATGGACAGGTGGAACTTCAACAAGAGCGTAACGACTGGAAGGAAAAACATGATGCGCTATTGGTTGCCAAGGATGCCAGTCAGGTTACCACTCATGAGTATCGTGAAGGTCTGGTCAGTGATGATTATCCCTATCCGGTTGAAGAGGTTGAAGGTATTGGCAAAGGTTTTGGCAAGAAGCTACGGGATTTGGGAATCGAAACCACCGAAGATTTGCTGCAGCGTTGTTGCACCAATGATGGTTGGGAAGAAACCGCGAACAGGATTGGCCTGAAAGAACAGTATGTTGTCAGAAAATGGGCAAGCATGGCAGATTTGATGCGTGTCCCCGGGGTTATGGGACAGTTTGCAGAGTTGCTTGAGTTTTCCGGCGTTGAATCAGTGCAGGATTTGTCCACACGGGAACCTGACCAGCTTCTGGAAAAACTTAAAAAAGTCAATGAGCGCGAGCATCGTGTCAAGGAGGTTCCTGGAGTGGATGTTGTCAGTCACTGGATTAATAGCGCCAAATCCTTGAGTATAGTGATGAAATGAAAACACGAAAAATCCAACCCCGGGGTGCAATATCGACATGCTTCTTCTCAAATAGCACGGAACTTCGGGATAAGCCAGAGCGTGGCTATCAAGGGCATTTTGTTGATTTGTATGCGCTTTTAACGGCCATCTTGCAAGTTATTGAGAAATGTCACTGCTTTGGTTGTGACAAGCGCATCTATATCTGATAATTACTTGTTTTTCAATAGTGACTTGTTATTGTTACAGAAGAGTATTTTGCTTTAGCCTATCAGACCAATAAACTAACTCCGACAAGCTTCGGTGGGGCAGGTTATAGTGCTGGTTTTCTACGGTGTTAGTAAAAGTGGTATTTTCCCCTGCCTTTATTTATAGCAACCAGTTGCTCTTGCTGGTTTCTCGGAAGGCGGTTAGTTGAATTGCATGGGGGTATTCCCTCCCGTTTGTGATGTTAAAAGAATTGTGATGAAATCACCAAGTTTCAGAGAGTATATCTTGACAGCTCGCCTGTTTGTGACGGGGGTTTTTATTGTGGATGGGGGTTACTCGTGGAAGATGGCTTGAAACAGCAAACCATATGGAAAGAACCAGCATGGATATGGATTGGTCTACTCGGTCTGTTCGGGTTGCTCGGTACTATTTTTTACGATGGCTTGTCTGCAATGGTACGGGCTTGGGGCAGGGAAGAGTATAGTCATGGTTATATGATTCCACTGGTGGTCGCTTTTCTTGTCTGGCAGAGAAAAGACCAACTGGAAAAAATTCAGTTCAGCGACTCCTGGGTCGGTGTTGTCATTGTTCTATTGGGGATTGGGCTCTATTTTTTGGGCGAGTTGAGCACTCTTTATATCATTATCCAGTACGCTTTTCTGGTAACTGTTTTCGGTATTGCGTTTTGTATGGTGGGCCGGGAAGGCATGCGGAAGATCTGGGTTCCATTGCTCTTCCTGGGTTTTATGATCCCGTTACCATCGTTCCTCTTTAATAACCTCTCCTCTCTGCTCCAGCTGATTTCATCTCAGCTAGGGGTTTCAGTAATCCGTTTTTTCGGCGTCAGTGTCTATCTGGAAGGAAATGTCATTGATCTGGGGAACTATCAGTTGCAGGTAGTTGAAGCCTGTAATGGACTGCGTTATCTGTTCCCGTTAATGAGTCTGGCCTTTTTGTGTGCCTATTTTTTCAAGGGTGCTCTCTGGAAGCGGGCCGTTATCTTTATTTCCAGCATTCCGATTACGGTATTGATGAACAGCTTTCGCATTGGTGTCACCGGGGTTCTCGTTGATTACAAGGGCATTGCGATGGCGGAAGGGTTTCTTCATGACTTTGAAGGCTGGTTTATTTTCATGAGCTGCCTGGGAGTTCTTATTGCCGAGATGTGGGTATTGTCTAAAATAGGTCGTGATGGAAGTCGGCCGCTGCGCGAAGTGTTTGGCCTTGATTTTCCCAATCCTTCTCCTGAAGGTGCGGCCATTCGTTATCGTTCTTTACCAAAATCACTTGTTTTTTCCGCGTTCTTGCTGGTGATAACAGCGGCATCCTCTTTTTTGGTGGTGCAACGTGAGGAAGTGATTCCATCGCGGGCAGATTTTTCCGGGTTTCCATTACAGATTGGCAGCTGGCAGGGAACCGGTGAGCGTATGGAGCAAATCTATATTGATGCACTCAAGTTTGATGACTACATCATGGCGAATTTTGACAATGGTGCCGGGAAAGTCATTAATTTTTACGTTGCCTATTATGGGTCACAGAGAAAGGGTGAATCGGCTCATTCTCCCCGGTCGTGCCTGCCTGGAGATGGATGGCAAATGACCGGGTTGACGGTCAAGAGTATCGAAGGTGCGGGTACGAATGGTATTCCTCTGAGGGTAAACCGCGTTGAAATACAGAAAGGCGATTATAAGCAGTTGGTCTACTACTGGTTTAATCAACGAGGCCGGGTGATTACCAATGAATATCTGGTGAAATGGTATCTGTTCTGGGATGCATTGACCAAAAATCGTACAGATGGGGCGTTAGTTAGATTGACCACGCTGGTGATGCCGAATGAAGATATAAAAGAAGTGGAAGAGCGACTGGATGATTTCACAAAATCTGTTGCCGGGGTGCTTGATGATTACGTTCCTGGAGATACCATTGATACTAGTGTAACTGCGCCCCAGGTTGCGATCCGGAAATAAGGAAAGTTATTCCGGTTTCCGCTAACTACTCAGATCGCTCCTGAAATTCGTCAGTTCAAGGCGAAAAATGTGAGTTTACGCAGGGAAATGATCATTTTTTAACGCGGAAGTAGCGGATTTCAGGGGTGATTTGGGTAGTTACGAATGAACAAGAGTGACTAAACAACGTTATTGCATGTAACTTGTTGTTATGTTGAATATTAAATCCGTGAATTGAAAACGGGTATATGCGTGCTGGAGACAATATGTTTTATCAAGGGGTGAAGTATCTTTGCTTGTCTTTTTTTATGGTGCTGTTTCTTGCTGCCTGCAGTTCAAGTGAACAGGCTGCCAAATACCTGGAGCGTGGCAAGGCTTATTATGAGGAAGGCAATTACGATAAAGCCAGGGTTGAGCTAAAAAACGTTCTCCAGATCGACCCAAAAAGTATAGATGGGCACTATTATCTTGCCCTTACACTGGAAAAAAAACAGGATTTGAAGAAGGCCTTTTCACATTTTCTGGCGGTATTGGAGCTTGATCCGAAAAGCATCCCTGGTCGGCTCCAGGTTGGGAGATATTATCTGCTCGCCCAACAAAATGATAAGGCAATGGAGATGGTTCGTTCACTTTTGGCGGATGAACCAGGCAATCCGGAAGGTATTGCTCTGAAGGGTGCCGTGCTTGCCCGCCAAGGCGATGAGGCAGGTGCGCTGAAGCAAGCCGAAAAGGCTTATCAACTGGCTCCCGGCAACAGGGATGTTGTTCTGCTGTTGTCATCGCTCTATCAGAAAAACCAGGCGGATAAAGCGGCTGAGGTGCTGATGAAGGGGATGGAAAAAGACCCCGATGCAGAAATTCTTCGCCTGAAGCTGGCAGAAGTGTACTGGAATAGCAAGAATACCGAGGCGTTGGAGAAGTTGCTGCATGAAAGTATCGATAGTTATCCCCGGAACGCTCTGTATGTAACCCAGCTGGCGCAGCTCTACACCAGGTTGGAACAACTGGATAAAGCAGAAAAAGTTCTGCGTGATTCGGTTGCGGCTAACCCGGAGGATGAAGATCGGGAGCTGGTACTGGGCACTTTTTTACAGGAAAAACGGGGCGACAAAGCAGCTGAAACGGAACTTCTCAGATTTATTGATAAAAACCCGGAAGCTTACAAGGTTCGTTTTGGTCTGGCAAAGCTGTACAAAAAAAATAATAAACCGAAGCAGGCGGAACAACTGTACGTTGATATTATCAAAATAAGGGGAACGAATCTGGAAGGTTTGCAGGCAAAAAATGAACTGGCAATCCTTCGTTTGGACAATGGGCAGCATACTGACTCAAAACAACTGGTTACAGATGTGCTGGAAAACAACCCCAACGATCCACAGGCGCTGATGACGCGTGGGCGCATAGCCTTGCAGCAAGGGGATGCAAAGGGGGCCATCAATGATTTTCGTACTATCCTGCTGGGTGATCCTGCTTCTGACTCCATTCTGGTGCTGTTGGCCAGTGCGCATATGCGTAATAGTGAACCGGAACTGGCCCGGGAAAGTTTGCGCAAGGCCATTAAAGTCAATCCCCGTGCGTTCAAAGCCCGTTATGCATTGATCAGTTTTCTGACTTCGCAAAAAAAATATGATGATGCCCTGCGGCAGGCGGCAGAGCTTTTGAAATTGGCGCCCGATGATCGTCGGGGGCTGTTAACCGTGGCCGATATCCATGCCTTCAAGGGTAACTGGAAACAGGCCGAGCAGGCTGCCCAAAAAATCAAGCAGAATTATCCGGAAAATTCTGCAGGAAATATCAAGCTGGGACAGCTGTATGCTGCACAAAAGAGATATGATGAGGCTATCAGCGAGCTTGAAATTGCCATTAAAAAATCTCCCGAACAAGCTGCTCCCGTTATTGCATTGACGAAGACCTACGTGGCGAAAGGCAAGCCGGACAACGCGATTTCCCTGTTGCTACAGCAAATCAAAAAATCACCTGCCAATCAAGGCGGATACTATAATCTTCTGGGCGAACTCTACCTGCTGCGACAGCAGGAACAGCAGGCAATCAATGCCTTTCAGAACTCAATTTCATCTTCATCGAAAAAAAGCTGGAATGCTGCGGTAAAAAACCTGGCCAATATTTACTTGAAGCAGGGTAACAAGGATGAAGCAGTAAAGCTTGTCAGGGATGCTGTAGAAAAGGAGCCAGGCAACAGCGTATCCATGCTCTTTCTGGCCGGTATTTATGAGCGTACTGCTGACTATGATTATGCGATACAGCTCTACAGGGAAATGCTGAAAGTGAATCCAGGCAGTGATGTGGCTTCCAACAATCTCGCTTCACTGTTGACTGACTTCAAAGGCGATGCTGCAAGCCTGCAACAGGCACTCAAACTGGCCGGACATTTCAAAAACTCTCCCAATCCGGCCTATATCGATACGCTTGGGTGGGCGTATTACAAATCCGGTGATACTGGCAAGGCCCTGGCGCTGCTGAAAAAAGCAGTACAAAAGGCTCCAAAGGTAACCATTTTTAACTACCATCTTGGTGTGGTGTACTCTGCGGCTGGAGATAAAGCTCTTGCGCGCGAGCATCTGGGAGCAGTACTGGCGGCAGAAGATGGGTTGCAGTATGCAGATGAAGCCAAAAAAATACTTGATTCGCTATAAAATGCCCCCGCATAAGCATATTGCAAAGTACTGCATTGGGCTGTCGGTGCGGGAGTCTGGCGCTGTTCTCCAATCAGCTCGATAGCGGTTGACTTGTGATAATGGGGTTTACCTCTTGCAAATGCCAATATAGCGATATTGACGTCGTCAATATTTTTTACAAAACAATAAATGGAGAGTAAAGATGTTGCTTCCTATGTAATTAATTGATTTTTTTGTTTTTTATTGTGATTTTGCAAATGGTTTCAAGAGATGCTGAATAATTATCCGGGTAATAGTGACGGTTGTTTTTACAGGTTGCTAACCTGCCAATTAAGTTCAGTCATTATAACCTTCTGAAAAAAAAGAACAACAAGGTTTGTGGCGTGAATTATGCAGATCGGTCTGAGGTTATTAAAAAATAAGGGTTGCAAAAAATGAACAAAATTAAAACGGGCATGTTGTTGGGAGGGATGTTCTTCGCTCTTGCGGCAAACGCATCTGTGACGGGTTTCACTTCCGGCGTTGAGTCAGTTTCAGACCTTGGCGACGGTTACAACGCTACTCACCCGGGAACAGAAAACGACAATACTGTTGTATTTCAAGAGCAGTATTCTTTTCAGCTGGGAAGTGATTTGGTTACTGATACAGGTGGCACTATTGGCGCAGGCACATACATCGGTAGCTATCTTGTTAACTACAGCCCGGTGGGAACAGGGCCCAGATCAGCGGGGCTTCAGGAAATTTCGTTTAGTGACGAAATCCTGGGGGTCATCTACACTACCAGCGGGTTAAATGCTACGGATGGAATGCTCGGACACAGTAATGTATCCTATTCGACCAACACTTACGGCTGGCGCGGTCTGGAAGGAAACGACACGGTTAATTTCACTGGCATGACTGTGGCGCAGCTCTTGAATACAACTAATGATGGCATTGATCAGATGCGTGTTATTACGGCTGCCCCGGTACCCCTCCCTGCTGCGGTGTGGATGTTTGGTGCGGGTCTTCTGGGTCTGGTTGGTTTTGCCCGGAGGTCAGCAAGCAAAGCTGTTTAACCAAACAGTTTGGTATCTCTACGGTGCGGGCTGTTTAGCCCGCACCTTTTTTGTTTGCTGTTGAGAAGAACCTGCCTGTTTTTTGTCTGAGCGCAGCAGCTCAAACGTATCGACTGCTTCTCATATCAATCCAATCTGCCAGTTCTCAAAATAACATTTAGCCCCCCTTCTGCACACAAATACCAACCTTGGGCGTAACTGCTCAGCTCACCCCTAAAATCCGCCATTTCTGCGTTAAAAAATGGTCATTTACGCATGTAAACCCCCGTTTTTCGCCTTGAATTGACGAATTTTAGGGGTGAGCTGAGCAGTTACCGGCAATATTGACTATTACCCCTGGGCAAGATAATTGTTTCTGATGCGCGCATGCGGGAGACTCAGGGGCTGACCTCCAATACAATTTCTTTCAATATATCGTTGCTTAGCCGGTAACCACGTATCTCCAGTACCCCTTTGGTGTCAAGGGAGATAATTAGATAAAGCGCATCAGGGTAGTCGGCTTGTTGCAGGTCGGTGGCGGATGGCACCGCCGGACTGCGTGGATGAGAGTGATAGATGGCGAATAGTTCTTTATTCTGCTCGCGCATGTTGCGCATGGCATCAATCAGACCCTGCGGTTCCATCTGAAATAACCGCCCGGGCTCGGCTGCAATATTAGGTACTGGATAAACCTTCGTTGGCTGGCCGTTGCGGCTGGAAACCAGGCCACAGATCTCTTTTTCCGGCGACTGCTGGGCCTGGGTCAACAGCAGGTTGACCAGGGAGCGGGGGAGGGTGGTTGTTTGTTCAGGCATGACTGTTGTTATGTTCACGGTTTAATTCCTTACAGACGGGACATTGCGGATCCTTGCGCAGCTTTACGATGCGGAACTCCATATTCATCAGATCGACCAGCAACAGGCGGCCATCCAGGGTTGAACCCATGTTGAGCACCACCTTGATGGCTTCAGCCGCCTGCAGGCTGCCGATCACACCAACCAGTGGCGCCAGCACGCCATTTTCACTGCAGCTCTCTTGCATCTCTTCGCCATCACGGTAGAGGCAGCGGTAACACGGGCTGTTCGAGCGGTCGTTTGGGAATAGGGTTATCTGGCCTTCCATCCGGATAGCGGCACCGGATACCAGTGGTTTACCCGCTTTGACACAGGCCTCGTTGAGAGCATAGCGGGTGGTAAAGTTATCGGAGGCGTCGATGATTACATCTGCAAGCTGAATCTGTTCCTGCAGTATCCCCCCGTCAAGGCGCTGGTTGATTGCAGTGAGTTTGATGTCGGGGTTGAGTTCGTTCAGTGTGCCAGTGGCCGACTCGGCTTTTGAGCGGCCAATATCCCCACTGCCGTGAATAATCTGACGTTGCAGGTTGGAGAGCTCGACGGTGTCGAAGTCAGAGATGACCAGATGACCAATACCGGCTGCAGCAAGATACATGGCGACAGGGGAGCCCAGCCCTCCCAGCCCGATGAGCAGTATCCGGGAATTCAGCAGCTTAAGCTGTCCCTCGGCATCGATCTGCGGCAGCAGGATGTGGCGGCTGTAGCGCAGGAGTTGTTCGTCGTTCATGACCGGGATTATACCGCCTGTCCCTCACTGATACGATCATGTCCCGCCAGATCGGGATAACACTGGATCCGGCTGTAACCGGAATGTTGTAAAAGGCGGGCAACCGCTGCTCTTTGATCGAAACCGTATTCGACCATTAGCCAGCCACCGGGATTGAGATAGTCGTGGCTATTGCAAACAAGAGTATGGATGGCGTCCAGCCCGTCATGGCCTGCTGTCAGTGCCGTGAGTGGTTCAAAGGGGAGGTCACCCTGTTGCAGATGCGGATCGCCGCTGGCGATGTAGGGAGGGTTTGAGGTGATGATGTCGAATCGTTCACCTGCCAGTGGTTGATACCAGTCGCCAGTTCTGAAGATGATATTGCTCAGGCCTTGCTTGCCGGCGTTGCGTTGGGCGGTGGCCAGTGCTGTTGGGCAACGATCGGTGGCCACGACAGTGCAGCCGGGCCGTTCCACGGCAAGGGTGATGGCGATAGCGCCACTTCCGGTGCCTAGATCGGCGATCCGCAGGGTTGCGCCAGGCGGGACACGCTGCAGAATCTGTTCGACCAGCAATTCGGTCTCCGGCCGGGGGATCAGTGTGGCCGGGTTGACCTCCAGGGAGAGCGACCAGAATTCACACTTGCCGGTGAGATAGGCAGTGGGTATTCCCTTCAGGCGCTGTTCGATGAGCCGCTGAAACTGCTCCGATTCGCTAACGGTGGGGTAGTGATTCGGCCAGGTGTAGATCCAGGTACGGGATTTCCCCAGTGCATGAGCCAACAACAGCTCGCTGTCCAGATCAGCGGTATCATGAACGGTCGAGAGCCGTGACCGTGCGCTGCGCAGTATCCCTGCGATAGTCGTTCTGTTCACTGCTCCTCTGCCAGTGCCGCCAGTTGATCGGCCTGATATTCGTTGATGAGTGGTTCTATAATTTGATCCAGTGCCCCTTGCAGAATGTCATCCAGTTTGTACAGTGTTAGATTGATACGGTGATCGGTGACACGCCCCTGGGGGAAATTATAGGTGCGGATGCGTTCCGATCGATCACCGCTCCCCACCTGCAGGCGGCGGTTTTCAGCCTGTTCTGCCGCCTGTTTGTCCTGTTGTGCGGCGAGTAACCGGGCTTGCAGCAGCGCCATCGCCCTAGCGCGGTTTTTGTGCTGCGAACGTTCGTCCTGGCACTCCACCACGAGACCGGTGGGCAAGTGGGTGAGGCGGATGGCGGAGTCGGTCTTGTTGACATGCTGGCCACCTGCTCCGGATGCGCGGTAGGTGTCAACCTTCAGATCGGCCGGGTTGATGGCTATTGTTTCGATCTCATCGGCTTCCGGCATGATGGCAACGGTGCAGGCGGAGGTGTGGATGCGGCCCTGGGACTCCGTCTCCGGGACGCGCTGTACCCGGTGTACGCCGGACTCGAATTTGAGATGTGAATAGGCTCCTCGCCCGATGATACGGGCGATAATCTCCTTGTAGCCGCCGTGCTCGCCCGGACTGGTACCGATTATCTCTACCCCCCATCTGCGCAGTTCGGCGTAGCGTGAATACATGCGAAACAGATCGCCGGCGAACAGGGCGGCTTCGTCTCCACCGGTGCCGGCCCGGATCTCCAGGTAGATATTTTTCTCGTCATTGGGGTCGGTAGGCAGCAGCAGGCGTTGCAGCTCCTTTTCCAGAGTCTGTTGGCGCTGCAGCGCCTGGCTGATCTCCTCCTCGGCCATGGCACGCAGTTCCCTGTCTTCCTCCTTGAGCATGGTTTTAGCGCTGTCGATATCCTCCTGAAGCTGAAGATACTCCTGCCAGGCGGTGATCAGGGGATTGAGCTGCGCGTACTCCCGGGAAAGGGTGCGGAAACGGTTCTGATCAGCAATGACACCGGGGTCGGTGAGTAAAGCATTGATCTCTTCCAGCCGTTCGGCAAGACCGTCTATTTTGCTGCGAATGGAGGGTTTCAAGATTCGGTGTTGTCAATCGTATTGAGGTTGAACAACTCACGCGCCGCCTGCAGCAGTTCATCCCGTCCGGCATAGGCTGCCTGGCTCATCTGCGCGGTGGGCGTATGTATCAGTTTGTTGGTCAGGCTGTAAGCGAGCTCCTGTAACACCTGTTCGGGGTCACAGCCCGCAGCCAGATGGCGTTGCGCCTTTTCCAGTACCACGTTGCGGATTTTTGCTGCATCTTCGCGATAACTGCGGATAGTGTCCACAGCGTTCAACGACTGGAGCCAACCCATGAAATGAGAAACGTGGTTGTCGATGATCTCGTCGGCTTGTTTGGCAGCCTCCTGGCGGGAGCGCAGTCCCTCCTGGATAATGTCCTGCAGGTCGTCTACCGTATACAGATAGATGTCATCCAGTTCGTTCACATCAGAGGCGATGTCTCGCGGTACAGCGATATCGATCATCAGAATCGGGCGCCGTTTGCGGATTTTAATAGCTTGTTGGGCATCCTCTTTGTTGACCACCGGCTTCTGACTGGCAGTGGATGAAACCACCAGATCCGCTTCGGCCAGGTGCCCCTTGATATCTGACAGCCCTATGGCGAACCCATTGACTTCAGTGGCCAACAGATGGGCTTTTTCAACGGTGCGATTGGCAACAATGATGCGGCCGATGCCATTTTCCCGTAGGTGGCGCGCTACCAGTTCAGTGGTCTCGCCAGCGCCGATCAACAGAGCGGTGTGTTTGTTGAGATCGCTGAAAAACTGCCGTGCCAGACTGACTGCGGCAAAGGCAACAGAAACTGGACTGGCGCCGATGGCTGTATCAGTCCGCACCCGCTTGGCAACAGAAAAGGTGTGTTGGAACAGTCGATTGAGATGGCCGCCGATAGTTCCTGCCTGGTATGCGGTGGCATAAGCAGCCTTCATCTGTCCCAGAATCTGGGGTTCGCCCAGCACCAAGGAGTCCAGCCCGCTGGCCACCCGCATGATCTGTCGTACTGCGGATTGATCCGGGTAGAGATAGGTGTAGGGTTCAACCAGTTTGCAGTCGATATTGTGGTAGGAACAGAACCACTGCAGCAGTATGTTTCTGTAGTCCGCATTGTTGTTATCTGCTGTCCCGCAGTACAGTTCGGTACGGTTGCACGTCGACAGAATGGCTGCCTCGCGCAATCCATCACGCGCCAGCAGTTCGTGCAGCGCACCATAAAGCCCTTCGGGGGCAAAAACCACCTTTTCCCGAATTTCGACAGGAGCTGTTTTGTGGTTAACACCAAATGCCAGTAGCGACATAAATTATCTTGCAGATTGATATACCATGAATTCTGCGCCATGCACCGCACGAATACAAGGTTGATGTATCAGAATTAACAATTTTAGTGAAAATCAAGGGTGAACTTGGGTATAGTTGTTCATTCGTTGTAATCGGGAGTTGTTTGTTAAATGAGAGTATATACCCATTGCGGACAGGTTTCCGCCATGAAGAACTTCGTGCTTGTTGCTGCGAAAATCTGGCCGTGGCGGAGCCATCTGCCGGTGACTGTCTTTGCACTGGTTACTGCCTTGTTGTCAGCGTGCGTTACATCCTTGCCATCGGCAGGAAAAAAGGAGTTGTCGTCGATAACACAGAATAGTGCTGCGATACAACAGTCTCCCCAGGCCGAACTGCTCTATGAAATTCTGGTTGGGGAAATTGCCGGTCAGCGGGGGGCTGTTGATGTATCTGCTGAAAACTATCTTCGTGCAGCGCGACAGTCAGGCGACCCGCGGATTGCGGAACGGGCGGCAAAAATTGCGGTTTTTACTGGTAATGAAAAAAAGGCGCTGGAGGCTGCCCGAAGGTGGGTGACGCTTGCGCCGGAAGATACCGAAGCACAGCAGGTGGTCGCCATTATGTACCTCCGCAATGGGCAGGCGGATGAGGCGGTGCCATTTCTGGAGCAGGTGCGAGCCTCACATGTAAAACAACCGCAAAAAGGATTTATGTTTATTGCCCGGCTACTTAGTCGTGAGAAGGACAGGACAACCGCGCTGCAAGCCATGTCTCGCCTGGTCGAAAAATATCCTGACGATGCAGATGCTCTGTTTGCCCAGGCGCACCTGGCCATGCAGGCAGAGCAGTATGGCAAAGCGCACCAGCTATTGAGTAAGTCGATGGTATTGCGACCGGACTGGAGTGATGCCTATGTACTGCAGGCTAACCTGTACCAGGCTGAAGATGATGTTGATGCTGCATCCACAGCTTATCAGAAAGCGATCGGACTTGATCCTGATAATCTGGAAATACATCTCTCTTATGCGCGCATGCTGGTAGATGAGCGCCGTTTCGAGCAGGCGCGGGAAGAGTTTAAGCGGCTTGAGAGGCGCGCTCCCGATAATACGGATATCCTGTTTGCATTGGGGTTGCTGGCTCTCCAGGCTGAGCATGACGAGGAGGCCAGAAGATATTTTTCTACGTTGATTCGCAGTGGGCAGCGTGTGTCCGAAGCCAGTTTTTTCCTTGGTCGCATAGCGGAAAGTGAAGAGAATGACTCCGAAGCGCTTCGCTGGTACGGAAAGGTCAGCAGCGGGGGGAATTTTGCAGAAGCTCAGCTTCGTATTGCCATCCTGACGGCACGGCAAGGGGATATGGATGGTGCCCGGCAACTGCTGCATGAACTGGCGCAGGACAATCCCCGCCAGGAGGTGCGTACCATTCTTGTTGAAGGGGATATCCTGCGGGTTTCTGGTCAGGACAAAGAGGCTTTTGATGTGCTTGGCAGCGGCCTGGAAAAATTCCCCAACAATCCGGAGCTGCTCTACGCTCAAGCGATGGCCGCAGAACGGATTGGCCTGATTGAAGTGCTTGAACAGAATTTGAACAAAATGCTACAGGCTGATGCGGATAATGCCCAGGTGCTGAATGCGTTGGGATATACGCTGGCTGATCGTACCGAACGATATGAAGAGGCGTACCGCTATATACAACGAGCCCTGGAGCTTGAGCCGGATGACGCCGCTATCCTGGACAGCATGGGCTGGGTGCTTTATCGGCTGGGTCGTTATCAGGAGTCAATTGAGTATCTGCGGCGTGCGCTGGAAAAGGCCGAGGCTGGTGATGCGGAAATAGCTGCCCATCTGGGCGAGGTTCTTTGGGTTTCCGGTGATCAGGCCGCTGCCCGTGAGGTGTGGGAACAGGCGCAGAAGCAGCACCCTGATGATGACGAACTTCATGATACCATCCAGCGCTATTTGAAATGATGCTGCGCCGTCTGTTTGTACTGTTCTCCAGCCTGCTGTTGCTGATTGGCTGCAGCGGACAGCAGATACGGCCACTTGGCAAGGATACCGCTCAGGCGTGGCGTATGCAGCAACAGCTGTTGCAAGAAGTGACCAGTTGGGAGCTGCGCGGCCGTATTGCCATACAGACCGGGCGTGACGGACTCAACGCAAACCTCTTCTGGCGGCAGTGGGGCGAAAACTATCATATCCAGCTGAGTGGCCCATTCGGGATGGGTACATTGACACTGGCGGGTGATCCCAATGGCGTTGCCCTGCGCAGCCGTGGAAAAACCGTATTCAACCGGGGCGATGCCGAGACGCTGTTTTTCCAGCAAACGGGTGTGCAGTTGCCGATAAAATTGCTGCGTCACTGGGTACGCGGTATCCCTCGGCGGGGAGTTGAGGCGAAAATGGTGCTGGACAGCCAGGGCAGATTGAAGGAGTTATGGCAGTCGGGGTGGCAGATACACTACAAACGCTATATCCGGTACCGGGGGATGCAGTTGCCGGCCAAGCTGTTCCTGGATAACCGGCAGCTTAAGGTGCGACTGGTTATTGATCGCTGGGTGTTGGCTGCATTGCCGGTTTTACGGCAACAAAAATGAGCGGATCGCGCGGTATGAACCCCTGGCCTGCGCCAGCCAAGCTTAATCTGTTCCTGCATGTGACTGGCCGCCGGGCTGATGGTTACCATCTGTTACAGACCGTTTTTCAGTTTCTCGATTTTGGTGATGAGGTTGTCTTTCAGATCCGAAGTGATGGTTTGATTCGCCGCCTTTCCCCGCTGCCAGGGGTTAGCGAAAATCAGGATTTGGTGGTAAAAGCGGCTCACACGCTGCAGCAACAGTGTGACGTTGCTCAGGGTGTTGATATACACCTCAACAAGCGTCTGCCCATGGGAGGCGGGTTGGGAGGTGGAAGTTCGGATGCAGCAACCACATTAGTGGCTCTGAACCGTCTGTGGGAAACCGGCCTGAGCAGAGAAGATCTCTCTTCCCTGGGCCTGAGTCTGGGTGCTGATATCCCCATATTCATTCATGGTCAAGCCGCCTGGGCGGAGGGTGTTGGCGAACAGTTCACCCCGGTGGAGCTGCCGGAGCCGTGGTTTCTGGTCGTTATCCCCCCGGTTGCGGTCGCCACAGCCGAAGTTTTTTCTGCCACAAATTTGATACGCAACGCCCACCCTATTACAATACGCGCCTTTCTCGAAGGGAAAGGGTGTAACACCCTCGAACCGGTCGTGGTGGAACACTATCCTGAAGTGGCGGAGGCGCTGGCTTGGTTAAATGGGCACGGCCAGGCAAGAATGACCGGAAGCGGGGGTTGTGTATTTGCGCCCTTCGGAGAGCGGGTGGAAGCAGAACGGGTATTGCATCAGCTTCCTGCTGATTGGCGGGGATTCGTGGCCAGGGGCCGGAACTACTCGCCGTTACTGGAACGGTTGTGTGAAGCGAATACCATCTGATGAAGTTTAAACTGGGGCGTCGCCAAGCGGTAAGGCACAGGGTTTTGATCCCTGCATTCCCAGGTTCGAATCCTGGCGCCCCAACCATTTTGGTATCCATCCGTGAATAATCTGCATAAGTTGCATCAAGCTATTGCCCTCGCCAAGAGCCGTTGCCGGGCATAAAAATAAATGGTTACCCGCATACATTCAGAAAATTTCATATCCGGTTCCAAAGGGACAGCCGTGTCTGACAACAGGATGATGGTGTTTTCCGGCAACGCAAATCCCCAGCTTGCCCGTGCTATCGTTGGCCACCTGAACATGCCATTGGGTAAAGCCATCGTCGGCCGTTTCAGCGATGGTGAGGTGATGGTCGAGATCATGGAAAATGTCCGTGGCAAGGACGTTTTTGTCGTCCAGCCCACCTGTGCGCCGACCAATGACAATTTGATGGAGCTATTGGTAATGGTTGATGCGCTGCGCCGCGCATCGGCCGGACGCGTTACCACGGTAGTTCCCTATTTTGGTTATGCCCGCCAGGATCGGCGCTCTCGTTCTGTGCGCGTGGCGATTACTGCCAAGGTGGTTGCCAACATGATCGAGGCCGTGGGTACTGATCGGGTGCTGACTGTGGATCTGCATGCCGATCAAATTAAGGGTTTTTTCGATATCCCTGTGGATAATGTGTATGGTTCTCCCATCCTGTTTGGTGACATCTGGCGTCAGAAGCACAAAAATCTGATCGTTGTTTCCCCGGATGTGGGCGGAGTTGTTCGGGCCAGAGCCGTGGCTAAACAACTGGATGATGCCGAACTGGCGATTATCGACAAGCGCCGTCCGCGTGCCAATGAGGCCAAGGTGATGAATATTATTGGTGATGTGGCGGGCCGAAACTGCGTTTTGGTGGATGATCTGGTGGACACTGCCGGAACCTTGTGTCAAGCCGCTGGAGCACTCAAGGAGCATGATGCCGCCAGTGTAACAGCCTACTGCACCCACCCGGTATTGTCCGGTCCGGCCGTAAAAAATCTGATGGAGTCCCAGTTGGACGAACTGGTGGTAACCGATACAGTGCTGCTGCGATCTGATGCTCGTGAGTGTGGGCGTATCCGGGTGCTGAGTATCGCGGGAATGCTGGCAGAAACCATGCGCCGCATCAGTAATGAAGAGTCCGTGAGTTCCCTGTATATGGAGTAACAGGGCAATTTTTTTGCCGAACCTGGTCGCGGGGGAGGCTGTCTGTTATCCGTCTCGACAGAGCCGGATATAACATTTAGTGTGGAGAAAGAGATGAGTAGTGAATTTGTCGTATCAGCAGAACCTCGCAATGACCAGGGCAAGGGTGCGAGCCGCCGCCTGCGTCGTACGGGAAAGGTGCCTGCAATTTTATACGGGGCAGGTAAAACCCCGGTTCCGCTGACGCTGGACCATAATGAACTTCTTAAGCAGTTGGATAATGAAGCGTTTTATTCTCGTATCCTCACTGTTGATCTCGGAGGTAGCAAAGAGCAGGCTATTCTCAAGGATATGCAGCGTCACCCGGCCAAGCCATTTATTTTGCATATCGATTTCATGCGGGTAAGTGCGGGCGAAAAAATCCGGGTAAATGTTCCGTTGCATTTTACCGGCACTGATGTGGCTCCGGGGGTAAAAATTGGCGGTGGAATCGTTACCCATGCTGTCACCGAGGTTGAGATAAACTGTCTTCCCAGGGATTTGCCGGAATATATCAACGTCGATCTGTCCGAGCTGGAGCTGGGACAGTCCCTGCATCTTTCCGACATCAAGCTCCCCAAAGGAGTGGAGCTGCTGCAGGGTAATGAGCATGATACTGCCATTGCGGCGATTCAGACCATCCGTGGCGCCGTTGATACTGAAGCTGAGGGCGAGGAGGGTGAAGCTGAAAGTGAAGGCACAGATGAAGCTGATAAAGAGTAGACTGGCTGTTTTATAGTTATTGTTCAGCAGGAAATCGGCGCCAGTGTCTCCCGTTCAGCTCATTGTCGGCTTGGGGAATCCAGGTGATGAGCATGAGTTGACGCGGCACAATGCCGGTTTCTGGTTTGCCAATGCCCTGAGCCAGCATTGGGATACCCCGTTTCGCAGGGAAGCAAAATTTCATGGTGAAGTGTGCCGCATTTCGGTACAGGGGGAGCCGGTCTGGTTGCTCAAGCCCGATACCTGGATGAACCGCAGTGGTCAGGCGGTTGCACGCCTGGCCCGGTTTTATAAAATCTCTCTGGAAGCGATCCTGGTGGCCCATGATGAACTGGATCTGTCACCGGGGACCGTGCGCCTCAAGCAGGGTGGCGGCCATGGCGGGCATAATGGATTGCGCGATATCATCTCCCTGATGGGGGCGAATGAATTTGCGCGCTTGCGCGTCGGCATCGGCCATCCCGGCAGTTCGCAAGATGTCACCGGGTTTGTCCTGGGAAGACCTCCGGCAGCGGAGCGCCAGCTGATAGATGAGGCCATCGGCAGGACGGTGAATGAGCTGCCGCACATCATACACGGCGACTACCAGAAAGCCATGAACCGGCTCCATTCCCGAGTGACGTAGCTACGGACTTAAACAGACAACAGGATAATCTATGGGATTCAAGTGTGGCATTGTCGGATTGCCAAATGTGGGCAAATCCACCTTGTTCAATGCGTTGACCAAAGCCGGCATTCAGGCGGAAAATTACCCGTTTTGCACCATAGAGCCAAATGTGGGCGTGGTGCCGGTACCGGATCCGCGTCAGGAGAAACTGGCGGCTATCGTCAAACCGGAGCGAATTGTTCCCACCGCCATGGAGTTTGTGGATATTGCCGGGCTGGTGGCGGGAGCCTCCCGCGGGGAGGGATTGGGAAACAAATTTCTGGCCAACATCCGTGAAACAGATGCCATTGCCCAGGTGGTTCGCTGTTTCGAGAACGATGATATTGTTCATGTAGCGGGGAAGATTGATCCACTGAATGATATTGAGGTTATCAATACCGAACTGGCGCTGGCCGATCTGGAAAGTGTGGAGAAGGCGGTGCTGCGCGTTGGCAAGATTGCCAAGAGCGGAGACAAGGAGGCCAGGGCAAAACTCGAACTGCTTGAACAGGTACGTGTTCAACTGGACAGAGGTGAACCGGTTCGGACCATGGGGCTGGATGAAGATCAGCTTAAACAGATCTACGACCTCCATCTCCTTACTATCAAACCCACCATGTATATCGCGAACGTCAATGAAAACGGCTTCGAGGATAACCCCTATTTCGATCAGGTGTGCACTCTGGCGCAGCAGGAGGGGGCGGTCACCGTAGCCGTGTGTGCGGCTATCGAGGCGGAGCTGGTTGAACTCGAAGAGGAAGAGAAGACAGAATTCCTGGCCGATCTGGGTCTGGAAGAGCCCGGCTTGAACCGGGTAATCCGGGCCGGATATCAACTACTGGGTTTGCAGACCTACTTTACTGCCGGGGTCAAGGAGGTTCGCGCCTGGACCATTCCGGTTGGTGCCACTGCTCCACAGGCAGCGGGAGTGATCCATACTGATTTTGAAAAAGGTTTTATCCGTGCTGAAGTGACATCATATGATGACTTCATCGCTTATAACGGGGAACAAGGTGCCCGCGAGGCAGGCAAGCTCCGGCTGGAAGGCAAGGAGTATATTGTGCAGGATGGTGATGTGATGCACTTTCGTTTCAATGTCTGAGAACAGGGGACATGTCAAAATGAAAAAAACAGCTGTGATTCTGGTTGTGGTGATGGCGCTGCTGATTACTGGCGCAGGCTACGCAAACTGCGGTCATCATCAGAAAGATTACTCCATTGAAGATGCGTGGATCCCGGAGGCGCCTCCGGTAGTGAAGGTGCTGGCCGGGTTTATGAAGATTGGCAATCCAACTGACCAGACTCAGGTGCTGCTAGGTGCTGAAAGCCTGGCATTCGAGAAGATTGAGATGCACCGAACCGTAATGGAAGAGGGCATGGCCAAAATGATACAGCAGAAAGAGATAGAGATCCCGGCTGAAGGCGAGGTGGAGTTTGCCCCCGGCGGTCTGCACCTGATGCTGATTAACCCCAACAAGCCGCTGAAGGCGAGGGAAAAGATAACCATTACCCTGCGATTTGAGGGGGGCAAGAGCATCCCCGTTTCATTCGCCGTTCGCCCCATGGAGGGGATGGAACATCATCACCATTGAGGCCTATCGAACCGCGGGGAATGCATATTGCCACGATCCGGTTTTTATGGTTGAATAAGCCTCCTTTCAGGGCCGTTAGCTCAGTTGGTAGAGCAGCTGACTCTTAATCAGCGGGTCGTAGGTTCGATCCCTACACGGCCCACCAATTACACAGGGGCAAACGGCCGTTTGCCCTTTTTTGTTATTCCGTGTTGTAACGTCAGGTTTTTCGTTTCTATACGGCACTGAGCCCGGGACAATAGCCTCATGACACATTCAACCCATTTCAACCCGGATTGCCACTCCTGTCCACGTCTGGCCGGTTTTCTTGCTGATATCCGGGTGGAATATCCCTCCTATCATGCCAGGCCGGTGGCGCCGTTTGGTGATCCCGGTGCCCACCTGTTGATCGTTGGGCTGGCGCCGGGAATGCATGGTGCCAACGCGACCGGGCGACCCTTTACCGGGGATTATGCCGGAATTCTGCTGTACGAAACACTGCACCGCTTTGGTTTTAGCAACCAGCCTGTTGCTACAGTGAGAGATGATGGCCTGATCCTCAAGAACTGCCGCATTACCAACGCCGTAAAATGCCTGCCGCCGCAGAACAAGCCGGCCAGCAGTGAGGTTAATGAGTGTAATGCCTATCTGCGTGCAGAGTTGGCCGATCTCGGTGAAGGAGCGGTGGTTTTGGCGCTGGGTACAGTTGCCCATCGCGCCGTGTTGCGGGCGCTTGGGTTGAAAATAAAGGACTATCCGTTTGGTCACTGCCGGAAATATATACTCGACAGGCAGCGCTGGCTGATCGACTCCTATCACTGCAGTCGCTACAATACGCAGACACGCCGTCTCACGGAGGAGATGTTTTACGATGTGTTCCGGGAGATAGCAACACTCCTGGCATGACTTCGCCCATTTTTGATTTCAAGGCATTTCTCGCCACGCTGACCAGCCGGCCGGGTGTGTATCGCATGCTGAATAGTGCAGGCGAGGTCATCTATGTCGGCAAGGCGCGCAACCTCAAGAAGCGGATCTCCAGCTACTTTCAGAAAAACATCCCCAGCCCCAAGACGCGCAGCATGGTGGCGCAGATTCGGCAGATCGAGATCACCATCACCCATACTGAAAACGAGGCGCTAATCCTGGAGAACAATCTCATCAAGGAGCTGAAGCCTCGCTACAACATCCTGCTCCGTGATGATAAAAGCTATCCCTATATCTATCTGTCCACCCACCACAAACACCCGCGCCTGAGCAGTTATCGGGGGGCCAGGAGTGGCCAGGGCTGCTATTTCGGGCCATACCCCAGTGCGGGGGCGGTGCGCGAAACGCTCAATCTGATGCAGAAGCTGTTTCAGGTGCGCCAGTGTGAAGACTCGTTTTATGAAAATCGTAGCCGTCCCTGCCTGCAGTACCAGATCGAACGCTGCAGCGCGCCCTGTGCCGGGTTGGTCACAGCGGAGCGCTATCAGGAAGATGTCCGCCATGCGGAGCTGTTTCTGGAGGGAAAAAGCAGTGTGGTGATCGATGATCTGGTGGCGCAGATGAAAGCGGCATCGCAGGCACTGGAGTTTGAACAAGCCGCAGGCTACCGGGACCAGATTGCCAGTCTGCGCCGGGTGCAGGAGCGGCAGTATGTCAGCGGTGCCAGCGGGGATCTGGATGTGATTGCCGGCGTGGTGAAAAATGGAGTCGGCTGCGTCCAGGTGTTTTTCATTCGTGACGGGCGTAATCTAGGTAATAAAACCTGGTTTCCTCGCCACACCGACAACAGTGATGCAGCTGAGTTGCTGACGGCCTTTTTGCCGCAATACTATCTTTCCGGCGGCAACCGTTGCCGGGAGATTCCCACTGATATTCTGCTCAATCAGCCGCTGGATGAGGCGAAATGGCTGGCTGGTGTACTGGGTACCCAGGCTGGGCACAAGGTAGCCATCCGTCATCGGCTGCGGGGTGAGCGGACCCGCTGGGTGCAGTTGGCTGAGGAAAATGCCATTGCAGCTTTGGAGAGTCACCTGACAGGGAAGGCCAACATGCGCAGCCGGTTTGAGGTGTTGCAGGAGGCGCTGAGGCTGGAAGAGCTGCCCCGGCGGATTGAGTGCTTTGATATCAGCCACACCACGGGAGAGTCTCCGGTCGGCGCCTGTGTGGTGTTCGATGTTAGTGGCCCGGTGAAGACGGACTATCGCCGTTTCAATATTCGAGACATTACCCCGGGTGATGACTATGCTGCGCTGGAGCAAGCGCTCAGCCGCCGTTATACCCGGGTCAAAAAGGGTGAGGGAAAACTGCCGGATGTGCTGATTATCGACGGAGGCAAGGGGCAGATTGCCCAGGCAAGCAAGGTGCTGGAAGAGCTGCAGATAACCGGAGTTGTCATACTGGGCATCGCCAAGGGACCGACTCGAAAACCGGGGCAGGAGATGCTGTTCTTGTCCGGACGGGAGCAGCCCCTTATACTGCCGGGAGACTCACCGGCGCTGCATCTGATTCAGCGGGTGGATGGGGAGGCACATCGCTTCGCCATCACCGGACACCGTCAGCAGCGTGGAAAAGCGCGTTCCACCTCGATGCTTGAGGGAATTTCCGGACTGGGTCCCAAACGGCGCCGACAGTTGCTGCAGCAGTTTGGTGGTCTTCAGGAGGTGGCGCGTGCAGGGGTCGAGGATCTGTCGCGGATACAAGGTATAAGCAGCGCCTTGGCGCAACGAATTTATGACAATTTTCACCCGGATAGCGAATAAGCAATATGTGGTTAAATATCCCCAATATCCTCACCCTGCTGCGTATTGCACTGATTCCGATCTTCGTCATCTGTTTCTATCTGCCCGTGTCATGGGCGGATACTGCCAGTGCGCTGCTGTTTACACTGGCAGCGGTGACAGACTGGCTGGATGGCTATCTTGCCCGCCGTCTGCAACAAACTTCACCGTTTGGTGCCTTCCTCGATCCGGTTGCAGACAAGCTGATGGTGGCAGCTGCCCTGGTGTTGTTGGTCGAACATAACCCAACCCATTATGCGGGACTCTATATTGCCATACCGGCAATTATCATCATCGGTCGGGAGATAGCGATATCGGCGCTGCGCGAATGGATGGCGGAGCTGGGTGCCCGCACCAAAGTGGCTGTATCCCGTATTGGCAAGGCAAAAACTGCGCTGCAAATGGTAGCAATCATCCTGTTGCTTTACCGTGCTCCTGTCGGAAGTATTCCGGTGGTGGAAGTGGGGTTCTGGCTGTTATACATAGCGGCCGGATTGACACTGTGGTCGGCAGCAGTTTATCTAAAGGCGGCATGGCCGATATTGAGTGGAAGTTCATCTTGACAGGACTCTTCCGAAACCGGAAAATGCGCGTGCGGTACAGTCATGGCTATGTAGCTCAGCTGGTTAGAGCACAGCACTCATAATGCTGGGGTCGGTGGTTCGAATCCACCCATAGCCACCATATTTACTATCCACAGAATCTCCATCACTATACTGGTGTTCCGTTATTATCTCACCTTGACAGACTCCTGGGAGTCTGTCGGGTTTAGCCACCCGGCAGAGTGATACTCTGCGCCATTTCGGACCTCAAAACAGAATTCCTGGCAAAGCAAAACACGAGGCACACTGAAATGCA
>JAJRUV010000118.1 GCA_024277595.1 Gammaproteobacteria bacterium
CCTGTGGTGTCCCGCTGCGGCGTTGCAGTGTTTGACAAGGGCGACAGCCATTGCCTGCACACTGCGCCTTGCTGCGAAACACCACAGGAACGCTGTATCCTGATTTATCACCTTGACGGAGTACTAGGCTGCGGAAGAAGCGATCCATCAGGCATTAGCCCACCAAGAGAAAACCAGTAGAGTGGCTGATGCCAGTCGAATTTCTTGCTGTTTACCCTCACGATTTGCTGAAGACCTTAGTTTATAACAGGTTCCGGCAGGTCAAGCAGCTTGATGCCGCTTAATGGACTGTTCTTTATTGCGCGATAAAGACCCCGGATTGCTTCGTCCCGATGAAAACTTTTACGCCATGCAAGCGCAATGCGGCGGCTTGGAAGCGGTTTTTCAAACTGTTTAACCGCAATTAGGTGCTGGTTGTATCGATTTGCCCCCGTGGCCATGCAGGGCAGGATTGTTACACCAAAACCGGAGGCAACCATATGCCGGATGGTTTCCAGGGAGCTGCCGATTTGTGCTCCCTGAGTCTCATCAATAGAGCCGATACAATCGGGACACACTTGTAGAATTTGATCCCGGAAACAGTGGCCCGGTCCAAGTATCAACGGGTGTTCTGCAGCAAGCTGTTGTGAACTGATCTGCTTTTTGTCTTTCCAGGGGTGAGAGGTGGGAATGATGATGACAAAGGGTTCGTCATAGAGCGACCAGGTCACAATTCCCGGTTCTTCCAGCGGCAGGGAGAGTATGGCCACGTCAATGCTGCCCCGTTTGAGTTTTTCAATCAACCCGGCGGTGTAGTCTTCATCCACTTGCAGGGGCATTTGCGGGGCGATGTGGTGCAGTTCCGGGATCAAATGAGGCAGCAGATAGGGGCCGATGGTAAATATGGCACCGACCCGGAGTGGTCCGCAAAGCGGGTTGCTGCCGTGCCGGGCAATCTGTTTGATCTGCTCGGCCTCTTCCAGCACCCGTTGCGCCTGCTCAATAATGCGTTCGCCGACCGGGGTGGGAGCAACTCTTCCCTTCCCCCGCTCGAACAGGGCGATTCCCAGCTCCTCCTCCAGCTTCTTGACTCCCATGCTGAGAGTCGGCTGGCTGACAAAACAGGACTCTGCCGCGTGGCCAAAGTGCTGTTCGCGCGCAACGGCGATGATATAGCGTAGCTCGGTTAGTGTCATAGTCCAATTCTATCATATGGATTGATATAATTGATTTAAAAAATATTAGAGTATGGCGTAATATCGGTTGTGTGGTTTCAATCAATCCAATTAACTTGAGGAGTCAGTCTATGTTAAAAAATCTTGAAGGTAACCGTGTTCCGCAGGTCACTTTTCGTATTCGCCAGAGTGGTGAGTGGCAGAATGTTACCAGTGATGATCTGTTCAGCAACAAGACGGTCGTGATTTTCTCCCTGCCGGGAGCATTTACGCCTACTTGTTCCGGCAGCCATGTTCCCCGGTTCAATGAGCTGGCAGATGTGCTCAAGAGTAACGGGGTGGATGATATTGTCTGTATGTCGGTCAATGATACCTTCGTTATGAATGAGTGGAAAAAGACCCAGCAGGCTGACAATATCACCTTTATCCCCGATGGAAATGGTGAATTCACCGAAGGGATGGGGATGCTGGTGGAGAAAAATGATCTGGGCTTCGGCAAGCGTTCCTGGCGCTACTCCATGCTGGTCAAGGATGGCGTGATCGAGAAGATGTTTATCGAGCCGGATGTGCCGGGTGATCCTTTTGATATGTCTGATGCGGATACCATGCTGGATTATATTAACCCAAATGCCGTTAAACCGGATGATGTGGTTATCTTCACCAGGGATGGCTGCCCTTTCTGTGCCCGGGCCAAGGGGATACTGCATGATGCGAGTATCGATTTCGAAGAGATTCAGCTGGGTCAGGGGCTGGGTATCCGGGCAGTGCGTGCTGCGACAGGAGCGAATTCGGTGCCGCAGGTGTTTATTAACGGAGAATACCTTGGCGATTCGGCTGCCGTAGTCGAGCGTTTCCAGAAGAAGGTCGCCTGATAACAGACTGAATCGTCTTGTTGCTGGTAAAACCGGGATGGGAGCGGTGCTCTCATCTTTTTTAACTGTAGGGATCTTCCTAACCATGTACAGTTTTTCCACAAAAATTTCGGGTAGTTATGACGATGTGCTGGCAAGGGTTACTAAAGCGCTCAAGGTTGAGGGGTTTGGCATTATCACTGAGATTGATATCCGTGAGACCATGAAAAAGGAACTCGGTATCGACAAAGCTCCGTACAAAATTTTGGGAGCCTGCTGGATGCGGTGAGCAGTTACCCTCCAGGCTTAAATAAATAGTTACATCAAAACGACTTTGGTTATAAAAAGCCGAAAGGTGTCCCTCACAGGTTTGATACAGAGAAACAGGCCGAAATCATCAAGCAATATGAAAAACTGAAAACTTTGCTCAGTGATGATGAGTCCTTGCTGTTCACATCCCACTCAAGCCACTAAAATAACGGCGGGATGGATTATAAAAGGGGTTGACAAGCCCATTGAAACAACTGGAAGTCGTACCCGACTGAATATTGTGGGTGCTATTCATTTGGGACGGTTATCTGAGGTAATGCCCCTATAGTGCTGTAAATTCGGATTGGCCATCGTGGCCACCTTTCGCAGGATTGGTGTTGCAATCATCAACCTTTGAGAGGAGAAGCCACGATGGCCGAGTATGAGATTAAGGTGAGAGAGGCCCTGCTGTC
>JAJRUV010000119.1 GCA_024277595.1 Gammaproteobacteria bacterium
AAGGTCGCATTGGTCGCCGCCATGCGCAAGCTGCTGACCATCATCAATGCCGTGTTCCGAAGTGCAGAACCCTACCGGGTCCTCCAGGACGAATAGGGCTTATTGAAAACACAGTTGCTGCTAAAGGCTGCAGCAGCACTGGAAGATTCAACACGATTATGAACTCGTGATAAACGTCTGTGTACCGTTGCCGATTCCCTGGGGTCCTCTTGTAATAGGGGTAGATAGTTGCTTATCCGGTACGCCGCTGCCGTAACGCTTCATACAGACATACCGCAGCAGCGACCGATACATTGAGGCTCTCTACCATGCCGGTCATGGGGATCTTTACCAGTCGATCACAATTCTCCCGGGTCAGGCGGCGCAGGCCGCGCCCTTCTGCCCCCATCACAATGGCCAGCGGGCCGGTTAAATCAGTCTGATAAAGCTCCTGGCTGGTCTCTCCGGCGGTACCGGTCAGCCAGATGCCGGAGTTGCGCAGCTGGCGCAGGGTGCGCGCCAAGTTGGTGACACGGATGAATGGCACCGTCTGCGCTGCGCCACAGGCCACCTTGCGTACAGTGGCAGTCAGGCCGACCGCACGATCTTTCGGTGCTATCACCGCATCCACGCCCACTGCATCAGCCGTACGCAGGCAGGCACCCAAGTTGTGTGGATCCTGAACGCCATCGAGTACCAGTAGCAACGGAGGGTGAGCAAGATTTTCCAGCAGCTCTTCCAGATCACGCTCGCCGTGTTCGGGTGGCGGGAGCAGCGAGGCTGCGACCCCCTGATGCCGCACATCGGGCAGCAGCGTGCTCAGTTCTTTGGAAGTGATATCGTGAACTTTGACCCCAGCCAGGATAGCCGCCTGACGTATCGCCGCCATCCGCTCATCCCGCCGCTCCCGAACACACCACAACTCCTGAACATGTGCCCGCTCCAGTGCCACGTGCACGGCGTGCAGACCGTAGACCCGATTCTCCCGGTTCGCCTGTGCCGACATTACCGCCTACGCTTGCGTTTGCTCTTTTTTTTCGCTTTTTCCGCTACCGGTTGTGCCAGCTCAAAATCAATCTTGCGTTCATCGAGATCGACACGCACCACCTTGACCTGAATCCGGTCACCCAGGCGGTAGTGTTGGTTGGTGTGTTCGCCACTGAGGCGGTGTTTGGCGGGATCAAAATGAAAATAGTCGTTCCCCAGCGCGGTCACATGCACCAGTCCTTCAACGTAGATCTGCTCCAGCTCGACAAACAGCCCGAAGCCGGTGACGCTGCTGATGACACCGTCATAGACTTCGCCGACCTTGTCCATCATGTATTCACACTTGAGCCAGTCGACGGCATCGCGGGTGGCATCGTCGGCGCGGCGCTCGGTCATCGAACAGTGCTCGCCCAGCAGCACCATCTCATCATGAGACCAGGACAGCTGTGCTCTTTTTTGGCGTGACAGAACATGGCGGATGGCGCGATGTACCACCAAGTCGGGGTAGCGGCGTATCGGCGAGGTGAAGTGGGCGTAGCCATCGAAGGCCAATCCGAAATGGCCTTCGTTGTCAGGGGTATAGACCGCCTGGCGCATACTGCGCAGCAGGACGGTCTGAATTAGATGGGCATCCGGACGATCCTTGATCTGGTTTAACAGTTTGGCAAAGTGGCGCGCCTGCGGTTTTTCACCGCCCTCCAACTGCAGTCCCAGTTCGCTGAGAAACTCCCGCAATGCTTCCAGTTTTTCCGCCGTTGGTCCTTCGTGAACACGGTATAATGCAGGTATTTTGTTCTTAAGCAGAAAATCGGCTGCCGCCACGTTGGCCGCCACCATGAACTCCTCGATCAGCATGTGTGCCTCATTGCGATCCAGCGGCACGATCTGTTCGATCTTGCGAGCCGGCCCGAACACGATACGGGTCTCGGTGGTGATAAAATCCATCGCACCCCGCTGCTTACGCTGTTTGCGCAGCGCCTGGAACAGGGCATAGAGCTGCTCCAGATGAGGCAGCAATTCACCATGCCGGCTGTGCAGGGATTGATCTCCCTCCACCAGCATGGCGGCAACCTCGGTGTAGGTCAGCCGGGCGTGAGAGCGCATCACCGCATCGAAGAAGCGGTAACCGGTCACTTCTCCCTCTGTATTGAAGGAGAGTTCGCACACCATGCAGAGACGATCTACATCCGGATTCAGTGAGCAGAGGCCATTGGAGAGCACCTCAGGCAGCATGGGAATGACCCGCTCGGGAAAATAGACCGATGTGCCCCGTTCACGCGCTTCGTCATCCAGTGCGGTGCCGGATAACACATAGCTGGAGACATCGGCAATGGCTACCAGCAGGGTCCATCCATCATCTGCCGCACGGCAGAATACTGCATCGTCGAAGTCCCTGGCATCCTCGCCATCGATGGTCACCAACGGTAGCTGGCGCAGATCCTTGCGCTCCTGTTTGGCTTCCTCTGGTACCTGCTCATCGAGACCGGCAATCTCCTGTTCCAGTTGCGGTGGCCAGCCCAACGGCAGATTGTGGGCGCGGATGGCCACCTCAATCTCCATCCCCGGCGCCATGTGTTCGCCGAGCACCTCGACTATCCGCCCCAGAGGCCGACCGCGCTTGGTGGGCTGCTCGACGATCTCGATGGTGACTATCTGGTTGTGTCTTGCTCCACCATCTTTATCCTTGGAGACCAGAATATCCTGCACCAGACGCTTGTTGTCCGGCACAACGAAACCTACTCCACCCTCGATAAAGTAGCGTCCCACCACGCTGTGGGTGTTGCGCTCCAGCACCTCCACCACGTTGCCTTCCCGGCGGCCACGGCGGTCGACACCGGACACCCGTGCCATTACCCGATCCCCGTGGAAAACCATGCGCATTTCGCGAGCATTGAGAAACAGATCCTCCCCCCCCTCATCCGGCACCAGGAAGCCGAATCCATCAGGATGGCCGATGACCCGCCCGCGCACCAGATCCATCTTGCTTACCAGCCCATAGCCGCCCTTGCGGTTACGGATCAGTTGCCCATCCCGCTCCATGGCGCGCAGGCGGCGGCGCAGTGCCTCGAACTGTTCGTCACTGCGCAACTCCAGCTTCTGGGCGATCTGCGTCCGGTTCAACAACACCCCTTCTTTTTCAAGCAGTTCCATGATGAATTCACGGCTGGGGATGGGGTTGTCATACTTCTGAGCTTCGCGCTCGGCATACGGGTCTTGTTCTTTCAACGGGGGTGAATCGTCAGTCATGATAATCCTAATTCAAACAGTATATGGGGGGGCGGAACATTGACAATAAAACAAAGTCAGGTAGAATTTCGCTCTTGTTACTAATAGTAACACATCACTGACCTTTGCCGAGGTGGTGAAATTGGTAGACACGCTAGCTTCAGGTGCTAGTGGGGGTAACCCCGTGGAGGTTCAAGTCCTCTCCTCGGCACCATTTTGAAAAACCATCATAGATCATCAAAAATTATGAAAGACGCTGTTTTTACAGTGTTTTTTTGTGTCTATGAGGGCTCTTCTCCGCTTTACTGCGTGTTTGGCATCTTTTTTCACCCAATAAAGCGGAGAAGAGCCACGGAGAATGCCATTTTTATAAGGAAAATAACACCTTAACCAATCAAGACGGGCATGGCCAAAGTCTTCTATCTCTTCCCGCCCTTCGGCTCGGCTCCACAGAGGATGGCGCTGATGGACAAAAACAAGATATCCATCAATTCGTGGCATCGGCAGTGCTCAATCCGCAGCTCCGGTATGTTGCTGAAGTGGCTCATGAAGTCACTCATCACTCAAATCTTCTTTACTCATGGCTCTGGAGATCTGATCGGTGAGCTACAATTTGGTTCTCTTGATCAAGGGCTTATAATGATCTTGCCCTGATTGTACAAGGCTCAGGCTTTTTTATTATAAGCTGTTGATGCTATAATGCTGAGTGCGCTTCCTTGCAAGTGGTGGGCGGGCGTTGTGATAGTGGGCCATATGGCCCTTTTTTTGTGTATGGGGTGAAGGAATGGGTAACGGTGCGGCAGGCTGCTAGGCATTTATACGATCTGTTGGCTCCGGCAGTAACAGCGCTGGGTTATGAATTGGTGGGTGTGGAGCATCTCATGCAGGGGAAGCACTCGGTATTGCGAGTCTATATCGATGCTGAAGATGGTATAACCGTGGATGATTGTGCCCGTGCAAGCCATCAGATCAGCGGAGTATTGGATATAGAGGATCCGGTTCGCGGGGAGTACTCTTTGGAGGTCTCCTCACCAGGACTGGATAGGCCGCTGTTTACTCTAGCCCATTTTGAGTATTTTACTGGCCAGATGGCCCGTCTGGTACTGAATACACCCTGGCGCGGGCGGCGCAAGATGATTGGCAGGTTGGTCGGGGTTCGAGAGCAGAAGGTTGTTCTGGACGTGGATGGTGAAGGGGTGTTGCTCACCCTGCAGGAGATTGACAAGGCGCGGTTGGTACCGGAGTCGTAACACCGTCCATAGTGTTAGTGGGGTTTTGGTTTGCAGCGGGTTTAATCTCCCGGAAGCACTGTTTTTGTAGAGGCATGGTATGAATAAAGAGATTCTGCTTGTTGTTGATGTCGTATCCAACGAAAAAGGGGTGGAGAAGGGAATTATTTTCGAAGCGATGGAAGCCGCTTTGGCGACAGCGACCAGAAGGCGCCATGCGGGAGATATCGATGTCCGCGTGGAGATTGATCGTGAAACCGGTGATTATAAAACCTTTCGTCGCTGGGAAGTGGTGGAGGACGATGCGGTAGAGTTTACGCAACGGCAATTTACCATCAGCGCAGCGCGCGAGGATGATCCGGAGATTCAACTTGGTGACTACCTCAAGGAAGAGATTGAGTCTGTTACCTTTGGCCGCATTGCTGCTCAGACGGCGAAGCAGGTTATCGTTCAGAAGGTCAGGGAGGCGGAACGCGCTCGGGTGGTTGAGGAGTTTAAGGATCGTGTTGGCGAAATGCTCTACGGCATTGTCAAACGGGTTGAACGAGGCAATTTAATCTTGGATCTGGGCAACAATGTGGAGGCATTTATTTCCCGTGAGGAGATGATTCCGCGTGAGCCGGTGCGTACCGGCGATCGTCTGCGAGGTTATCTCAAGGAAGTGCGCTTTGAGCCGCGGGGTCCACAATTGTTTGTAAGTCGTACCGCACCGGAATTTATTGTTGAGCTTTTCAAGCTCGAAGTACCCGAAGTGGGTGATGAGCTGATCGAGATCCGCGGCGCGGCGCGTGATCCCGGCTTGCGGGCAAAGATTGCCGTGCGCTCGACGGATCCGCGCCTGGATCCGGTCGGAGCCTGTGTCGGTATGCGCGGCTCACGTGTCCAGGCGGTATCCAACGAACTTGCCGGTGAGCGGGTGGACATCATTCTGTGGAATGAAAATCCGGCGCTGTTTGTCATCAATGCCATGGCTCCGGCGGAAGTTTCATCGGTTATGATTGATGAAGACGCCCACAGCATGGATGTTGCTGTGGAAGAGGATATGCTGGCGCAGGCTATCGGCCGTAACGGGCAGAATGTCCGTCTGGCCAGTGAACTGACCGGCTGGGAGCTCAATGTCATGACCGAGGCACAGGCTGAGGAGAAGAGCGAGCAGGAGACATCCTCGCTGATCAATCTGTTTCAGCAACATCTTGGTGTTGATGAGGAGGTGGGTGAAATTCTGGCCCGGGAAGGCTTCTCCAGTGTAGAGGAAGTAGCTTATGTGCCGGCCAGCGAGATGTTGGAGATCGCAGAGTTTGATGAAGAGATCGTTAACGAACTGCGTGAGCGTGCCAAGGATGCCTTGCTGACTCTGGCTATATCGGATGAAGAGGTGATTCTGGGTGCAGCGGAACCGGGTGAAGATCTGCTGGCGATGGAGGGTATGGATGCTGAATTGGCGGCCAAACTTGCCAGTCGCGGGATCGTTACCATGGATGAGCTGGCCGAGCAGGCGGTTGATGACCTGTTGGATATCGAGGGTGTTGACCAGGAGCGGGCTGCAAAGTTGATTATGACGGCGCGTGAACCCTGGTTTGCAGAACAGGCGCAGCAATAGAGGGAGAGACCAATGGCTGAAGTAAGTGTCAATGAATTTGCCAAAACGGTGGGTATCCCGGTAGAACGGCTCTTGGAGCAGTTGCAGGAGGCTGGCGTTGCTACCATGCAGGCTGATAGTCTGATCGGTGATGATGACAAGCACAAATTGCTGAGTTATCTGCGCAGCAAACACGGGGCTTCAGGGGAGGGCGCGGCTCCAAAGCGGGTTACACTGAAACGAAAGAGTGTCAGTGAGGTAAAACTGGGTTCCGGCCGGGGTGCGTCTGCCAAGACCGTGACGGTTGAGGTGCGTAAAAAACGGACCTACGTGAAACGCAGCGTGGTGATGGAAGAAGAGTCCCAACGTCTGGAGCAGGAAAAGGCTGAGCGGGAAGCAGCTGAAGAGGCGAACCGGCGTGAACAAGAGGCGCTTAGGCAGGAAGAAGCCCGTCGCCGAGAGGAAGAAGCAGCAGTTGCCAGGAAGGCCGAGAAGGAGAGAGCCGTCGCTGAAATTACTACCAGTCCACCACCGGTAATCGAACCGGCTCCTGTTCCTAAAAAAGAAGAGAAAAAAGCTCACCGCAAGGAGGAGACCGGGGAGAAAAAAACGAAGGCCAGGCCAGCGCCACGCCAGCCGGAAAAGAAAGACAAACATGGCAGACTGGGCCTGTCCGGTGATGCTCGCAGGACAGCCAGAACGCCACGCAGAAAAAAAATGGGTCGGGCCAATGTTAAGGCTGTTGCGCCGGAACATGGTTTTGAAAAACCGGTGGGTCCAGTGGTTCGCGAGGTTGCGGTACCTGAGGCCATTACCGTTGCCGAGCTGGCCCAGCGCATGTCGGTAAAGGCTGGAGAGGTTATCAAAGCGCTGATGAAAATGGGCACCATGGTGACCATCAATCAGGTGCTGGATCAAGACACAGCCGTCATTCTGGTGGAGGAAATGGGGCATACACCTTTGCTCCAGAAAGACAGCAGCATCGAAGATGAAATTGTCACGGATACACAGGGCGTCAGTGGCGAGGAATACACTCGGCCGCCGGTGGTAACCATCATGGGGCATGTTGATCATGGCAAAACCTCATTGCTGGACTATATCCGCAAATCAAAAGTGACCGCAGGCGAGGCGGGAGGTATTACCCAGCACATCGGCGCCTACCATGTGGATATCGAAGGCGGCACCCTGACCTTCCTGGATACGCCGGGACATGCTGCATTTACTGCGATGCGTGCCCGTGGTGCAAAGGTGACCGATATCATTATTCTGGTGGTTGCTGCTGATGATGGCGTGATGCCACAGACCAGGGAAGCGATTGAACATGCCAGGGCGGCGGATGTCCCGTTAATAATCGCTGTCAATAAAATCGACAAGCCGGAAGCTGATCCGGATCGGGTGAAAACCGAACTGTCCCAACTGGACGTTATTCCTGAAGATTGGGGCGGTGATACTATGTTCGTCAACGTATCTGCGAAGACAGGCCAGGGCGTGGATGAATTGCTGGAAGGAATTCTGCTGCAGTCTGAAGTGCTCGAATTGAAGGCCGGCAGGGAAGGTGCGGCGCATGGTGTGATCATAGAATCCCGTCTCGACAGAGGCCGGGGAGTGGTTGCTTCTCTGCTGGTGCAGCGGGGAACCTTGCGTAAAGGTGACATTTTGTTGGCGGGCCAGGAGTATGGCCGTGTGCGCGCCATGCTGGATGAAAGCGGCAAACCGGTCACCGAAGCGGGTCCTTCGATTCCTGTTGAAGTTCTGGGTCTCTCTGGCACCCCTAACGCCGGTGACGAGGCGGTTGTGGTGGCCAGTGAGCGCAAGGCGCGGGAAGTGGCACTGTTCAGACAGGGCAAGTTTCGTGAGATCAAGCTGGCGCGGCAACAGGCTGCCAAACTGGAGAATATGTTCGAACAGATGAAGGAGGGTGAGGTTAGCACTCTCAATGTGGTACTGAAAGCTGATGTGCAAGGTTCCGTAGAGGCGATTGCCGATGCCCTGAACAAGCTTTCGACCGATGAGGTGCGCGTCAATACCATCTCCAGCGGCGTGGGCGGAATTACCGAGTCGGATGTCAATCTGGCGTTGGCATCGGGTGCAATCATCATCGGCTTCAACGTGCGTGCCGAAGCGGGTACCCGCAGCATGGCTCAGGAAGAAGGCGTGGATATCCGCTACTACAGCGTGATCTACGATCTCATCGATGAAATCAAGCAGGCGATGAGCGGCATGCTTGCTCCGGAGTTCAAGGAAGAGATCATCGGTCTGGCCGATGTGCGGGATGTATTTCGGGCACCCAAGATTGGCGCCATTGCCGGTTGCATGGTCACAGAGGGCATGGTCAAGCGCAGCAATCCGATCCGGGTGCTGCGCGATAACATCGTGATCTACGAAGGGGAGCTGGAATCCTTGCGCCGCTTCAAGGATGATGTCAACGAGGTCAAGCAGGGCATGGAGTGCGGCATCGGCGTGAAAAATTATGACGATGTCAAAGTTGGTGACCAGATTGAGGTTTACGAGCGGGTTCAGGTTTCCCGGAAAATCGATTAACCGTGCCGAAAGAATTCAACCGTACCCGCCGGATCGCAGAACAGTTGCAGCGAGAGTTGGCGCAGCTTATTCGCGATGAGGTAAAAGATCCCCGTCTGGGTCTGGTGACCGTGGTCGGTGCCGAGCTGAGCCGGGATCTGTCTCATGCCAAAATCTTTGTGACGTTGCTCTCGGGTGATGCCGAGGCGCGGAAAACCAGCGTGGATATCCTCAATCGTTCAGCGGGAATGCTGCGTGGATTTATTGGTCGCCGCATGCGGTTGCGCATGGTACCCCAACTTCATTTTCGCTATGACGTGTCCATTGAACAGGGTGCCGAACTGAGTGCCCTGATCGACGCGGCGGTGGCATCTGACCGGAAGCGGGACGAGTGAGCAGACGCCGTAACAAGGGCCGGGTGGTCAACGGTATTCTGTTACTTGATAAACCGCTGGGTATCACCTCCAACAGGGCGCTGCAGAGGGTCAAGCGGTTGTTCAATGCGCGCAAGGCCGGGCATACCGGCAATCTCGATCCCATGGCCGGCGGCGTACTGCCCATTTGTCTGGGCGAGGCCACCAAAATGTCCGCCTTTCTGCTCGATGCCGACAAGCGCTACCGGGGAACCATCAAGCTCGGCATACGCACCAGCAGCGCTGATGCTGAAGGTGAGGTGATTGAACAGCTACCCGTTCCCGAGTTGCAGGAGCAGCAGATTACCGAGGTGCTGGCGCGCTTCATGGGAAAGATTGACCAGATCCCGCCCATGTATTCCGCCCTCAAGCACCAGGGACAACCCCTTTACAAACTGGCCCGTCAGGGGTTCGAAGTGGAACGCAAGCCGCGTAGTGTTACCATTCACAAGCTGGAACTGCTGCATTTCGACGGCGATGAATTGACCATTAATGTTCACTGCACCAAAGGGACCTACGTGCGAACCTTGGCGGAAGATATCGGTGCTGCTCTGAATTGCTGCGCTCACCTGAGCGCGCTTGTTCGCACCAAGGCGGGGCCGTTTGAGCTGGCTGATGCCGTTACCCTGGAGCAGCTTGAAGCCGCAGCGCAACCGGAACTGGATCAGCTGTTGCTGCCGATGGAGAGTGCCCTGCTTGACTGGCCTGCTGTCGAACTGCCCCGGGAGACGGCTCACTACTTCCGCAAGGGGCAGCCGGTTTTTGTGCCGCAGATTTCCTCTACCGGCTGGGTGCGGATCTATGAAGGCAAGGAGCGTTTTCTGGGAGTTGGAACCATCCTCGATGATGGCCGTGTTGCGCCCAAGCGGTTACTGAGTGCGTGATCCCGTCAGCTTTGTTTTCCTGCAACCGGCAAGCAACGAATTATCCGGTTTCAGCTTGTCCCGGTGGGGCAGTTAAAGTTACAATGCACCGTTTAAACAGGCCGTCTGACAGGTGGATGGTCCAATTGGCAATGTTGGGAGTTAATAGTTCATGTCATTGAATGCCGAAGCCAAGTCCGGAATCGTTAATGATTTCCAGCGTGGTGACAACGATACCGGTTCGCCGGAGGTGCAGGTTGCCCTGCTGACCGCGCAGATTGAAGATCTATCCGCACATTTCAAAAAACATATCCATGATCACCATTCCCGCCAGGGATTGTTGCGCATGGTCAGCCAGCGCCGCAAGCTGCTGGACTATCTGAAGAGGAAAAATACGGAGCGTTATCGTACCCTGATCGGCCGTCTCGGTCTGCGTCGCTAATCTGATTTATTACGGCTTTCAGCCATCACCCCTAAGGAATTGCAAGTGACCCTCGTTAAAAAAGAGTTTCAGTATGGTAACCATCTGGTCAGCCTGGAGACCGGGCAGATTGCCCGCCAGGCCAGCGGTGCGGTAAAGGTAGCGATGGGCGACACGGTGGTGCTGGTTACCGCTGTTGCTCACCAGGAGGCGGTGGAGGGACGCGATTTCTTTCCGCTCACGGTGAACTATCAGGAGCGAACCTATGCTGCTGGCAAGATTCCCGGCGGATTTTTCAAGCGGGAAGGGCGACCCAGCGAAAAAGAGACGCTGACCTCCCGGCTGATCGACCGCCCAATCCGGCCGCTGTTTCCAAAGGGCTTCACCAACGAAGTGCAGGTTATCTGTACCGTGTTGTCGCTGGATCCTGAAATCGATCCGGATATCCCTTCCCTCATCGGAGCCTCTGCCGCGCTGGCAATCTCCGGCGCGCCGTTCAACGGTCCGCTGGGTGCGGCCCGGATAGGTTACAAGGATGGTGAATATCTGCTTAATCCCACCTTGGGCCAGTTGAAAGAGTCGGCGCTGGATCTGGTGGTGGCTGGCACGGAAACAGCGGTGTTGATGGTAGAGTCCGAGGCAAAAGAGTTGTCTGAAGAGGTGATGCTGGGCGCAGTTATGTTCGGCCACGAGCAGTTGCAGGTGGTCATCAGCGCCATCCGTGAACTACAGTCTGAAGCGGGCAAGCCCGCTTGGGAGTGGCAGGCGCCAGCCAGGGACGAGGCACTGCATGCGGCGGTGGCTGCGGAGTGTGAGGCGGACATCAACAAAGCCTATCAGATTCAGCAGAAACAGGAGCGCTACAGCCGTCTGTCCGAGATTCGCAAAGCAGCAGTTGAAAAACTGGCGAGTGAAGAGGGTGCAGGAAACTACGCTGCCGAGCAGGTAAAAGATGCCGTTTCCGCGTTGGAAAAACATATTGTACGCGAGCGAATCCTCGCCGGTGAGCCGCGTATCGATGGCCGTGATACCCGAACCGTGCGTGGACTGGATATCCAGGTTGGCGTGTTGCCGCGCACCCACGGTTCCGCCCTGTTTACCCGCGGCGAGACCCAGGCGCTGGTGGTTACCACACTGGGTACCGAACGGGATGCCCAGCTGATCGATGCCATCGAGGGTGAACGTAAAGAAGGCTTTATGCTGCACTACAACTTCCCTCCCTACAGCGTGGGTGAGACCGGTTTCGTCGGCAGCCCCAAGCGCCGGGAGATCGGACACGGTCGCCTGGCCAAGCGGGGTGTCGCCGCAGTGATGCCGGGTAAGGAGGATTTTCCGTACTCCATTCGCGTGGTATCCGAGATTACTGAGTCCAACGGTTCCAGCTCCATGGCCTCCGTCTGTGGTACCAGTCTGGCGCTGATGGATGCCGGGGTACCGATCAAGGCCTCGGTGGCGGGCATCGCCATGGGGTTGATCAAGGAAGGGGAGCAGTTCGCCGTGCTGACCGATATTCTGGGCGATGAAGATCACCTCGGTGATATGGATTTCAAGGTGGCAGGTACCGAGCAAGGCGTAACAGCTTTGCAGATGGATATCAAAATTGACGGTATCACCCGCGAGATCATGCAGCAGGCACTGGCCCAGGCCACCGAAGGCCGTAACCATATCTTGGTGGCAATGGATCAGGTGATTCGGACACCGCGGACAGAGATGTCCGATTACGCGCCGCGCTATATCACTATCAAGATCAACCCGGAGAAGATCCGTGATGTCATCGGTAAGGGTGGTGCCACCATTCGCGCCATCACCGAAGAGACCGGGGCAGTTATCGATATCAATGATGATGGCACAGTCAAGATTGCCTCTGTGGATAGCGCCGCCGGTCAGGAGGCGTTGCGCCGTGTCGAACAGATTACTGCCGATGTTGAGGTGGGGCAGATCTATGATGGCAAGGTTGCCAAGCTGATGGATTTTGGTGCCTTCGTGACTATCTTGCCGGGCAAGGACCGTCTGGTTCATATCTCCCAGATCTCCGAAGAGCGGGTGCAGGATGTAAGTGACAAGCTTTCGGAAGGTGATGTGATCAAGGTTAAGGTGCTTGAAGTGGATAAACAGGGTCGTATCCGGCTCAGCATGAAGGCCGTCGGCAGCGGGGAGTAACACCTTTCCGCAGTACGGAAAAAAAGGGCCTCATGGCCCTTTTCTTTTTTGGAAAGAACAGGAGTGAAGTCGGGATGGACAGAAAAGAGCTCGAGCAGCATCTTTCAAGACAGAAAGGGGCGGACAGCAGCTTTCCATTTGGATCGGAAGCGCGGGTCTTCAAGGTCATGGGTAAAATGTTTGCGCTGGTGTCTCAAAAAGATCAACCACCGAGAGTCACGCTGAAATGTGCTCCGGCAGACGGAGAGCTGCTGGTTAGCCAGCATGATTCAGTGACGCCCGGCTACTATATGAACAAAAAACACTGGATAACCATCATGCTTGATGAAGGGCTGCCGGAGTCGATGATCACCGATTTGGTCATTCGCTCTTATAAGCTGGTAGTCAGCAAGTTGACCAGAGCGGATAAAGAAAAACTCCGATCGATAGAAGAAAATTGATGTGAACCCACAAGGGAAGCTGTCTATGCAGCCAGATTGTTTTTGAGATTACTGGTGAAATACGCGATATCGTCTGTTGTCACAGCTCTTAGTGCCGAAAGGTGCAGGGCAGTGCGTTTGCAACTAACGGCAAAGTGGCAGCGGAAAAATATCGCTTCATTCGAGGCCGCGCCTGGGAAAATTAAATATTTTTGGTAACTATTCAGCTCACCCTTGAAATCTGCCATTTCTGCGTTAAAAAATGATCATTTACCCGTGTAAACTCACATTTTTCACCTTGAACTGACGAATTTCAGGGGCAATCTGAACAGTTACATACTCATTTTCAACTATGCTGAATAGTTACTATTTTTGTTGCATCGAAGACCAATTGGGAGCAGATCACCGGAAAGCTGCCACAATTTTCGGAAGGATTGTCTCATGCCTTCGTGAATCAGTCATGATTTTTTTGAATGCCTCGAAAAATGGACAGGAATAAAAAATTCTCACTGGCTCTGGACGGAGTCGAAATCATCGAATGCAAGGTCGGCTATGACGGCTTTTTCCGTCTCTGCAACTACCGCCTGCGCCATCGCCTGTTTGCCGGTGGTTGGACGCCGGAGATCTCCCGCGAGCTGTTTGAGCGCGGCCATGCTGTAGCAGTACTTCCCTATGATCCGCGTAGCGACACGGTGGTGCTGGTGGAGCAGTTCCGTATCGGGGCGCTGGAGGCGAAAGGCGGCCCGTGGCTGTTGGAGTGCGTGGCGGGTATGATTGAACCGGGAGAGACGCCACAGGTGGTGGCTCATCGGGAGGCGATGGAGGAGGCCGGATGTGAGTTGATGGCGCTGGAATACATCAGCGAATATCTGGTGAGTCCCGGTGGCACCTCGGAGCGCATCACCCTCTATTGTGGCAGGGTGGATGCCGATGGTATCGGTGGTATTCATGGCCTGGCGGAAGAGCATGAGGATATTCGGGTGACCACAGTTCCCTTTGAGCAAGCGATGGCGCTGCTGCGCGAAGGACGCATCAACTCCGCCGCCCCGATTATTGCTCTGCAGTGGCTGGAGATAAACCGGCAGCAACTGCAGACTAAATGGAGTCCCGTGGAATAAAGTTCAGGTGTAACTATTCAGCTCACCCCTGAAATCTGTCATTTCTGCGTTAAAAAATGATCATTTACCCGTGTAAACTCACATTTTTCGCCTTGAACTGACAAATTTCAGAGGCAATCTGAACAGTTACATACTCATTTTCAACTACGCTGAGTAGTTACGTTCAGGTTACATATCTTTCAGTCCTTGAGCTTCAGAGAGGCAGCAAGCACAATCTTTTAGCCTAGACCCAGTTTTTTTAGCCGGTAACGCAGGGAGCGAAAACTCATCCCCAGTAGTTCGGCGGCCGCGGTCTTGTTGTTGCTGGTTTGCATCAGTGCAGCCTGGATTGCCTCTTTTTCGATACTGGTCAGGTAGTCCTCCAATGGCAGCTCCCTGTTTTGTTGTCTTGCTGTTTCTTGTGGTAATTCTGAGGCCGGGGTGATGCCGAGATCCTGTGGTCTGATGACATCATCTTCATACAAGGCAAACGCCCTCTCCAGAATATTTTCCAGTTCTCTTACGTTGCCAGGGAAATTGTACTGCTCCAGCAGAGTGATTGCCTCGGGTGACAGCTGAGGGTCAGGCAGGTGGCTTTGTTTTGCCAGTTTCACCATGAAGTGCTTGATCAGCAGCGGGATATCTTCCAGGCGATCACGCAGAGCGGGGACAGGTATTTCAATGACATTGATACGGTAGTAAAGATCCTGACGAAAGGCACCTTGTTCCACCAGGGAGGCAAGATTTTTGTGTGTGGCGCTCAGGATGCGTGTATCCACCGGAATTTCCCGGGCGGCACCAATCGGCCGGATTTTTTTCTCCTGAATGGCGCGCAGCAGTTTTACCTGCATATTCAGGGGCAGGTCGGCTACCTCATCGAGAAACAGGGTGCCACCATCGGCTGCCTTGAATAGTCCCTCTTTGTCGGCCGTTGCGCCGGTGAAGCTGCCTTTTTGGTGACCAAAAAACTCGCTTTCTACCAGTTCGGCGGGAATGGCGCCACAGTTGACGGGAACGAATGATTTGTCACTGCGAGGCCCTTGCCGGTGAATCATGTGTGCGACCAGCTCTTTTCCGGTACCTGATTCACCCCGGATGAATACGGGTGCCTGGCTGCGGGATACTTTTTCCACCGCGCCGCGTAGTAAGCACATGGCATTAGAGTCTCCCAGCAAAATATGGCGCGTGCGCCGTTCACGGGAAAGCCGCGGCGATATGCGCAATGCGCTGCTGATCTGGTTGCGCAGCATTTGCAGATCGACCGGTTTGGACAGGAAGTCAAAAGCGCCTGCCTTGAGCGCTTCTATGGCCAGCTCCATGTTGCCGTGGGCGGTGATCACAGCCACTGGCAGAGCGGGATGTTTTTCCCTGATCTGTTTGAGCAGATCCAGGCCATTTCCATCCGGCAACCTCATGTCGGTGAGACAGAGATCGAACTCGTACTGTTGCAGCAGGGCATGCCCCTCGGCCAGCGTCATCGCGATGTGGGAGTCTATCTTCATGCCGGACAGGGTGAACTCCAGCAGTTCGCAGATATCGGGTTCGTCATCGATAATCAGGGCGAGTGGTCGGGACATGTTCTTGACTGTTTTTTCTCTTTTTCTGACGTTGCTGTATCTCTCGACCAGCCTCCTTGCATCCAGATACTCAGGTGGTGGACTGTTCTGCGAAGTCGATATGGAAACAGGCACTCCCATTAACGGCAGGCCGGTAGTGAATATGCGCCTGATTTGCATTGCAAAATTCCCGCACGATATAGAGCCCCAGTCCGGTACCCCTGGTGTCCGTGGTGAAAAACGGCTCAAAAATCTGTTGTTCCAACTCCAGTTCGATGCCGGGACCATTGTCGCTGATCTCCAGAAACGGTATGTTGCTGTCCGGAGTGATGGCTCCATGCAGGGTAATCTCCGGTTTATCTCTACAGGCATTAACCGCATTCTGGCACAGGTTCCATATCACCTGATGCAGCTGGTCAGGGTCGAAGCCAATCTCCATATTTGGTGGCGAGACTTCAGTATGAATCGTAATATTCTGTTTATCGGCCATTTCCCGGAATTCTGAAGCTATCGCTTCCAGCCACGATTCCAGATGGATAGTGCGGCTGTTGGCGGGTTTGCCGCGTCCTAACTGCAGAATGTTTTCGATGATGGTATTTACCCGCTCAGCGTGGGTGCGAATGATCTCACCCAGGCGTTGATCCGCATCGTTTAGCCGTGGAGATTCGGCCAGCAGTTGTCCCGCATGGCTGATGGCGCCAATAGGGTTGCGGATTTCATGGGCGATGCTGGCGGTGAGCCGGCCCAGTGAGGCCAGCTTCATCTGCTGCGCCTGTTGCGCCAGCGCTGCACTGTCCTCCAGGTAGATGATGATGCAGCCATCACGTCCGCTCCCCAGTGAGGTCAGGCGGGTGAGCAGTTGCCGGGAATGGATCAATACGGGATCGGCCAGGAGCTGGTATTGCTGCCAGTGTTGTATTTGCTCTGCCAATTCCGGTGCGATGGCAGAGAGTGTTTGAGGTGGTTTTTCTGCTGATATCTGAAGCATCGCGGTAGCAGCCTGATTCATCTGGTGGACACGGCCGCTTGCATCCACCACGATGATGCCGGACTGCATCTGCTGAATAATATGTTCGTTAAGTTGGGTGAGGTCAGCCAGCTCGCTGCTCTGTTTTTCAATATGCAGTTCGCTTTCCCGCAACCACTGCGCCAGCAGGGAGGCAAGCAGGGCGGTGGCGAAAAAAATAATGCCGGACAGGCCTGCCTGGAAATAGTTTGCCGCAAAGGCATTGCGGGCGTGGGCATACAGTTCTTCACCGAGCAGAGCCAGAGCAGCGACAGCAGCAAACATGACGGCAATGCGAACCGGCATGATGATGCCCGCGAGCGCAAGGGGGAGAATCAGCAGCATTCCAAGGCCACTGGAAACACCACTGCTGGCGTGGATGAGCAGGGTAATGGCAGTAATATCAACCACTATCTGCAGATAGAGCCAGAGATTCAACGAAGGTTGGCGGGGCAGAGCAAAAAGTGCGCTGCTGAACAGCAGCCAGGCAACGCAGGCATAGAGTGCCAGCCCGGAATTGTGGTGGCCGTAAGGGACATATCTGTTTCCGAATATCAGTAACAGCAGGAGCAGCGTGGCGACAATGAACCGGTAACGGTTGAGCAGGCGTAACAAACGCCAGTCGCGGGACGCGGTCTGGCGGGTGGTAACGGCTTCAGTGATGATGTTTGGGTTCGTCACTATCTCGACAAGGTGCTGCCTGACCCGGGATGCGATGTGACTCGCTGGCCCACTCCCCCAGATCGATGAGTTTGCATCGCTCGCTGCAGAACGGGCGCCAGCGTTCGCTGTTGCTCCATGGGAGTTTTTTGCCGCAGGTGGGACATTTTACGATTTTTGTCATGGGGTTATCTGCCATAAAAGCGCTTTTGGTTTCGGGTGGTTCTCATTTGTTGATGTATTCTTTGGAGGGGTGATTAATTTCAGCATCCGGATAGTTCCATATAAAATCGATGCAGCTGCTCCACCTGCTTTTTGAGCAGGGGCAGGCTACCTTTGTTGGTTATTACATCATCGGCGGCAGCAAGCCGTTGGCTGCGCGCCATCTGTGTTGCGATAATCTGTTCTACCTGCTGCTTGTCGATGCCGCCACGCTGTACCGACCGTTCGATTTGCAGCGATTGTGGAGCATCTACTACCAGAACCCGGCTTACCTCATCATGCCAGCCGGTCTCCAGTAGCAACGGGATTTCCACAATGCAGCAGGGGGTATCAATGTGCCCGAGTTGCCGTTGCATTTCAGTATGAATCAGGGGATGCAAGATTTGCTCCAGTTTGCGCTGTTCAGCGGCATCCCCGAAAATTATTGCCCGTAGCTGTGCGCGATCCAGAATACCGCCAACATCGAGTATCTGTTTGCCGAAGCAGGCAACAATCTGCTCTAGCCCCGGTTGATCCGGCCTGACAAGTTTGCGGGCGATAATGTCGGTATCGATGACCGGCACACCGAACTCCGAGAAAAACCTGGCTACAGTACTTTTTCCACTGCCGATTCCCCCGGTCAGGCCGATGGACAGAGAGCCACCAGAACCCGCTTTTCCGCTTGGCTTCTTGTTGTGTGTCGTATTGTGCACCGGATAGTTTTATTGGTTTCCAAGGTAATATCAGGTAATCGTTTTTAACGAAGGTATCAGGTATAGGGATAAATTCCAACGAGTGATTGTTTGTTCGCGTTGGTTGCGTTTTCCCGGGGACTCCCCTGTCACAGCTTCGGATGAATCCGGGCAGGGGCATAAAGTTCCTTGAGTACTGGCTTTTTTCTTTAAGAAAGCTTGATCCGGTCTTGGCGGAGGGATTAAAAATAAACCAAAAAAACTTTCTATCTCCTGAAAAATGGTCTATCTTAATGGTGTAGCAGGGAGGCGCTGAGGTATTGAACAGGGAAGCTGGCATGAATCGAGGATGGCATTCAGTTCAGATGGAAACAAAAATCACCGCATTGCAAGAATTGATAAAGCCACCATCTAGAGTGGCCTTTCGCTGTACGTGTGTACAATTAAACGAGAAATAAATAACATACCAATACAAGGGGTATAACTATGTTCAGGAAATTGTTAAAAGGAGTCCTGCTCACGACGGCTGTGGTCATGGCTGGCGCGGCATGGGCTGCAATACCACCTCCACCGGTAAACCAGAATATCGGTATACCGGATGGGGCGTTTGACTCGATGACTGCCGAAACCTGTCTTGAGTGTCACGGCGATCCGGCCAATGCGCCGGCACCCGTCAAGGCGGGTTATCTGCCGGGTCGTCACCACCTGCGGGTTAATACGCCCATAGATCCTAACTATTCGGCTGCTCCTACGAAAAATGCAGCGTTGATGTTCGACTGTTTTTCATGCCATATTGTTGACATCGTCGAGGATCCGGACTCACCAGACGGAGTAAAACGGGTAGTCAACATCGGAAAAGAGAAGGCTGACCCCCAGTTCCGTAACTGCCTGAGATGCCACATACAGGCAACAAACGAGAATGGTACGCTGGCTGCTACGGTTCACCATCTGACGGACAAGGCGCAAAACAAGCTGTGTCACGAATGTCATGGTTCGTTGATTAACGATGCTACCAGCGATCACCGTATTCCAGATAGGGAGAATGCGCCTGATCAAGCCACTGCCCGCCACTGCGGAAAGGTCATGGGGGATGGTGATCGGGATTTCTATGATATCTCAATAATCACACCGTGGCCGGGTGGGGGTACCGATAAGTACACAGAAGCCTACTGGAAAAAGACGTTTGATACCATCTATGCTGATTGTCCGGATTTTGCTAAACGATATTATGATCCGGAAGTGCTTGGTGGACAGTTCAACATCAACCCGCCTCGTTACAGATATGAAGCAGATGCCGCAGGCAATATTCAGGCGATAGAGGTTCCTGATGGTGAGACGGGCGGTCGTACTACCGGCAACTGTGCGCATTGCCATGCCGATGGGATTAATCCAGGCGATGCGGTGCAGCCGAGTACCGGTATGGCTAAAAGCGATGTGGGTACCAACAGGGACAACCACCACAAGACGGGTGTTGGCCGGACGGACAGCGGGTCGGTGCATTCTTGCAACCTTTGTCACAGTCCCACTGATCAGGACTACACTATTCGGGGTTGCGAGGTATGTCACGGTATCAGCACGTTGCATTCGATCGAGTTTGATGGTGAAGGTGATGGTATCATTCCTGGTGAAGAGAAACCGTTCATGGGCCATATCGGTAGTGCCATTAACTGTAACGGTTGTCACCTGAATTATAGAACCGGGCAGGTCTATCAGGCCAGTGTCGGCTTGATGGATGGCAACTGGGAGTTTGGTGGTGCCGCACCCAGCGTTTCTGAAATCAGTACGGTTGGTGCCATTGCAGGTACTGCTACCGAAATCTCAATTGAGGGTGCAAGCTTGCAAGGTCCTTCTACACGTCTTGAGCTGGTCGGAACAGATGGTGCGGTCATTGAGGTGCCAATGGAGGAAAATGATTATACCACTGCCAGAACCGTTCTCCCGGCAGATGTCCCTGCTGACAACTATACGCTTTATGTAACCAGGGGGTTGGGGGAGAAAGCCTTGCGCAGTCCTGCTATCGCCTTCCTGGTAGCGCCCAAGACCAGCATTGATAACGTTAGCTGTAGTAGCGGCACGGTGACCATTACCGGCAGCGGCTTCGGTAGTAGCCAGATTGTTGGATCGGGTGAGACTGGTGTGTTCGGTGATGACAGTAGTTGTTCCGTTAATTCCTGGTCTGACACCGAAATCGTAGCTGACTGCGGTTCAGGGACGGGTAGCGTTACCGTTGGCGGTCTGTTCGGCGAGGCGTCATCTGATGCTGCCTGTGGTGGCACTGATGAAGCTGGTCGGCCGAATTGGTGGTCAGTCTGGAGCTGGTGGTCTTCCTGGAGTTGGTCACAACGTTAGTGCCAGCCAGGAGAGCCGTGGTGTTTCAGGATATTGTTTTATGTCTGGTTGAGTGTAAGAAATAGCCTGGAGCGCTGAATTAAAGAGGGAGTCCCGAGAGGGACTCCCTTTTTTTATGTTCGTCATGGAGTGAGTTTATTATGAGGTTGTTGCCTGGGGGATGTTAACACCCCCCGGTTAACGTGGATTCTGCAGTTGACTGCTCTGCCTTACATTGCCTGCATCCCGCAAAACATATGCTCCACCGCGTCCAACTGCAGATTTTCGGTTTAATCATATGCTAACTTGAGATACAATGAAGCTCAGCGATAAAAAACGTGATCCTAAAAGCTGCGAATACTGTAACTGTTCAGCATAGTTGAAAATGAGTATGTAACTGTTCAGATTGCTCCTGAAATTCGTCAGTTCAAGGCGAAAAATGTGAGTTTACGCGGGTAAATGATCATTTTTTAACGCAGAAATGGCAGATTTCAGGGGTGAGCCGAATAGTTACCGAATACTATTAATAACATCTAACGTCACTTGTCAGATACAATTAAAAATCGGATGGAATGTTGTGTAGCGATACAATGGCTGATTCGCTGATCGTCGAGTATCACCATAGAATGAGAGTGTCACAACTATTTTGTTGAAGTTTGGGGGAGGCTCAAGCCATGGCCGGGAACACGTTACGATATCTGCCGCTGGCATTTGCAACGATACTCGCAAGTTTTACCGCATGGGCCAGTATTCCCCCACCCCCGGTAAATCAGTACCTTGGCATTCCGGACATCCGGTTCAAGCAGATGACCTCCCATACCTGCCTGGGTTGTCACGGCGATCCGGCCAATGCGGTTGCACCGGTTAAAACGGGTTATTTGCCGGATCGCCACCACTTGCGCATTGATACTCCTATTGGTGAATATTCGGCCTCTCCCTACCCAGAGAAATCACCTGACGGGAAACACAAGTGCCTCACTTGCCATCTATTGGACTGGGTTACTGATTCATCTCAACCGGCAGGGGGAGTCTTCCGGTTTTCCAAAAACCGGGACTGCATGACTTGTCACACACAAAAAGAAAATCAACGTGGTGAGCTGATAGCAACTGTTCATCACCTTACCGATAGCGCACAGCAGGCAAACTGTCATGTCTGTCATGGCAGTTTGATTGACAATCCCAATGATGACCACAGGATCCCCGATCCTGCCAGTTACCCGGATGATGAAGAGAGCCACTATGATATTTCACTGACGACACCGTGGCCTGGCGCTGGATTCTACAATAGCCGGGTTCAACTGCGCAGCGCGCTTGAAGCGAGTTTTTCCTACAAGCTGGATATTCCTTTCTCCCCTACAGAGGAACAAATCAGGAAAAAGGAGCAGGCAGAAGCCCAAATCAACTATATTCTGGAAAATTTTGACCCACCGATTGGGGAAACCGGCCGGCGCATGGGTAACTGCGCTTACTGCCATTTTTCCGGAACCGATGATGTAACGGGAAAATCCATCAACATCAATTATGTGAACCACCATGGAACAGGTGTGGGCCAGCCTGGCAGTGGATCGGTTCACGGTTGCGGTCTCTGCCATCAACCCTACGTACCCCCTGATTTTACTATCAGGGGGTGTGAGCGTTGCCACGGCATCAGTTCGTTGCACAGTATAGAGTATGACGCCAACGGTGACGGTATTGTTGTTGGAGAAGAAGAGCCCTATTTTGGCCATATCGGAAATCCGAAAAATTGTGATGGCTGCCATAAAAATTCGCAGAATGAGATGGTTGCCATCAGTATGGATTTTCCCTTTGCCAGTACTGCTGTTATTCCGGGGATCAGCGGGATAAATGAAACCAGTATTACAGCCAACTCCCAAACCCGGTTGATACTCACTGGATCAGGTTTTATTGATACCCCCGTTTCTGAAAGAGTGGAATCTGGCGAACGCTCTACTTGGCTCCGCCTGATAAGGATTGATGGAACAACTATTGATATTTCCCCGGATCTCCTGTCTGCTACCCATATGGAGGTCGCTCTTCCTGCTGATCTGGAATCTGGCAGCTACAGTTTGGCTGTGGCCAAATCGGGGGGGGCATTCGATACCAGCCTGATCAGTACCACTATCAATTTTTTGATAAAGCCTGACGTAACCATTGACGGCATTGCGTGTAGCGCCAATATTATTACTATTACCGGATCTGCTTTTGGCGGCCACCTGAATTCAGAAGGCTCCGGGACGGCTGTGACCACCGGGGCTGATTTGAAAGCATGCGCAGTCAACTCCTGGACCGACAGTAAAATCATTGCGGACTGTTCCTCCGGCATCGGCGATTCGATTCAGGTGGATGGCGTATTCGGCACTGCCACAGCCGATGTGGAGTGCGGAACTGCTACATCATCTCATGACCAACCGAATTGGTGGTCAATCTGGAGTTGGTGGGCTTCCTGGAGTTGGTCGATAAGGTGATTACGTATCTGGAACCGGTAACTTGAATCCAGGTGAAGCATGTGATATGGAGAATAAAATGTCCTCCCCTGATTCTCTCCCGCAGGGCTGTCTCTTGATCTGATCTCCCTTCAAGAATCGGCCCCTTTGAGCAGGCGATAGTTGCTGACTTTCTCGTTCGATCGAGACCAGCCAACCCAAATCGTATCCCAGCCGGTTCGTCCCGTGCGCTTGGTGTTTGTAAAGCCACCCGGCCTGGTAATGGCCTCGTAGGCCCATTTCAGTGTTGGAGCAGTGCTCGGCAAGCGCCAATATCACCACTATGCGTATCATGTTGTCCTGACATTGCATGCGCAGCTTCTCAACCCTGGCACCGCTTTTCCATGCCTTGTGAAATTCCTCTATACGAGGCATTCTTTTCGTGAATCCGGGTTTCTGAGCCAGAATGCAAGATTTGCCATCGCCGTTTTTCCATGGTGAAAAAAGATCTGCAATAGCACCAGCAGCAGGTTTATCAGCAGGGTAACTATTCAGCTCACCCCTGAAATCCGCCATTTCTGTGTTAAAAAATGATCATTTACCTGTGTAAACTTATATTTTTCGCCTTGAACTGACGAATTTCAGGGGCAATCTGAACAGTTACATACTCATTTTCAACCATGCTGAATAGTTACTCAGCAGGAAGCTACTGTTGATCCATGCTAATGATGTGTCAGCTTGTTTGCCTGGACGCTTTTTTCGGACATCCCGGTGGTTTGCCTGCAAAGTGGATCCCATGTTTTTTCAGATGATGCCTGTTATCCCGTGTTCCGTAAGCTGGATCGCCCAGCACCGAGTCAGGATAATGGCTGTAGCGTGCTTTATTGCTTCAATTTGTGCTTCCAAATATGCCACTCATGGAACGCGACCCGGCTTAAACGATCCACAAGGCGATCTCTTCGCCGTTCGGACTTACACTCAGTTTCGCGCTAAACTTTACCGGTTTGTTCAACGTGCCTCGAGCAATCAGTCGCACATGCGGTTGGCTGATACTGACAATACGATCATCGCAGAGCCGGCTTTTGTTCTCGTACATTTCCCGTTGCCGGGCATAAACATGTGGAATGGTTCAGTACTGGTGCAGCAACCAAGCAGGGGAATGGAGGCGCTCAATTTAATGCCCTCAAAGTAGAATCATTCTACCCCTGAAGGGGTATTTTCTTCAGATTTATGATTTTTAGTGTAGTATCTGGTTCATCCAGATGCGATGGAGTTCTCATGCAAAGTCTGATTGATTCCTTTGGCCGCCGTATTGATTACCTGCGAGTTTCGGTTACCGATCGTTGTAACTATCGCTGCTTTTACTGTATCCCGTCGGAAGGGGCAGCGATGGCGGCGCGTTCTGATTTTCTTGGCTATGAAGAGTTAACGCGTTTGATAAGCCTGTTCTCCGGGCTGGGGGTCAGCAAGATAAGGTTTACCGGGGGAGAGCCGCTGATGCGGCGTGACATGGCGGAGCTGGCTCGCCAGGTAGCTGCGTTGCCCGGTATCCGTGATCTTTCCCTGTCAACCAACGCCCACTTGCTGGAGCAACACGCCCCGTTGCTACGCGAGGCAGGCGTGAGCCGGGTCAATATCTCGCTGGATACACTGGATCCTGATACTTTTACCGAAATTACCCGAGGGGGGGATCTTGCCGTGGTGCTGCGCGGGATCGATGCGGCTCTGGCGGCAGGAATGCAGCCAGTGAAGCTCAACATGGTGATTATGAAGGGTATCAATGAGCATGAGATAGAGTCAATGCTGGATTTTGCTGTTGAGCGCGGTGCGGATTTGCGTTTTATTGAAACCATGCCGATTGGAACAGCCGGTCGGGATGGCACGGCTTCACATTACTATCCGGCAAACAAGGTGCTGGAGCGGGTGCGCAAAAAGTGTGGGGAAGAACTTGTTGCAGTCAAGGGAGCGAAAGGAGCTGGCCCTGCCAGCTATTATCAGATTGGCGGCGGACCGGTGCGGATTGGTGTGATTAGTGCGATGTCACGCCATTTTTGCGAGGGCTGCAATCGCGTACGTCTTACGGCCAAAGGTGACCTGGTACTCTGTCTGGGTCAGGAGGATACCGTATCGCTGGGGGCCGGTTTGCGCCAGGGATGGTCGGACGCGGAACTGACTCGGGCGATTGTCGCCGGTATTGCGAGAAAGCCTGAACGTCATGAGTTTGGCGAGAAAAAGGATGTTGTTCGATTCCGCAACATGTCCACTATCGGGGGATAGCCGGAAACTCAGGTTTGTTCCTGGGCCTTGAAGCTCTTGCCCGTTTCTCCCTTGCTGTCGGCTCCCATCAGATAAAGGTACCTGTTCATTATTTTATCCGGGGCGGGGTTGATGTTGGGATCTTCCCCGGGATAGGCGCGGGCGCGCATTCGGGTGCGAATTGCTCCGGGATCGATGCTGTTGACCCGGATTGGAGTATTTTGCTCCAGTTCATCAGCAAAGATCTGCATCATGTTCTCCGCCGCCGCCTTGGATATGCCGTAAGCACCCCAGTAGGCTCTTCCCTGGTGGCCTACTGCCGATGAGGTAAACAGCACAGAGGCATCATCCGATTTTTGCAGCAATGGCAGGCAGGCCCGCGTCAACAGGTAGGGGGCGTTCAGGTTGACCTGCATTACCTTGGTCCACAGCTCCAAGTCGTACATTCCCAAGGGTGTCAGTGTTCCCAAAATGGCAGCGTTGTGCAACAGGCCATCCAGGCGGCCAAACTCCCGATCCACGGTTTCGGCCAGATCACTGTAGTCCTTGGGGCTGGCGCCTTCCAGGTTCATCGGATAGATAGCAGGCTGCGGTGCGCCTGTTTGCTCGATAGCATCGTAAACCGCTTCAAGCTTGCGAATGGTGCGTCCCAATAAAATGACGGTTGCACCGTATTGGGAAAATGTTTTTGCTGCCGTGGCGCCAATACCATCACCGGCTCCTGTAACAAGAATGATGCGTTGTTTTAACAGACTGATATCCGGGATATAGTGCTGCATGGTGAAATATCCTTAGACTGTGGAATGTTATTGTAACCCGAAACTGGTTAATGTGACGGATTTTGATCCGCTGGTTAGTGAAATGTAATACCATATAACGTTCGCGTATAATACGCGCTTTCCCGGATGTCGATGAACGACAGGCATGACAAAGACCTATCTGGATAAAACGATTATTCCCTTTTTTCAGCAGCGGTTAACGCACCTTATCGTTTGGGTGACGGTGTTGTTCGTGTTGATGCTGGTCTATAGTCTGGCTCAACTGACCTGGTTGCTGTTTCCTGTCCAGAGTATGGATGGAAATGATAGTCTGTTGCAGCCGCGGATTTCCCGTGATGCGGTCAGCGCTGCAAAACCATCGGCAGCCGTAAATCTGGCCAGTTTACATCTGTTTGGAACCGTTGCGGTAAACGAGAAAACAACCACTGCGGTTACAGAAGATGCGCCGGACACCCGGTTGCGGCTGGTGCTTCGGGGTGTCTTTGCTGCAACGGACAAAGCGATGGCCAGAGCAATCATCTCTGAGCCGGGCGGGGAAGAAAAATACTATGCT
>JAJRUV010000120.1 GCA_024277595.1 Gammaproteobacteria bacterium
AACAGGATGAATAAGGGAAAATACACCCTGAGAAAAGGCCTGCATTTCAGTGTGCCTCGTGTTTTGCTTTGCCAGGAATTCTGTTTTGAGGTCCGAAATGGCGCAGAGTATCACTCTGCCGGGTGGCTAAACCCGACAGATTCCTAGAGAAAAAAGATACTTGGAGAGATACCTGTTTTTAGTTCTGCTGGTTTAACTGGTTGGCATAACGAGGTACTAATAAAATCTTACGGGCTGATTGTTGGTAGAAAAAGTACTATTGGATTTGGTTTCCTTAACCAAGAAGTTATAATGATCTTGCCCTGATGTCGGGATGTGATTTCTTGATATGCCATGTAGATCTCCTTACAATCACCAGCTTGCTTCAGGTGTTCCAGGAACGTTTGTTCGAGGAATTAAACGGGAAGCCGGTGCATTCTGGTCGATAACCAGGGTAATCCCGGTACTGCCCCCGCAACGGTAAGCGAGTTACGGCAGGTCATGCGGCCACTGCGTTTTGGCGTGGGAAGGCGATCAGCCAGGTTGAATACCACTCGCGAGTCCGGATACCGGCCTGACGCAATTATCTGGCATTGCGGAGGGCGATGTCGCAACAGTGATTCATTTTCGCTCTTGCCTGTTTTTCTGTTTCCTCCGTGTGTGCTTTTCTATCACTCATTTGCGTACGGGGAGTGCGCTGGAGGAAACTGAAAGCAATGAATAAACCGTTTCTCTTGTCGGCAATTGTGATGTTGCCGGGTTCTCACGCGGCATTTGCTGCCGACTCGAATTTTGTTGCCGTTGGTGAGTTTGAGCCGATGGTTGTTACGGCGAGCCGTACTGCCGAAACGGCAGATGAGGCGCTCACATCGGTGACTATTGTAACGCGTAATGATATCGAGCGGCTGCAGGCGTACTCTGTCCAGGATCTGTTGCGCGGTGTTCCCGGTATCAGTATCGCCAATAACGGTGGTTCGGGAAAAAATACCTCGCTGTTTCTTCGTGGAACCGAGGCAGATCATGTGTTGGTGCTCATCGATGGTGTAAAAGTGGGTTCCGCAACATCGGGTACGACTGCATTTCAGCATATTCCTGTCGATCAGGTGGAGCGTATCGAGATCGTGCGCGGGCCGCGCTCCAGCCTGTATGGATCCGAGGCGATTGGTGGTGTTATCCAGATATTTACCCGCAAGGGAGGCGGTGCTCCCAAGTCCTCTTTCAGCATCGGTGCTGGCAGTTACAACAGCTCTAATGCTTCTATTGCCGTATCGGATGGAGGCGATCAGGGCTGGTTCAGCGCGAATGCGAGCTTCGCCAATACGGATGGTTTCAATTCCTGTAACGGGAAACCGGGTGTCGCCGGTTGTTTTACAACGGAACCCGACAAGGATGGCTACAACACTCTGTCCGGTTCCCTGCGTGCCGGTTACCGGTTTGAAAACGGCTTTGAAATCGATGCTCATGCGCTGCATATCGATAGCGATACAGATTATGATGGCAGCTCCAGCAATCAAGCTGAAGCAGTGCAAAAAGTCCTTGGTGCGAGTTTCCGCTACTCTCCAGTGCCGATTTGGCAGGTGACCCTGAACGCTGGCTGGAGTCTGGATGATTCCAGAAATTTCAAGGAAGGTTTCTTTGATAGCCGCTTCGAAACCGAGCGCGATACGGTCTCCCTGCAAAATGATATTGCTGTTGCAAAAGATCACCTGCTCACGCTGGGTGCTGACTACCAGGATGATCGGATCGACAGCACGACGGCATACGCCATTACATCCCGGAATAACAAAGGGCTGTTTTTCCAGTACCAGGGGATGGTTGGCGCACACAAACTCCAGGTCAGTCTGCGCGAGGACGACAATGAGCAGTTCGATAAACGCACCACCGGCGGTTTGGCCTGGGGTTACCCGCTGACAGGAGATCTGTGGCTCACTGCCTCTTATGGCACTGCCTTCAAGGCCCCCACTTTCAATGAATTGTACTATCCTGGTGGAAATCCGGATCTGAAACCGGAGCAGTCGCGCAGCTTTGAGTTGGGGCTTGGGGGAGAAAGGGGAGGGGTAGACTGGTCACTCAATGTCTATGAGAGCCATGTCGACGAGCTGATTGCGTATGATGCAGCTGTTTTTTCCTCTGATAACGTTGAAGAGACGCGTATTCGGGGGATTGAGTTCGGTTTGTCAGCAAGAGTCAGTGACTGGATGTTTGTCACCAACCTTACCTTCCTCGAGCCGGAGAACCTGTCGGAAGGAGACGAGGAAGGGAACATTTTAGCGCGGCGTGCTGAACAGTCGTTGCGCCTCGATGTCGATCGTTCGTTTGGGCGATCCAGTATTGGCGGAACCTTGTTGGTAGAGGGGCGGCGTTACGATGATCTGGCCAACATCCGCAGGATCGATGGCTATACTACCCTCGATCTGCGGTTTGAATACAGGATTAGTGATGTTTGGTTGCTGCAGGCGCGGATCGAAAACCTGTTCGACGAAGCGTATGAAACGGCGGCGTTCTACAATCAGCCGAAGCGCAGTCTGTTTGCAACAGTGCGTTACCAACCCTGAATTCGCCTCATGCAGATGACAGGGATTTGGAAAGAGTGGAATTTATGGATAACAGTGAGCAGGAGAAGCGCTACCAGCAACGGATGCAGCGCAAAAAAACAGTGGTCGACAGTGCCGTTTCCCGGGCTGGCCGCCAACAGGGCCTGCTGCTGGTGCTTACTGGCAACGGGAAGGGCAAGTCGACATCAGCGTTTGGTATGGTGGTGCGGGCTCTTGGCCACTGCATGCAGGTTGGCGTGGCACAGTTCATCAAAAGTCGTTCAGACACTGGCGAAGAGCTGTTTTTTCGCCGTCAGCCTGGTGTGATTTGGCACACTCTGGGGGAGGGTTTCACCTGGGAGACACAAAATCTCGAACGCGATACGGAAATGGCCCAACGAGGTTGGGCTGTAGCGCGGCAGATGTTGAAAGATCCTTCTCTTGACTTGATCGTACTCGATGAATTTACCTATCCACTCAAGTATGGCTGGCTGGAGGTTGACAAGGTGTTAGCTGATCTGAAAACCCGTCCGCCGATGCAGCATGTCATCGTTACCGGCCGGGGTGCCCCGGAAGCATTGTGCAATGCGGCCGATACGGTGACCGAACTGCGGGACATCAAGCATGCATTCCGGGCCGGGACAGGCGCGCAGAAAGGAATCGATCTGTGAATGCACACGGATAATTCCCGGTTTTTTCCGTCCTCTCAGTATGCTGTCTCCGGTTGCCGTACGGGTTACTGTCGTGCCAGCCGCAGGATAGGAGAAATCACTGCTTGCGTGCTTGGTGCCAAGATTAGGCCACGAAAGAAACGGTGGATCTGACAACGGTGCTGTTCGTGTTCACGGCGGTGATACTTGATCGCCTGCTGGGTGAACCATGCAGGTTTCATCCGCTGGTTGGTTTTGGCCGGTTGGTTCAGATGCTTGAGCAGCGTCTCTATTCCGATTCGCAGCTCGCTGGTTTTATGGCGCTGCTGATCCTGCTTGTCCCTTTTGTACTGCTTTCCGTGTTGGCCAGTGCATTGTCGTGGGGAGGCGTTATTGATGTCTTGTTGCTCTATCTCGCCATCGGCTGGAACAGCCTCGGTTCGCATGCCAGACAGGTGGAGCGTGCCCTGGTAACGGGTGATCTGGAAGCAGCACGCCAACGGCTTGGCCTGATGGTCAGCCGGGATATAGCGGTGCTGGATCGCCGGGGCGTGGCCGCGGCAGCACTGGAATCGGTGCTGGAGAATGGCAATGATGCCGTTTTTGGCGCGATCTTCTGGTTCGTGGTGGCCGGTGCGCCCGGTGTCCTGCTCTATCGCCTGACCAATACGCTCGATGCCATGTGGGGTTACCGGAATGAGCGCTACTACCGTTTTGGCTGGGCAGCGGCCCGGCTGGATGATCTGTTGAATTTCATCCCGGCACGGTTGACCGCGCTCAGCTACGCATTGGCAGGCCGGTTTCTGCTGGCGCTGCGTTGCTGGCGTGAACAGGGCGGTGCATGGGAAAGCCCGAATGCGGGGCCGGTGATGGCAGCGGGAGCGGGCAGCCTCGGGATATTGCTTGGTGGTACCGCTCGCTATCATGGCATCGAGCGGCAGCGCCCGGCACTGGGCGAGGGATGTGAACCCGATGTGAACGGGATTATGCGCGGTTTACGCCTGGTGAACAGGGCGTTGCTGATCTGGTTGTTGGTTCTTTTTGCGGGGGCATGGTTTGCTGGATAGATCCGGTAACGGCGGGCAGGGGAACTTGTTGCCTCACGGCGGTCGACTGCGCGAGGCGGCTGCCCGCTGTGGGATACCGATCGCTGACTGGCTCGATCTTTCTACCGGCATCAATCCCCACGGCTGGCCTGTTCAGCCGCCTCCGGCTACCGTCTGGCAGCGATTGCCTGAACAGAATGATGGGTTGGAACAAGCCGCCAGGGAGTATTACGGCGCGGAGTATCTATTGCCGGTTGCCGGTTCCCAGGCAGCGATCCAGGCATTGCCGTGGCTGCGGGCCGCCTGCCGGGTGGGGGTGCTCACTCCCGGCTACAGTGAACATGCCCAGGCCTGGCTGCGTGCCGGGCATATTGTGATACCGGTTGCGGTAGATGATATTTCCACCCATATTGATCATCTTGATGTGATGGTGGTGGTGAATCCCAACAACCCCACTGGCAGCAGTTTTCCGGCAGAGCAACTGCGGGAATGGCATCGGAATCTGGCGGTACGGGGCGGCTGGATGGTGCTGGACGAAGCGTTTATCGATCTTTCCCCCGAGCACTCTCTCGCACCCTGCAGCGCCCGGTATGGCCTTGTGGTGCTGCGATCACTGGGCAAGTTTTTTGGTCTGGCCGGTGCGCGTGTCGGCTTCGTCTGTGCAGAACCGGGGTTACTCTCCCGGCTGGAGATTCTGCTCGGACCCTGGGCGGTGAGCGGCCCGGCTCGCTGGATTGCCCGCGCCGCACTCCGGGACAATGGCTGGCAGGCCGCCATGCGTAACCGGCTTGCCGAACAGGGGGCGCTGCTGCGGGCGCTGCTGGTTCGTCATGGTATTGCACCGGATGGTGGTTGTTCTCTGTTTCAGTGGCATTACAGCTCCCGCGCCGGACGGCTGCATGAACAGATGGCCGCCAGCGGGATCTTGATCCGCCGGTTCGATCATCCGGCCGGCGTGCGGTTTGGTTTGCCGGCAACCGAAGCAGAGTGGCAGCGTCTCGATGCTGCGTTGGGCAAGCTCAAATCATGAGCACATTGATGGTGCAGGGAACCACCTCGGATGCAGGCAAGAGTCTGCTGGTTACGGCAATCTGCCGCTGGCTCCATCGGCAACAGATTAACGTAGTGCCGTTCAAGCCGCAGAATATGGCGCTGAACAGCGCGGTCACTTCGGACGGCGGAGAGATCGGCCGCGCCCAGGCGGTACAGGCGCAGGCCTGTCATCTGGTTCCGGTTACTGACATGAATCCGGTACTGCTCAAGCCCAACAGCGATACCGGCACCCAGGTGATCATTCATGGCCGGGCCATCGGTAACATGGATGCCGGCCGTTATCACGATTACAAGCGCACCGCCCGTGATGCGGTGCTGGCGTCCTGGCGGCGCCTCGACGGGTATTTCGATGTGGTGGTCGTGGAGGGCGCGGGTTCCCCGGCTGAAATCAATCTGCGCGCCAACGATATTGCCAACATGGGGTTCGCCGAGGCGGTGGACTGCCCGGTGCTGCTGGTGGCCGATATCGATCGTGGCGGTGTTTTTGCCCATCTGGTCGGCACGCTGGCGCTGTTGAGTGACAGCGAACGGGAGCGCATTGCGGGTTTTGTCATCAACCGTTTTCGGGGTGACATCGCCTTGTTGCAGCCCGGGCTGGAGTGGCTGGAGGAGTACACTGGCAAGCCGGTTCTGGGAACGTTGCCTTACCTGCACGGCCTTCATCTTGAGGCGGAGGATGCGCTGCCCCGGGAGTGTGAGACGGTTTATCAGGAAGATATACCCCGCATCCGGATCGTGGTTCCAGCACTGCCCCATATCAGTAACCATACCGATTTTGATCCGCTGCGCCTGCATCCGCAGGCAGAACTGAAATTTGTTGGCCCACAGGAACAGATCCCGCCGGCCGATCTCATCATCCTGCCGGGTTCCAAGAGCATGCACAGCGATCTGGCATGGCTCCGCCAGCAGGGGTGGGAGGTGGCAGTTCAGCGTCACCTGCGTTACGGTGGCAAGCTGATCGGGATCTGCGGTGGCTTCCAGATGCTGGGCGAGCAGATCCACGACCCGGCCGGTATCGAAGGGGAGTCCGGAAGCAGCGCGGGACTGGGGCTGCTGGAGCTTGAAACCACCCTGGAGCCGGAAAAGCAGCTGCGCAATGTGAGCGGCCGACTGATGATTGATGATGCTCCGGTCACCGGTTACGAGATCCATGCCGGTGTCACCCGTGGCAATGCACTGGATAGCCCGGCTATTCGGCTGAACGGGTGTACGGATGGGGCTATCAGCAAAGATGGATTGATTCTGGGCACCTACCTGCACGGCCTGTTTGAGTCCTCCGCCGCCTGCACCGCGCTGCTGGAGTGGAGTGGATTGACTGATGTATCGATCATGGATTATCAACAGCAGCGGGAAGCGGCCATCGAGCGGTTGGCTGATGCAGTGGAAGAGCATCTCGATACCAGGCTGCTGCTCAGATTGCTCGAAGGGAACGGGAGACCGGCATGAAGAACTTGATCCTCGGTGGTGTCCGCTCTGGCAAGAGCCGCCTGGCCGAGCGGCTGGCCATCAGGAGCGGCCTGCCAGTCACCTATATCGCCACGGCAACGGCGCAGGATGAGGTGATGCAGGCGCGAATCGCCGCCCATTGCGCCCATCGTCCCGCTCACTGGAAACTGGTGGAAGAGCCACTCCAACTGGCCTCTGTGCTTGAGCGGCACGCCGCCCCCGGGCGCTGCCTGCTGGTCGATTGCCTGACCCTGTGGCTGACCAATCTGTTGCTGGCTGAAAATACGACCCTGCTCGATACCGAGCGCAAGGCGCTGCTCGACCGACTGCCGCTGTTACCGGGAGAGATTATATTGGTCAGCAACGAAACCAACATGGGCGTTATCCCGCCGGGTGAGCTCAGTCGTCGCTACTGTGACGAAGCAGGCAGCCTGCATCAGACGCTGGCCCGTTGTTGCGACCGGGTGATTCTGACCGTGGCGGGCCTGCCTCATGTATTGAAAGGAGAACCTGTGGATGAGTGACAGAGCTGCCATCGAATGGCTGAGTAAACCGGCCGGAATCCCCGACGAATCGGCCCGCCAGGCGGCCGAAAACCGGCAGAACCAGTTGACCAAGCCGCCGGGAGCACTGGGTCGCCTGGAAGCGATCGCCATTCTGCTTGCTTCACTTCAGGGCCGCGCGAAGCCGCGCATCAGAAAGGTAAAAATTACCGTGTTTGCCGCTGATCATGGTGTGGCGGAGGAGTGTGTGTCGGCCTTTCCCCAAGCGGTTACCGCCGAGATGGTGAAGAATTTTTCCCGCGGCGGGGCGGCAATCAGCGTCATGGCGCGAGCCATCGGCGCTGGACTGGATGTGGTCAATCTGGGCACGGCCCATGATACTGGCACGCTGGCGGGAGTAACGGACCATGCTCTCGGGCCCGGCACCGCCAACTTCACCCGTGAGGCGGCGATGACGCAGCGGCAGTTGGCAGAGGCGTTGAATGCGGGTCGGCATGCGCTTGAGCAGGCACGGATTGCCGGGGCGGATCTGTTCATCGCTGGCGAAATGGGTATTGCCAACACCACCGCCGCCAGCGCTCTGGCCTGTGTGCTGCTCGCCGCCACCCCGGAGCAGCTTGCCGGTCCCGGCACGGGACTGGATTCCGCCGGTGTCGAGCACAAGAGGGCGGTCATCCAGCGAGCACTCGATCGGCACCGGCCGGATATCGACTCACCTCTGGAGGCCCTGCGCTGTCTGGGTGGCTTCGAGATTGCCGCGCTGGCGGGCGCTTTTATCGCCGCCGCCCAAGCGGGAGTGCCGGTGCTGGTGGATGGTTTCATCAGCTCGGTGGCGGCACTGACCGCGGTTCAACACTCTCCCGGAATCAGATCGTGGCTGCTGTTTGCCCACAGATCTGCCGAACCCGGCCATCGCCAGGTGCTGGATGCGCTGGAGGCCTGGCCGTTGCTGGATCTGGGGATGCGGCTGGGGGAGGGCAGTGGTGCTGCAGCGGCCGTTCCCCTGCTGCGATTGGCTTGTACCCTGCACAATGAGATGGCTACTTTCGCGGAAGCGTCTGTTTCCGAACAACTGTGATGCGGGCCTTTCTTGTCGCCCTGCAATTCCTGACCTGCCTGCCGGTGCGGATGGACGGAGAGCTGCACCCACAGGATACCAGCCGTTCACTGGCCTGGTATCCTGTGGTGGGTCTTCTCATTGGCGTGCTGCTGATGCTCTCTGCCCTGTTGCTGCATGACTCTCCGCCGCTGTTGAGCGCTGCCCTGCTATTGACCCTCTGGGTGGTGCTCAGCGGAGCGCTGCATCTGGATGGCCTGGCGGACAGCGCCGATGCCTGGGTCGGTGGTCTGGGTGATCGTGACCGGACGCTGACAATCATGAAAGATCCCCGTTGTGGCCCGGCCGGGGTGGTTACTGTGGTGCTAGTGCTGCTGGTTAAATTCAGCGCGCTTTTTACACTGCTCGAAACCGGAAATGTTGTGCTGTTGTTGCTGGCACCCGCGCTGGGGCGGATGGCCCTGCCACTGCTGTTCTCCACCACACCTTATGTTCGCGAACAGGGTTTGGGCAGCGCCCTTGCTGCCCGTCCGCCCCGTGGATTGATTCTGCTGATTGGCGCCGCCGTCTTTATCGTCCTGTTGTTGGTAGCGGGTGGCAGCGTTCCAGGGGCGTTGGTGGTAATGGTATCGCTGTTTCTGCTGCTGCGAATAGTGATGATGCGCCGCCTGGGCGGAACGACGGGTGATGTGGCGGGAGCGCTGGTTGAGATGACGGAGGTAGCTGTTTTGATCTTTCTGGCGAGTGTCTGCTAAACAGGTGTTTTTTATAAAGGCAACCAGTCATGAAACTTGCATCGCAGGGCAATTAGCCAGGTATTTTTCGTTATGAGGTTTTTCATTTTTTGTAACTATGCTGAATAGTTACATCAGGATAATATATGGGAGTGGGCAGAGAGCGGATCAAATGGGTTACCCGAGAGAGCGTAAGGAAGCGGTATTGAAGAAGATGCTTCCCCCCGAACAACAAGCCGGTACCGGCGATCGCAAAAGAGGAAAGAATCTGCGAAGGCACGCTGTATCATTGGTGGAAAGCGGCTCGGGCAGAAGGTCGCCTGATGCCGGATGGTGATAGCACCCCCACCGGATGGTGTGCCGCAGACAAGTTTGCTGCGGTTGTTGAGACCGCATCGATGAATGAAGCTGAGCTTTCTGCCTACTGCCGTGAGCGCGGCCTGTATTCTGAACAGATCGGTGAGTGGCGGAAGGCGTGCGAACAGGCAAATGACCGGGATAGCCATCAGAACAAGCGCTTAACAGGCTGTTGAAAAACCCTCATGCGGCGATCCGGCATTGGAATCCGGCTCAAAATGCTCATTTACTCCGTGTAAACTGCGCTTTTTCGCCGGATTCCGCCTTGTCTCGCACTCGCCTGAGGCTTTTTCAACAGCCTGTTAAAGGCGAGTCGCCAAGCGGATGAGAAGCGAACCAAGGAGTTGGAGCGCGATCTCAAACGCAAAGAGAAAGCTTTGGCTGAAATCGCAGCCCTGCTGGTTCCGAGAAAAAACCCCCTGGCGATCTGGGGGGGGGACGGGGACTGACCGATCCCCACGAAATCGGTATGATTTAACTGACCGTCTTAACTTGCCGACTGCCGTAACTCCGCCACAAGAACCAAGACATCCCGGTTTTGGGACATCCGTTAAGCCAGTGAATTTTCATGGTTACCCCTATGCCGAGTTGAAGTCAGCCGACTCCCGGGAAAGTTGCAGCAAACTGTTTTCATGGTAGTCGAGTAGATAGATGCTCTGTCGCAGCCTGCTTTGAGAAACGAACCAGGCAGTGTTCACTGCCGAGAGATCTAACTGAAAAACGCCACTACCCGAGTCAACACCAAGCTGCTCTGAATTGACCTGCAGTGCTGCTCCATCCAGTGAGATATGGGCACTAAGGGCGCTTTGGCAACTCAGAGCAATACTCAGTTTCCCCCAGTCTTTGCACTGCTCAAGCAGGGTTGGTAGTTGGGTTCTGTCGGTGGCTCTGACCTGAAATCCGCTCTCCGCGCTATTGCTTGCCAATGCAGCTAAGATGGCTCCCAGGGGTACGTCTAAACGATTGGCCGCTGTCTGCAGGCCTGCTTCGGAATTTGCACCAAAGAACGCTTTCAGGGCTATGGGCCAACCTTCCAGTCCGAGACTCAGTGAACGACCGGCCTGCTCACCCGCGTGGAGTTCGCCAGTCAGTTCCTGATATTTATTGTGATACCCCCTTGGAGTGATCATCAGCTCTGACTGCCAGTAGCTATCGCTGTTGCCTATCAGAACGGTAGAGAGCATGCCGATCTCGCACTGTGACATCTCATCCAACCTGACCCGCTGGATATTCTGCCGTTTGCGATAGGCCGATTTAACCACGGCTACCGGGGTGGCGGGATCTCTATACTGCAACAGGATATGCTGAGCTTCGACAATCTGTCCGGTGCGGCGTCCACTCTTGGGGTTATAGAGAGCGACAACAAAATTGCCCCGCGCCGCAGCCTCCAGCCGCCGGGCAATCTGAGGCCAGGGAGTAAGCAGGTCAGACAGGGAGATAGCACAGAAATCGTGGGTCAGCGGAGCACCAACCAGTGATGCGCAAGCGTTGAGAGCGGTGGCGCCAGGGATGACCTCGACCTGAATCCCGCTGTCGGGCGTCCAGCCGGACTGTAGCAGCGTTTCATAGGTGGGACCAGCCATACCATAAATGCCAATATCACCGGACGAGATCAGGGCAACGGTTTTCCCCTGCCTTGCCTGTTCCCAGGTTTCGATGCAGCGATCGATCTCTTCAGTCATCCCTTTTCGGATCACTTCTTTGCCATCCAGCAGTTCATTCACCAGATTGATATAGGTGGAGTAGCCGATGACCACATCCGACTCTTCAATGGCAGCGCGGGCACGCAGGGTCATGTGCTCGGCAGCGCCGGGACCAAACCCCACCAACAATATTTTTCCGTGAGTTTTTTGCATAAAATCCTAGTCGCTATCGATAGTGGCAATGGAGATGGTGGCGTTGCGGTTATCCGATCCGCGATATTTGTGCTTCTCTACAATCAGGTTATCTTTAGTTGTGTCTGCCAGCAGCAGGGCTGCCGCTTCACCTACCGAGGGGGTACCCATATATTTAAAAACGGTCTCCGAGGGATTCGGGACTTCCACCTGAGAGAGTTCGTCTGCAGTGAAGAAATGTAGAGGCCAGTTCTGTTTTCCCGCCAGAGCCAACAGACCAGGTTCATCGGCCTTGTCGTTGATAGTGGCGATAGCACTGACCTGTTGCAGGTCAAGACCGGCCAGACGCAGAGCCTGGTTCAGGGCTGTCTCTATGGTTTTTAGCCCCGTATTCCGGTCACAACCAATTCCCAGCACGACCATGCAGGGAGGACGATAGATCACCAGGCGACCCGCCAGTTGGGCACGCAGGGACTGTGGTACTTCCTGTTGGGTCACCCACAGTAGAGACTTGAACTGCTCGAGAACAACTTCCTCAAAACGATAGAAGCAGTGGATATTAGCGGGAAGAGGAACAGGTTTGTTCCACCATTGTGTTGAGCCACACTCCTGTATGAATGCGATGGGTTCACCGTTGACTACATCAGCGGCCACCTTGACCAGGTTCTCTTTAGGAGCATCGGTCTTCCATCCCAGTTCCCGGCCCAGAATATCCACAGGCAGGGTTCCCAGGGACTCTGATGCAGTGGTGATCACAGGTTGGGCATTGAGTATTTCTGCTATCTGTTTGGCAAAGGCGTTGGCTCCCCCTTGATGTCCCGAAAGGATGGGTATTACAAAACGCCCTGCATCATCGATGACTGATACGCCGGGATCATCTTCCTTTGAACGCAGGTGAGGCGCAATCAGGCGTACCGCAGCACCGATAGAAAAGAGCAGTACCAGCTGATCGTAATGGGTGAACAGTTCACCGATAGCCCCTCGAAAGGGGGGGGGCAATGCCGTGACGGTGTTGGGAAGCGTCCCCAGTTCAGTAGAAAATTTCGCACTGACGAACAGGTCGGCATCGGGTAGTGCAAGTCCCAGCCGGGCCAGATGACGCGCTCCATGCCGCGTAATAGCAACCAGGGCAATTTTCTGTGCTGTTTGCATTAGGCTGTCTCAATCTGTATTTTTTCGTAACGATTCAGCTATGCTGAATCGTTGCTTTTCTACAACCCCGAATCCTTGGACCGCGTACCCGGTGGTGGTTGCGGACGATCAACAAAGAAAGATAGCCGACCTTCTCTCCTCGTAGCCGGGCAAGATCGTGGACGGTGCGCTCCTCCGGTGTGCCGGCACGTTCGATAAAGGCGCTCTCCGCCAGCAACTTGTGTTCTTCCAGCAAATCCAGCAGTTGATCGAGTATCGGATTGACCTTGAGCAGCACCAGAGTGTCGAACTCGGTCAGTAGCCGATCGAACATTTTCACCCCGTAACTGGCGGGAATAATAGCCAGTGCGTCATCAGTCTCTGCCAGAGACATTTTCAGGTTGGCAGCAGCGAGGTTAAAGGAGGAGACACCGGCGATGGTCACGATCTCGATCTCACTGTCGAGGGCGGTGATGGTTCTTGCCAGGTGACCGAAAGTCGAGTAGCTGGAGGCATCCCCCTCAACCAGAAAGAGCACATCTTCTCTTTGTTGAACTATCTCAATCACCGCCTCCGCAGCCCTGAGCCAATAGCGGGCCAGCTTCTCCTTGTCGTGAGTCATGGGGAAGATCAGCGCAGTGTGGTTTTCCGGCAGGGGAAGTTCAGAGCGGCGCACGATATCCAGCACAAAACTGTCACTCTTTTCGCTCTTTACCGGATAGGTCCAGTGGGCACCGCTCTGCAGCAGTTCCCAGGCGCGGCGGGTAATCATTCCCGGGTCACCGGGACCGATAGATACGCCGTATAATTTACCTTTCATTGGATTCATTCGATACTCCGTTGTGCGGTGATGATCCAGACCGGGGTCTCCGGCTGAAGTCGTTGCATATTCAGTATAGGTTTATTGTGGTTGACCTGGAGCTGGCAGAGTTCCCATTGGGCATTTCGGGCTTTCAACCGGTTGATTGCCTGGTTCATGTTCTCCAGAGTGATGAAGTTCATCACCAGTTGTCCCCCCGTTGAGAGACGATCCAGTGCGATATCGATCAGCGGTTCAAGCTCACCTCCAGAGCCGCCGATGAAGATGGCATCGGGATCTGGCCACTGCTCCAGTCCCAGCGGTGCCTTGCCCTCGGTCAGCCGGTAGTTGGTGAGCCGGAACTGTTGCTGATTCCGACGAATAATAGTGGCGTCTGCGCTGTTTTTTTCGATGGCGAAGACAAAGCCATCGGAACAGAGGCGGGCCGCCTCCATACCCACAGAACCGGAACCAGCGCCAATATCCCAGACGATGCTATCCTGACGAAGCTGCAATCGGGCCAGGGAGACCGCTCGTATCTCGCGTTTGGTGATGAGCCCCCGATCAGGTTTTCGCTGATGATAACTCTCATCCGTCAGTCCAAAAAGGAGGGGGGATGACTGGCTGTCCCGCGGGCGCAGGATAACGATATTGGGCTCTTCAAACTGAAGGTTTTTCAGTTCGCTGGCTGGAATAAACTCATTTACCTGCTCCCCTGGCAATAGTAACTGCTCGGCAACGGCCATTTCGTATTTATCCCCTAGCGATACCGTATCCAGCATTCTGGCAATGCGCCCCGGGCTGTTTGCCGGGCCAGTGAAAATGGCTACCAGTTGCTGCTTTCTGATCTGTTGCAGCAGGGGGTAGAGACCGTGGTCGGGGCCTGCATCTGAACGCCACTCCCCCACATCCTTGCCGTGAATGGAGCAGATTTTGGCATCTTGCCAAGGGATGCCCAGCCGGGCAAAAGCCTGTTGTATCAGCGAAATATTGGGAATCACTATGCATTGATCATGGCCCAGTTTGCTGATCAGGAAGCGAGCAATCCCGTGACAGAGCGGGTCGCCAGTGGCCAGCACCACTGCTTGTTGTCCTTTGATGAGAGCATCGCCGATCCAGACTGGAATTTTGCGAAAACCCTCTGACAGATCCCGGATTGAACAATCGGCTTTTATCTCGCTGGCGAAGAGTGCAGTGGTGCGACTATTACCAACCAGCAGGTCTGCGTTGCGGATCAAAACCAGTGCAGGTGGGGTCAGTCCGTCGATGCCATTATCGAGAACACCGATGATGTGACAATCAGGCACTTGTAACCTCCGCCAGTTTATTGCCTTCAAAATCGCAAACCAGTATCCGAAGGGTGAATTTATTTGGATAACGGCCCGTGAGGGTGGTGATAACACGCTCTGCAAGGGCTGTGAGGAAGACAGTCTGGAGACTGATGGCGGTCAGTTTTTCTAGCGCGTACCGGGCGGTATTGGCCTGGACGATATCTCTGCAGAGCGTTTTATCGGCCCCGGCTTCGGCAGCGATTTCAGCCACCAGCTCGGTGTTTACCGGGTTGCGTCCGGCATGAGTGATGGTCTCACCCTGGGCCATCTTGACCAGTTTCCCTACCATGCCACCAATAACGACATGAGGAATCTCCTGGACCACAACGGCATCCAATGCAGGCTTTAGAAAGTCCCCCATCTGAACAAAACAGGCTGGCGCCAGCTTTGGTAGTTCCCTCATGACAAACTTCTCGGTACGGCCACCGGTGGTCAATACCACCGTATCTTCTCCCTGTCGGGCAGTGACCTCTATGGCTTGAACCACGCTGGTACGAAAAGCGGCGGTGGACCAGGGGTGGACGATACCACTGGTGCCGAGGATGGAGATGCCGCCAAGAATACCAAGCCGAGCATTCAGGGTGCGCTTGGCGATTTTTTCACCATTGGGTACAGAGATTGTAGCTTCGATGCCGCTCTCTTCCAGAAGCGAGGCGGCCACTTCAACAATATTCTGCCGAATATTTTTCTGCGGCACCGGGTTGATGGCCGGTCCATTTAGCTCTAATCCAAGGCCGGGCATAGTGACAGTACCCACGCCTGACCCGCCAGACAATTGAATTATTCCGGGCTGGCCGGGAAGCCATCGAAGGTCAGCAGCAAGACGGGCCTTGTTGGTGACATCCGGGTCATCGCCAGCATCCTTGACCACTACAGCATGAGCGGACTCTTTTTCACAATAGCCATCGGTTACCTCAAATCTGACCCGCTGACCATTGGGTAACAGAGATTCAATCTGCTCAGGAACCTGACCTGTCACCAATCCGACAGCAGCGGCTCGGGCAGCAGCAGCTGAGCAGGCCCCGGTGGTGAAGCCTTTGCGGGTACCTCTTTTTTTTCGGTTTTTTTTAGCGGCAGTCATGGGGCGTTTCAAGGATTACTCTTTTTGAATTCTGTATTATTACCACTGATTTTTATGGATCAGCCGGTCAATGGGTATTCGGGGTAGCCAACCCGATTTCTCCAATTCCGGTTTTTCGTGAAAATGGCTGACGTACCCAACACAAAGATAGGCGATAGGTACGATTTGCTCTGGTATTCCGAGAATCTCTTTGAGTGACTGATGGTGAATAATGCTTACCCAGCCGACCCCAAGATTCTCTGCTCGAGCAGAGAGCCAGAGATTTTGTGCGGCGCAGACCGCACTGTAGAGATCCATTTCCGGGTTAGCGGTGCGACCGATAACCACACTGCCGGTGCGCTGTCGGTCACAGGTAATGACGATGCCCAGTGGAGCCTCCATGATGCCCTCAAGTTTGAAGTTTTTGTACTGTGTTCTTCTCTCCTTGGTGAACATATTGGCGGCTTCTTGATGTGCGGTATCGAAAGCGTCCTTGATCTGCCGCCGGATAGTACTGTCCTGTACAATGATGAAGTCCCAGGGCTGCATGAAGCCCACGCTTGAGCATGGTGGGCGGCATCCAGAATACGGGTCAGTATCTTTTCGTCCACCGGGTCACCGAGAAACTCCTGTCGGGTATCACGGCGATGGTAGAGCGTTTTGTAAAACCCTTCCCGTTCCACGGTGGTAATTTTTTCGAAAGAGAGGGCCACTATGGTTTCTGTTCCACTTTGGCCAGAAGCGCATGAATGGCCGAGACCACCAGTGTGGATCCGCCTTTGCGTCCCTGGGTGACAATCCACGGAGTTCCATCCAGGGTGGTGATGGCCTCTTTGGACTCGGCAGCGGAGACAAACCCCACCGGCATGCCAATTATCAGCGCGGGTCGAACCCCATCCTTTTCGACCAGGTGCTTGATCTCCAGCAGGGCGGTAGGCGCGTTGCCGATAGCGATTATGCCGTTTTCCAGCAAGCCTTCCCGTTGCGCCTTGCGCATCGCCTGAACAGCGCGGGTGCTGTTTTCGGCTTTGGCCCGGGCAATAACATCATCATCGGAAATAAACTGATGGCTGCTGACCCCGAAGTGATTCAGCCGGGGTTTCGATAGTCCGACACAGATCATTTCCACATCGGCAACAATGGGTCGACCATCAAGGATGGCCTGTAGACCGGCACGGATTGCATCCGAATGGAACCGGGTCAGGCCGTTGAATTCAAAATCTGCACTGGCGTGAATCATTCTCCTTACCACTGGCCACTGCTCATCAGTATAGTTGTGGTCGCCAGCTTCATTGTCGACGATAGTAAAGGAGTTGTGCTCAATCAGCTGACCCGCCCGGGTCAGCTGTTCGGTAATCTTGTTGCGCATGTTTCCTGAGTCTCTCCATTGTTAAGAGTGGTGATGGCGCCCATGACCATCATCACTGGAAATCTTGGCTATTTCTCCGCATCGTTGATCCAGCAGCTCAAAAATCTCCGGCTCAAAACCAAAATAATCGCTATGGGCAAAACGAATCTGTGGATACTGTTTTGCCACATGCCCCATTTGTCGCTGAATGCGCTCAATCAGAGTTCCAGTGAAGAGGTAATACGGCAGTACAATTACTTGGGTCATGCCAAGACGAACCTGACGCTGTACCGCCTGTTCCAACCGGGGTAAAGTGACGCCGGTAAAGGCGATATCCACCAATTCGTGCTCACTCTCTTCGTATAACCAGCGAGACATTTTGGCAACTTCACCATTGGCAATACGGTCTGATGAACCACGACCCAGGAGTATTACACCAGTGGTTCTCGGATCGGGCATATCCAGGTTGTCCATCGACTGTTTCAGTCGTCGATTCAGGATGGAAAAAATGGACTCACAGGCTCCTAAATGGGGTGCATAGACAAACATTTTTCCGGGATGATTCCCTTGCGCCTTGGCAATATGGCGCGGGATCTCCTGCTTTACATGACCAGCAGCGCTTAAAACCAGCGGCACCACAATTATCTGTTCAGCATGGCGGGCGGCCCATTCCAGGCCATCATCCAGTAACACCTCGGCAAATTCAATAAAACAGAGTTCAATACTCAGGTCAGGTTGTCGCTCGCGCCACTGGTCAGAAAACAGTTCGATTTCCCGGTTACCAGCAGAGTTGCGAGAGCCGTGCCCGACCAACAGGATGGTCTTTCTCATCATTTAACTCGTGGATTCTGTTGTTATGCTACGGCGAAACCGGTGGCTGAAACTGGCATCATAGAGCTTGGACTTTTTCAGTGAAGACCAATTCCGCGCGCCCAAAGCCGGACTAGCGATAATCATCGCCTGGCTGCTGATTTTTTCCTGCCGACATTTGTCACGGATATCAGCCAGGGTGCCGCGGATCACCTTCTCTTCGTCTGGCCAGCTTGCCTTGTACACGACCAGGATCGGTGAATCTTCCTTCCAGCCCGCAGTCCGCAGGTCATTCTCCACTTTCTGCAGCAACGTGATGGAGAGGAACAGACAGAGGGTGGCATGATGCCGTGCCAGCTCGGCCAGTGACTCCCCTGGTGGCACGGGGGTTCGTCCCTCAACCCGGGTAAGAATGACTGTCTGGGTTATCTCCGGCAGGGTCAGGCTCTCCACCGCCGTTGCAGCAGAGGCCATGGCCGATGAGACACCGGGCACCACGCCCACCTCAATATGGTTGGCATCCAGGGGTTGCACCATCTCGATCAGCGCCCCATAGAGACCAGGATCACCCGTCTGCAGCCGTATCACTGTTTCATGGTTGTTCGCTTTTTCAATCAGCCATGTGACGATCTCCTCCAGAGTCATCCCTTTTGAGTCTACCACTTCACAACCCGCTAGTGCCCAACGGGTAGCCGCTTTCGATACCAGTGAACCGGCGTATAGAATCGCATCGGCATGCGCGATCAGATCACGGCCTTTTACCGTAATCAAATCCGGATCACCTGGACCGGCACCAACAAACCATACTTTGCTCATATTTATGAAAGTGGCGCATACAGCCGCTTGTCTACAGCGCCTGTATCCTTGAGGCCATGCAGTACCTTTGCACCGGCCAGCACGGCCAGATCCACCAAGGGCTCCAGAACAATGACAATCATATAAGCAGCGCCAAACGAGAGCACTTGCGCCAGATTTTCACTACCAAAACCCTGTCCATAGAAAGCCCAAAAGGCTACCCAGGCCACAATACCGCCCTGGTAAGCTGTGGAGAGTTTCAGGGCCTGGATGTACTTGATGTCCTTATAGGCAATATTTTCAGGGATGATCTTTTTAGCCAATATACTCATGGCAAAAAGTGGTACTAGCAGGGTAGTGATATTTATGCCGTACTGGGGCAGATCAAAAGGCGCAAAGAGCATGCCTTGAATCAGCAGGCCTGCCGCCAGACCAATCGCCGCAGGAGCAATGCCGAATAACAGGAACAGCGTTGATCCCAGAATAAAATGTACTTCTGAAATACCAATGGGATGGTGAGGCAATACTTCAAAAAACGAGAAGACCAGGAGTGAGGAGAGCAAACTTCTGATTGTCAGAGAAAGAAGGCCGTCCTTTGTTATAGCGTCAGCCGTCAATTTTACGGCAAAACCCAATGAAACGACTGCTGTCCCATGGCTGAGTAGTATTTTTGCGCCTTCGACGATGCCAGCCTCTATATGCATGATGTTCTCCTTTCACACTGGTGGGGGAATTGATGGTGCAAACAGTTGTGCTGCAGCCATCGGGTTCGATGGAAAATAGAGATGTAGATAGGAAGCACTGACACGGCCCTCACGAAAGAAGGGCTCTCCACGGCGTCCTTTGCGTACCCCTTTGCTGGTGGCGATGGGTATCAGCGGACTCTCCAGGTTCGAATAATGAAAGGTGTGTCCGCGAACCGTTCCTTCCGGCAGTTCTATGCCGTGCATGCCGAGATTAGACAGGCTCTTCTGCATGTTGGCTTTCCCGGGCAACAGCCCCACCATACTGGCACTGTGGCCATCTGAATCGGTTAACGATTCAAACAGATAGAGCATGCCGCCACACTCGGCGACTATTGGTTTAGCTGCTGTGTGATGGGCCAGAATGGCTTGCTTCATGCTCCGGTTGGCGCCGAGCTGCTCCAGGTGAAGCTCCGGATAACCCCCTGGCAGATAGAGCGCATCGGTCTCGGGTAACCCGGCATCCTGGAGTGGCGAGAAAAAGTTCAGTGTTGCACCCAGTCTACGCAACAGATCGAGATTGGCTCGGTAGAGAAAGGCAAAGGCCATATCACGGGCCACGGCGATGCGCACACCTTCAAGCTGAGCCGTATGAGTCAATTCTGCTGGTGGAGTAAATGCAATACCGGGAGGCAAATTGTTGCTCACCCCTTTGAGATTGGCAGCCGCCCGGGTGATCCGTGTATCGAGATCGCCTATTTCGGCTGCCTGTAACAGCCCCAAATGTCTTCCCGATAACTTGATTCTGGAATGTCTAGCCAACCACCCAGAAGCGCTGATATCAGGGGGCAGGTTCTCTGCCAGCATTTCATAATGGCGCTCACCAGAGACCTTGTTTGCGAATATCCCTGCGAAGGGAAGATCCTGGCGAAATGAAGCAAGTCCATGGGCTATGGCACCAAAGGTTTGAGCCATTGAGCTGCCATCAATAACTGTGAGTACAGGAATACCGAACAGAGTGGCCAGGTCTGCACTGGAATATTCACCATCGAACAGACCCATTACCCCTTCAACCAGAATCAGATCCGCCTCTTTGGCTGCCTCATATAGCAATTGCCGACAGTGATTTTCATCACCCATCCAGAGATCAAGCTGATAGACCGGAGCTCCCGAAGCCTGCTCCAAGATCATTGGGTCCAGATAATCGGGGCCGGTTTTGAAAACCCTTACACGACGGCCAAGGTCTCGATGATAGCGGGCCAGTGCGGCGGTGACCATGGTCTTTCCCTGATTGGAAGCGGGAGCGGAGATAAACAGAGCGGGACATAACGTGCAGGAGTGCACTAATTTCACGGGAGCCATGGATGGCGGGAGCGAATCCGCCCTCAAAGCTCTACACCCTTCTGCGTCTGTGCCTTGATATCAGCCACCAGTCTGGTGACAGTAACTGCCGCATCACAGAACGCTTTGGGGACAGCGCATCCAATGATTATAATGCGTTGCACCAAGTGGCGCTGCTCTTTACTGGAGTTAACCATAAGCTTCTGTTCCTCAAGCGCATTCACCCGCGTGTGATTCGGCGACTTTACGGCATCCGCAGAGGAGGAATCAGACTGGAACAGGGGTGAACTGTCAGCCGTAACATCGCCCTCCGCAACGCCACCATATAGCTTCAGGCCGGTCTCCGGACTCACAAGTTGTCGTTGATGACTTGACAGACCGCCTTCCCACGTCGAAACGCAGTGGCCGAGTAATCTGCCGTAACTTGTTTACCGTTGCGGGGGCAGTGCCGGGATTGTTATGGTTGTTACCATTGCGCACCGGCTTCCCGTTTCATCCTTTGGGTGGATACCCAAAGGACACCTGAAGCATTCAAGAGGGAAGCTATAGTAACTTTGGTATCGAGTCAAGGACGACAGAAATATGGACAGGGCAAGAGCATTTTAAATTCCCTCAATCAACTCACTCCGCAGTTGGTCATCCAGAGCGGCAATCTTGTGTTTTCGTCTGAGGCTGGCCTTGCTGGTTGTGTTCTGCCTGAGCAGATTGAGTGTTAACCGGCGCAAGGTACTCATCACCTCGGCGCCATTGCCGCGCCGGATTCTTGATTCATCTTCCCGGTAAGTAACACCCAGTATCCAGTGCAACTCGTTCTCCACCGCCCAGTGACGGCGTACCGCCGCAGCCGCCTTTCCGGCATCAACCGGGAGGGAGCTGATGGAGTAGCGCTTTTCCGTCGTTACCTGCCTGCCATCATCCCGAATGGCCTCTATCTCAATGACACTCCTCAGTTTTGGCCAGCGAGCACCGGATGGGAGCCATCTTTCATCTGCGCTATTTCCCGCTGGCAGCCCATGGCATCGAGGGTGACAATGCCGTCTTTCAGCTCCAGCAAGGCCGGAATGGCGGTGATTTCATTGCTTTTATCATCCACCTTCCTTTGTCCCAGTACCATGTTATTGCGGCAAGCCTAGGCGCTGACCCTATGAATGGCGCTTTTCCTGTCTCCCTTCTGAAACGAGCGCCGCACCGTCTTGCCATTCATGGCAACCACTTCGCCATCCGTCCATTCACAGGCGGCAGTGACCCACGATATGAAACTGCGCTGTAACGCATCCGGGTCGAGCCGGCTCAACACCCGGGCAATGGTGTCATGACGGGGAATGCCATTTTTACAGGGAAAATAATGCCTTAACCAATCAAGCCGGGCATGGCCAAAGTCCTCTATCTCTTCCCAACCTTCGGCTCCACAGAGAATGGTGCTGATGGACAAAAACAGAATATCCATCAGTTCGTGGCGCTGGCAGCGCTCAATCTGCGGCTCCGGTATGCTGCCAAAGTGACTCATGAAATCACTCATCTTTCAGACCCTCCTTTGCTACTGGCTTTGGTGATCTGATCGGTGAGTTACAATTTGGTTCCCTTGATCAAGGAGTTATAATGATCTTGCCTTGGGAATATGGAACAGGGCATAAACATATTGAATGTGAATTAAGAGCCTGGGAGTCTGTCGGATTTGGGAATAATCTACTGCGCTGATGGGAGAGCGGCCAAAATATCCCCGGTTTTTCGTTAAGTAGCCCCACTATTCGCCTCAAAACCGGAAATATTTTGACTCGATCTCCCACCAGCTCGCTACGATTACCAAACCCGACAGACTCCTGGCAGCAACTGTGTTTTCAATAAGCCCTATTCGTCCTGGAGGACCCGGTAGGGTTCTGCACTTCGGAACACGGCATTGATGATGGTCAGCAGCTTGCGCATGGCGGCGACCAATGCGACCTTCCTGGGCTTTCCGGCGTTGACCAGGCGCTGGTAAAAGGCTTTCAGC
>JAJRUV010000121.1 GCA_024277595.1 Gammaproteobacteria bacterium
CCCTTCGGGCGCTCCTGTGGTGTCCCGCTGCGGCGTTGCAGTGTTTGACAAGGGCGACAGCCATTGCCTGCACACTGCGCCTTGCTGCGAAACACCACAGGAACGCTGTATCCTGATTTATCACCTTGACGGAGTACTAGTCCCCGGGTCAGTCAAGACCACCCTGCCGATAAGGACGATACGCGCGCATTTCATCGAGGCCAGGGGCATAACACCCCATCAACAGGCCAGATATACGGAAGCAATCCTGCCCCTGCCATCCAGGACGCAAAAATTTGCAAAACGGGAGGAGACCATATACCCAAACTACTTGAAAAATCAGGGGGGGGATAGCGTCAAAATCCCGCCGGATTGGGGCTAAAGGCATCACAAGTTCATATTGCTGACGAACTTGTGACGCTGCCCCTGGTTATTTCAGCTTGTCGATACCCAGCATCTTGAGGATATATTTCTCGAAGATCGGCTCGCTGGTACCCTTTTTCATCTTGTTGATGAAATATTTTTCAAACGCTTTTTTCGCCAGATGAACCCACTTGCCTTTTTTCATCCAGGCCACATTGCGGGGCGGGATCTGGGGAATCGCCACAAAGGCAGCGCCGGTGTCGCCCATGTCTGCCAGGCAGATGGCGTTCCAGGTGGCTTCGGTAGAAGGTTCCTTGCCCTGCAGAGCGTCCTTGATGTTATGGGCAACAGCCGTGGCCATTGACTCGATCATGTAGCCTGTCTTGGGCGCACCGGTCGGAACCGGAGTTACCTCCACCGGTGGAATGGCGATACAGACGCCAACCGCATAGATGTTGTTCCATTTGGGGTTGCGCTGGTAGTCATCCACCTTGACGAAACCGCGCGGGTTGACCAGATCCTCGCCAACATTCATCACCGGATCCACCCCCTTGAAAGCGGGCAGCATCATGGAGAAATTGAATGGTACCTCATGCTCCTTGACAGGTTCACCCTGTTCATTGTGTTCGGTAACGAACGTCATGCCATCTTCCACTTTGCTCACCTTGGCATTGCAGATCCAGGGGATATGGCGCTGGCGCAGCTCGGACTCCATCATGCCTTTGGAATCGCCTACTCCCCCCAGCCCAAGGTGACCAATGTAGGGTTCAGAGGTGACGAAAGTCATCGGTACCTGATCACGGATTTTCCGCTTGCGCAGATCGGCATCCATGATGAAGGCAAACTCATAGGCGGGACCAAAGCAAGATGCACCCTGCACGGCTCCCACTACAATCGGCCCCGGTTGCTCAACGAATGCCTGCCATTTTTCATAGGCCTTTTCGGCATGATCGAGAGTGCAGATAGAGCTGGTAAAGCCCTCGGGTCCCGTGCCCTCAATCTCGTCGAATGCCAGTTTGGGGCCAGTTGCGATAACCAGACAATCGTAGTCCATCACCTGACCATCGGCCAGCACCAGCTGGTTGTCATCCGGTTTGATTTCGCTTACCCCGACGGGGGTGAAATCGATCCCCTTGGCGGTGACATAAGGCTCCAGCTTGAAACTGGTATCTCCACGGTCACGCCATCCAACGGCAACCCACGGATTTGAGGGGACAAAATGAAAGGTGTCGGTATTGGATACCACGGTTACCTTGTGTTCGCTGCCCAGCATCTCGCGGACTTCATACGCTGTGGGCAGACCTCCTGTGCTGGCTCCAATAATGACGATATGTGCCATGGAACGGTTCTCCTTTGCTGTGATTCAAAAGTTAGCATGCATGTTTCGGGCTATTGGCCAATAGCCATGTTCCTGCAACCTGTTGATCATGCTGTTATTTACGGGTCACATTCGTCTACCCCCAGCTGCAAGAACTATTAGTTTATACTAATAAATAAATGCTCGCACCAATCACTATAAAAACAGTTTGGCTGGAACGTTGACAATATGAAATAATGCACATATCATCATAAAATAATGAAACTTGATAAGGAGTGACGGTGGTGTCTGTCATTGCATGTAATTTAACGACTCGATTGGCCATATCATTGATTTTTCTTGGCTTGGTACCGGCAATTGCTGCCCAAGGGCCGCTGACAATTGATTTCCCCTCTGCCGTGCGAATGGCGGTGGAGCACAATCCGAGCCTGGCTGCCAGCAGCGAACAGATCCAGGCGGCCAGGGCGCAGCAGCGGGTGGCAAAGGGGAGTTTGTTGCCACGGCTTGATCTGGACATGGAGGCGTCACGCACCAATGCACCGCTCGGGGCATTTGCCAGCAAGCTGTCGCAGCAGAGGATCACTGCGGCAGACTTTAGTCCTGCTCTGCTCAACTCCCCGGACGATCTCGACAATGTCAGAACTGCAGTGAGAGTCAGCTGGCCGGTCTGGCAGGGCGGTGCACTATGGGCCGGGAAACGGCAGGCTGCATCCGCGCTGGAGGCAGTCTCCCAGAACTACAGCATGAGCCAGCAGAAATTGACGCTGGATGTATTGACCGCCTATACCGCTGTTCATGAGGCAAAGGCACAGTTGAAGGCAAGCCAGGAGGCGCTCCAGGCGGCGCGGCAGCATGCAGAAATAAGCCGCGCCCAGCGGGATCAGGGGATGACGGTGGATAGTGATGTGATGACCGCAGAGGTTCATCGCCTGAATGCCGAAGTCCAGCTGCACCGGTCGGAAAACGCCGTGGCGGATGCGCTGGATCAGCTGCGGGTACTGTTGAACATGGAACTGGATCAGCCACTGACGCTGGGAGCAGTTCCGCAGATTCCTCCGCTATCCGATGAACTGCAGGCCATTCAGCAACGGGCGCTTGCATCCCGCCCCGATTTGTTGGCGCTACAGGCCAATCTGAAGGCTCAACGGGCCGGAGTCCGGGTCAAGCAGGCCGCCTTCTATCCATCGTTGCAGCTGATGGCACAGCGGGAGTGGAATGACTCCCGATTGGCGCTGGAAAACGATAACACCCTGGTGGCCGGTGTGGTTCACCTCAACCTGTTTGCCGGGGGAACGGACAAGGCGGCTGTGGATGGTGCCAGGGCACAGGTCAGCCGGATGCAATACCAACTGGAAGCGGCGCAGCGAGCCTATCGTGCCGAGGTGGCACGCGCCTGGCGTGGACGGGAAGAGGCGCGCTCCCGCGCTACCGCGCAAACCGAGGCAGAACGGCAGGCGGCCGAGGCACTGCGCATCATGGAGCTGCGCTACAAGGCGGGGCTGGAGCGCACCGTGGATCTGCTGCAGGCGCAGGCTCGTCTGGATGCCGCCCGGGCACAACGAATTCATACCGATTTTGAACGTATTCTGGCTGAGGCGCGCTTACGCATAGCTGCTGGTCAGTTGTCTTTGGAGGATATTCTATGAACCTGAAACAGTTGCTTTTCGCAGGTGTTTTATTGACTGTAACCCTGACAGGATGCACCGACAGCGAGCATAGCGAAGCTCCGGCAGCGCAGGACGAGGTAAAAGCCAGCGTGATCGCCGTTACGCCACAGCCAGTACCGGTATTCTATGACAGCAGTGGCACCGTGGTTTCCGAGCAACGGGTAACCATAACCTCCCGCCTGTCTGGCTATATCCGTGATCTCTCGGTAAACGAAGGTGATCAGATCAAGGCGGGGCAGGTACTGTTCCGGGTCGATCCGGTGGACGCCCGTGCCCGGCAGGAGTCTGCCCGGGCGGCGCTGGTTCAGGCCGAAGCGGATCTTGCCGATGCCGAATCAGATCAGCAGCGCTTTGAGACCCTGTTCGAACAAGGAGCTGTGTCACAACGCCAACTGGATAAAGCCCGGTTGCGGGTCAAGGTGGCGCAAAGTGCAGTGAAGCAGGCAAAAGCAGCGCTGCGCAGTGCGCGTAATCAACTCACCTATGCCGAGGTGCGGGCGCCGGGTAACGGCATCGTGGTGCGCAAACTGAAGCGCAACGGCGATCTTGCCACTCCGGGAGCGCCGGTATTGATGATGGAAAACCCGGATCAACTGGTGGTCGACACCTATGTGGACGAGGCCAACATCAGTCATGTCCAGGCTGGCGACGAGGTGCAACTGCGTTTTCCCGCTTTCGACAAACAGCTTGCTGGCAAGGTGCTGCAAGTGGTCGGCGCTGCCGATCCGGTGGCACATAACTTTCTGGTCAAGATTGCCCTGCCGGACGGGGTCAATGTGCTGGCTGGCGCCTATGTGAAAGTGCGCTTCACCATTGCCACCCGGGAGGTGTTGATGCTGCCGGCAAAAGCGCTGTTCCGTCGCGGTGATCTGCCTGCAGTGCATGTGGTGGATCAGCAGAATATCGCACACTATCGTCTGGTGCGCCTGGGCCAGCAGCACAACGGCCAATATGAGGTCACCGCCGGGCTGAATGCCGGAGCCAAAGTGATCGCCAGTACCGAAGGCGTGGTACGCAGTGGCATGCGGGTTGTGGCAGGAGAGTGAGCGCCATGAACGAGCAAAATCAGAACAAGGAGCTCAATATTGCCGGCCGCCTTGGTCAGGCGGCGATGGGTAGTACACTGACTCCACTGATCAGTGTATTGATATTTCTGATCGGGATGGTGGCGCTGTTTATCACCCCCCGGGAGGAGAATCCACAGATCGACGTTCCGGCGGCCAATGTCTTCGTGCGCATGGAGGGAGCCAGTCCGGCGGAGGTACTGAACAAGGTGGTGCGCCCGCTGGAGGCAGTATTGCGGGAGATGAGCGGTGTTGAGCACACCTACGGTATGGCGCAGGATTCACTGGCCATCGTCACGGTGCAGTTCGAGGTGGGCGAAAACAAGGAGGAGAGCCTGGTCAAGCTGTATGACCGGCTGATGCACAACCTGGATCGTATTCCGCCGGGAGCCAGCCAGCCACTGGTGAAACCGGTGGATGTGGATGACGTGCCGATTGTGGTACTGACCCTGTCCAGTGAAGAGCTGGATGATATGGATCTGAAACGCCTGGCCGAACGGGTCAGGGAGCAATTGGTTCCACTCGATGGCGTCAGTGTGACCGGCATCATCGGCGGACGGGACCGGCAGATCAGTATCCATATTGATCCGGTGCGTCTCGGAGCCTACCGTATTCCGCTGGATCGTCTGCAACAGGTATTGCAGGGAGCCAATGCCGGCGGCCCGGTGGGTGAGCTGGTGGGGGATAACCGGGTCGCCCGGGTCTGGCTGCAAGGCTATCTGAAATCCGTAGAAGATGTCGGTGCACTGGTGGTTGGTGAGTGGGAAGGCAGCCCCATTTTTCTACGTGATGTGGCTACCCTGCATGATGGCCCGGCCGAGGTGGACTCCCTGCACCGGATTGGTTATGGCTCGGGGCATGGTGAAGGTGCCGGACTGGAGCCGCAGCGTCCGGCGGTTTCCATCAGCCTGGCCAAAAAACGCGGCACCAATGCGGTGTTTGTCGCCGAGCGTATTCTGGAAAAAGTGGAGACCCTGAAGGGGGATTTCATCCCCGGCAATGTCACCACTACCGTGAGCCGCGATTCGGGTAAACAGGCCAATGATGCCGTCAATTATCTTATCGAGCATCTGGGGATCGCCATCGGTTCGATAGTCATCATCCTGCTGCTGTTTCTCGGCTGGCGCGAAGCAGCCATCGTCACCATGAATATCCCCTTGATTCTGTTCGTGGTGTTTGCCGCCGGCCTGCTGGCGGATCAGACCATCAACCGGATCACCCTGTTCGCCCTTATCCTGGCGCTGGGACTGCTGGTGGACGATGCTATCGTCGTGGTCGAGAATATCCACCGCCATCTGCACAAGGGGGTACACAGCCTGAAAGACAAGGCGCGAGTGATCATCGAGGCCACTAACGAGACCGGCAAGCCCACCATCATCGCCACCTTTGCAGTGATCCTGGCCTTCATTCCAATGGCCTTCGTGACCGGCATGATGGGGCCGTACATGGCACCTATCCCGTTCAATACCCCGGTGGCGATGCTGGCATCATTGATTATCGCCTACATGGTGACGCCGTGGATAGCGCAGCACTGGATGCTGTGCAAAATAACCGAACCCACCATGGAAGAAAAAGATGCCGAACAGAAAGACTGGATTCACCGGCTCTACTACCGCCTGGCGGTGCCGTTGGTGGAAAAGAGCTGGCCACGCTGGATCCTGTTCTTTGTAGTGCTGGTGATGATGATCGGCGCTCTTTGGCAGCCGGCATGGCAGTTCATGCGACCTTCCGGGATTGGAGGGCCGATGACGCCGGGCACGGTCGAGCTGAAGATGCTGCCCAAGGGCAACAAAAATACCTTCAATCTCACTATTGACATGCCTGAAGGCACGCCACTGGAGATGACTGATGGAATAGCCCGTGAAGTGGCGGATGTGCTGCGCATTTATCCCTATGTAACTGACTATGAGACTTTCGTCGGCCAGGCAGGGCCGGTGGATTTCAACGGCATGCTGCGTGGCTCGGTATTGCGCCGTGGTGCGCATCTGGCGGAGATTCGGGTCAATCTGACCGACAAGCACGAACGCAGTATCAAGTCTGATGCCATTGTGCTGGAGCTGCGCGAAAAACTGCGGCCGCTGATGAAAGCTTATCCGCAGGCCAATATCAAACTGGTGGAGGATCCGCCTGGCCCGCCGGTGCGTGCCACGGTGCTGGCGGAGCTGTACGGTCCCGAATCCGGCAAGCTGGCGGAACTGGTACAGAAGGTACGCAGCGAGTTCGAGCAGACCTGGGATCTGGTCGATATCGACGACTCGCTGGGTGACAACCAGGTGGAATACCGCATAGAAGTGGACAAGGAGAGAGCGGCGCGCTCAGGCATCTCAACGGTACGAGTGATGCAGACGATGGGCTCCTTCCTGGGTGGTTTCGATCTGGGCGCGGTGCATGATGATAATGAACGCCATCCGGTCAAGATCCATGTGCGTCTGCCGCGTGAGCACCGGGTGCATCTCTCCGATCTTGCCCAGATCTACATCAGTGACCGGGAGGGGCGTCCCGTCTCCCTGGGATCGCTGGCGGAGATTCATGAGGTAACCGCCTCCCGGCCGGTCTATACCAAGGATGGCCATGTGGTGGCCTATGTTTCGGCTGAACCGATGCAAGGTTCGCAAGTCTATCCGTTGCTGGATCTTGACGACCGACTGGATGGCATGGATCTGGGCAGTGCCGGGCAGCTGACCACCGCCGGACTGAAGTTCGTTTCAGTGCAGCCGGAGAATACCTACAACTACCAGCTGCTCTGGGACGGCGAGATGCGCCTCACCCTGGATGTGTTCCGTGATCTGGGATCGGCATTCATCGTGGCGCTGGTGCTGATCTACCTGCTGCTGGTGGCTTACTACGCCAACTTCCAGACCCCGCTGCTGGTGATGGGGGCGATTCCACTCACCATGATCGGCATCTTCCCCGGCCACTGGATCATGCAGCAGCCGTTCACCGCCACTTCGATGATTGGCATGATCGCCCTAGCCGGCATCGTGGTGCGCAACTCGTTGCTGCTGATCGATTTTATCATCGACTATCGTGCCCAGGGGCATGATGTAAAGACCGCGGTGCTGGAAGCGGGTGCGGTGCGTACCCGACCGATCCTGCTGACCGCGCTGGCGGTGATTGCCGGAACCTCCATCATGATCAGCGACCCCGTATTCGGTGGGCTCGGGATCTCGATGGCCTTCGGCACCCTGGCTTCCACCGTACTGACACTGTTTGTGATTCCGCTGGCCTACTACCGCTGGCAGCGTAACAAACCAATGCCGGTGGATAGCTGTGAAACCTGATGGGTTTCTGTGATTTTTATGAGAGGAAAATGTTATGACTATTGAACGCCTTATTCGCATTATTGCCGGCAACTTTATCCTGCTGTCCCTGTTCTTGGCCTGGTCTGTTAACGGCATACCGCTGTTCGATAGACCCAACTGGCTGTGGTTTACCGCCTTCATCGGCGCCAACTTGCTGCAGTCCGGTTTTACCCGCTGGTGCCTGATGGCGCAGATTCTCGCCAAGCTGGGAATTCCTTCCGGCTGTGTCGAGAGCGGCAGTAAATGTTAATATTTACAGTTTGAATGATGGCAACTGAAAACCAGACAAACCTGATTGAGGGAAAGGATATCCAGGCGGCAGCAGAGGGGCTGAAAGCCATCGCCCATACTACGCGCCTAGAGGTGCTGTGCCGGATACAAATGGAGTCAATGACCGTTAATGAACTGATGGAAGCCATTGGCACCAGCCAGTCAAATTTGTCCCATCATCTGGCAAAAATGCGGGCAATGGGACTGGTAACAGCTGAGCGACGGGGAAGCTGTGTCTACTACTCGCTGGCGCATTCGGGTTACTCTGACCTGATTCAGGTATTACGTACCATTTATTGCGCCAACAAAAATAGTACTTTATAGTTTGATGACCGTTGACAGCAGCACCTGATTTTATCCGGCTTGTTTTTCAGCGGAAACAAACGTTAACCAGATGCTTTTTCCCGCTCTTTTACTCATGACCGACAGGCAAATAGTTAACAGAAATTATTCGATAAAGATTATAGATGCCTTTACAAGTATAACGTCAGGGGAAAGGGTGAACCACCTGCTCGTTTAAGTCGCCTCCATCCCTCCCCGAGAGAAGGGAGGAGGTTCAAAACGGTCCTTTCACTATCCGAAAAGGGAGTAGTAACCCGATCAGCTATTCAGTCCTGATGGCGTTGGTTGATTCGCGCCAGCATTGCATAACTATTACCCCATTGATACAGCAGCAAACCTGCCAGGATTGAAGCTGTTCCCCACCACACTTTGGCCTGCACTGTTTCACCATTTAAGCCCTGTCCGAGCAATAACGCCAAAACGGGTGTAACCAGAGTAATCAGAGCAATAACACCCGCAGAAAGATGTTTGAGTATGTAGTAATAGAGAGAAAACCCGATGACAGTCCCCACTACGCTCAGATAGGCAATTGATGCGGCTGCCTGAAAAGTTATTGTTGCAGGAATAGCTCTGTCTACCAGAACCCAGGTCAGCAGAAATAATGGTACGGCAACAGAGAGTGCTCCGGCATTTACTGCTACCGGGTGCAACTGAGTTCCAAGCCCGAGACGTTTCACCCAGACACTGCTGGCAGAGTGGATAAAAACGGATAGCAACATGGCTGAAATACCCATCCATGAACTGCTTTCCCATTGCTTTCCGGCATCAAAAATAATACCCAGACCAACTATCCCCAGCACCATACCGGCAAGTTTAGCGGGAGAGAGCGTCTGCTCTCCCAACCATACCGCCGCCATGACGCCGGTAGCCAATGGAGTCAGACCAAATATGACCGCGATAAGTCCTGATGGAATATATTGTGCCCCCCAATAAACGGCAAGCATGGCGCCATAGATCCCCAGACCCGCCACCAGATACGTCCGTCTTGCTGCCTTGCACCACGGAAACTCTATTCGTATCACCCACACCAGTAACAGACACAACAGAACCCCGATAGTCATCCGTGTGGTAACACCAAACAGGAAACTGCTGCCGTCCACGCTCCATTTAATAGCGAGTGGCGTAGTGGCCCATAGAATTATTACGCCGACATAGGCAGCGGGCACAGACATTTTTTCTCCTGATAAAAAACAAAAAGGCCGCAGATTTGAAAAACCTGCGGCCTTTGTAAATAACTTGATGGGATTATCTAGTGTTTATTCAATTCCCCTTCTCCAAAATGCAGGTGTCGAGCAGCGGCGCAGCCATGCTGCGCGCATCTGTTTAATAATCACCGGTCGTTTGAGAAATGCAAGCATGTTGGTAGTCTCACGCTGGTGTAGATGAATGTCAAGCAATAACTGTGTCAATGTCCAGTGTAACTATTCAGCATAGTTGAAAATGAGCATGTAACTGTTCAGATTGGCTCTGAAATTCGTCAGTTCAAGGCGAAAAATGTAAGTTTACACGAGTAAATGATCATTTTTTAACACGGAAATGGCGGATTTCAGGGGTGAGATGAATAGTTACTGTCCAGTTAATAATTCCGCGCAGCACCCATGTATCTATCGAAAATAATACCTGACACCTATCGACAACATATCCAGATCACCAAATTCAAAATTCCCTTTCACAGCAAGCTGCGGATTAATTTTGTATACAACGCCCGGTGAAAAAGTCAGGTCATTATCAAACAAGCTGTTATAGCTGATATCAGCATTTACCTCAAAATCAGGCTGCGGTTCAAAACGCAATCGGACACCAAGACGAATACCGCTATCTTCTTCGTTATTTTTGAAATTACGTTGAACTGCCCACGCGGTTTTACCCTGCATCAAGGATGCATGGAACATAAGATCACTTTTTTCAAAATTTTTCAGCTGATAATGATACCCTCCACCAACAGAGATCACCCTGTAATCAAGATCAATATTGTATTTCGAAGTATTGGAAAACAGGTACTGCCCCATAATATTCCAGTTTGGCTTGATATCAAACGAGACCCCCGCCGACAAACCACTGAACCCTTCATCCATATCGACATATTCAAGCTCGGCGTAGCTGTATGAGAACCAGGAGGGAATCACACGGCTGAAACTGAAGTCAGCAGCGCTGATTGTTGTGGAAACAGCAACCAGCAATCCACTGACAGCACCAACAATTTTTTTATTCATTTTAACTCTCTATCCACTCTGTTCCGCTATAGAACGCCATAATGCCAAATTGGCTACAGGGTTGCCAATACTTTTCCTGCCGCAGCAACCGTAGCATCCAGTTCATCCTTGCCATGCGCACTGGAAACAAAACCTGTTTCAAAAGCTGACGGAGCCAGATAGATCCCTTCACTCAGCATGCCGTGGGAAAAGAGGTTGAAACGATCCACGCTGCATCTCTCCACCACCTGGGTATAGCTGGTTATTACCTCTTCTTCCGTGAAAAACAGTCCAAACATGCCACCAATGGTATTGGCTGTCATGGGAATACCGGCCCTTTCCGCCGCTTGCAAGATACCATCGACCAGTATCCCGGTCTTGCTGGTCAACTGTTCATGGAAACCGGGCTGGCTGATAATATCCAGAGTGGCCAGACCTGCGGCCATTGCCACGGGATTACCCGACAAGGTGCCCGCCTGATAGATGGGTCCAAGTGGTGCAATCTGTTCCATAATTTCTTTTTTTCCACCGAATGCTCCAACCGGCATCCCGCCACCAATCACCTTTCCCAGTGTTGTCAGATCCGGCTCAACCCCATAATAGGATTGGGCACCACCAAGCGCAACACGAAATCCGGTCATCACCTCATCAAAAATCAATACACTGCCATACTGATTGCAGACTTCGCGCAGCTCTTCGAGAAAACCGGCAACCGGGGGAATGCAATTCATATTTCCGGCTACGGGTTCGACAATAATACAGCCAACCTGCCCACCTACCCGGGCAAAAGCCTCGCGTACGGCATCGATGTCATTATAGGATAAGGTCAGAGTATGCTCGGCCAGTGCCGCAGGCACACCTGGAGAATCGGGAATACCTAGCGTCAACGCACCGGAGCCCGCCTTGACCAGCAGCGAATCGGAGTGGCCGTGATAACACCCTTCAAACTTGACAATCTTGTCTCGCCCGGTAAACCCCCGCGCCAAACGGATGGCGCTCATGGTGGCCTCGGTGCCGGAGTTGACCATGCGCACCAGATCCATTGAGGGCACCAGCTCGCATACCCGATCAGCCATGCGGGTTTCCAGCACCGTTGGGGCACCAAAACCGAGACCGTTGCGGGCCGTCTCCAATACCGCTGCAATCACATCGGGATGGGCATGGCCGGCGATCATCGGCCCCCACGAGCCGACATAATCAATATAGCGCATATCGCTTTCCGAGTACAGATGCGCACCTTCGGCTCGTTTGAAGAAAACCGGCTCGCCGCCAACGCCGCGAAATGCCCGCACCGGAGAGTTTACCCCACCGGGAATATGTTGTTGTGCCTGCTGAAACAGTTCATGTGAGTGCTGCATTATTATTTCCTTAAGGAGTTTCCAGCCCGCATTTCTCACCGGAATGACAAGCCCTCGCTTGTTCTCTGAATCCACAAAAAATTTTGGTCAGTCGAGAATACGCCCTGTTATTCCGCTCCTTCCCAAAATTCCTTGTAAATCCAAAATCTTGCACGATCATCTTGCCCTCCGGTGAGAAATGCGGGCTAGTCATTAGAAGAAAAAGTGAAATCTGGAGTTACCAACCCGCCTGTTTGATCAAAATATCCGGGCATAATCTTGCGCTACTGCCAGGATATCCGGTTGCCCGAAAATTCCGTCAATTACCGCCAAGGCATCCGCCCCCGCATCAATCAGTTTACCGCCATTTTCCGGTGAAATCCCGCCAATCGCAACTATCGGAATATGCAGAGACTCTCTGGCGCAGCGTAGCAGTTCCAGTGAGGCCGGCACCGCATCCGGCTTGGTGGATGAAGGAAAGAAACTCCCGAAAGCAACGTAGTCCGCCCCAGCCTCCTCTGCCTGCCGGGCCAGGTCGAAATGGTTATAACAGGAAATGCCAATGATCGCCGCCTGACCAAGCAGTGAGCGTGCTTCCTGCAAGGTTGCATCATCCGCGCCTAAATGCACTCCGTCTGCAGCCACGGTACAGGCCAGTTCCACATCGTCATTGATCAGGAAGGGAACTTCATGCATTCTGCACAGCTTTGCCAACGCAAAGGCATCCCGCGTCCGGCGTACAGAATCAAATGATTTATCACGATATTGAACCAAACGCGCCCCACCAATGACTGCCTGCTTCACCCCGGCAACAAGATCTCCGCTCTGTCCATCCGCCTCAGCGGTAACAACATACAAGCCGTTAATCGGCCGCCCGCTCACCTTTTGGCCCAGTAAAACCGATTCGGCAGATACTGCCCCGTTCCGGGACGATATCCATTCGCCAATGCCCGCCAGGTATACTCCTGAGCATTCTGCACGGCACTACAGGGTTCATTGCCATGAGCCAGCAAAGCTGCAATGCTGGCTGCCAGGGTACATCCTGAACCATGATAATCTTGCTGCAGACGCTGCCACTGCCAGCTGTCCAGCTTGCGCTTGTTGGAATACAGACTGTTTTCCACCATTGGGGTGTTTTCGTGAGTTCCCGTGATAAGCACAAATTCACAACCATACCCTTCAAGCTCCTGGGCACAGGCATCCAGGCTATCTGCCTCGGGAGCCAGCAGGCACGCCTCTTGGCTGTTCGGGGTCAACATCGTGGTCAGCGGGAACAGCAAGGTTATCATCGCCTGTTGCAGCGACTCATCCGCCAGTGGCGCACCGCCACCGGCTATCAGTACCGGGTCCAGCACCACTGGAATATCCGGATAGTCACACAACAAGGTGTGAACCACCCCTACGTTTTCAACACTGCCGAGCATACCCAGTTTGAACGCACTGACGGGCATATCCTCCAGTACAGCGCGCGCCTGCTCCACCACCAGGGTGCTATTCACCGGCTGACAGGACAGAACATTGATAGTGTTCTGCACCGTCAAGGCAGTAATCACCGGAGCCAGGTGGCACCCCATACTGGCAGCGGCTTCGCTGTCCGCAAGAATGCCTGCTCCGCCGGTCGGATCGCTGCCGGAAAAAGCCATCACCACTGGAATTTCATTACTTTCCGCAGTCATGATTCGTTGCTTCCCGGATGATTTTGCTGTCTTTGATTTGGACGACTACAATCGCGACTGCCGTTTCAGTTCAGCCAGTTTCGGATCATCTTTCCGGATTTTTACGATTTTTGCCGCTCCGGTATCAACACCGATATAGGATGTGGCGGCTGCGGCAAGTACCGGCATCAGAGCCCGCAAATCGTTACTTCTACTCGTGACGGAAACAGTAGTTTTCCACAAGGTATTCATCTCTTTTGGCGCAGCACCCGCCTGGTAGCGTTTCGCCTCAAGAACGGCAAAGCCGGTAAATACCGTATAGCTGCGAGTATCCACATCAACCCCCACCATGCGCCGGTACACAGGTGTGGTTACCGTACGCGTGGTTCGGGATACTTCGCCTCCCTCCTCCTCATCATTGGTCTCCACATAGATAATGGTATCACCACCAAACCAGTCATACAGGGGTGTCGAGGTGGTGTACTGCACCGTCTTTCCAGGACTCACTCCATAGCTGAAATAAATGGCTATGGCAGCATCACCCTTTTTACTCTCCGTATAACCCTGCTGTTTCAGGACAGAGCGGAAATAGTTGCTGAATTCCCGGAAATAGAGGTCTTCCTGCGGCACGTTTTGCATACCACTCAACCAGCTGTAGGTTTTGTCAGGCGGACTTTCTGCGCCGACAATGGAATCCACCTTGACCGGGATACTCGAGCTGCATCCCGCCGTCAGCAAACTGATGAGCAACACGGCTACAACGGCAGCAATACGCATGACAATCACCTGTGCTTTAATTACCCTGTAAATCATCGACAGTTCAGTATGTTAAGAGTTCAGTTTTTTCTTGAGCAGTTTATTCAGTTGGGTCGGGTTGGCTTTGCCCCGGGTGACTTTCATCACCTGTCCAACAAAAAACCCCAGCAGCTTCTCCTTGCCAGCCCGGTACTGCCCGAGCTGTTCGGGGTTGGCGGCCAGGACTTCATCGATCACTTGTTCAATCGCACCGATGTCAGTGATCTGCTTGAGACCTTTTTTCTCGATAATGGTATCTGCATCACCTTCTCCTTCCCACATGGCTTCGAACACCTGCTTGGCAATCTTGCCGGAGATGGTGTTGTCAGCAATGCGCTGAATCAGTCCGCCCAGCATGGCGGCGTTGACCGGACAGGCTCCGATCTCGAGGTTGTCCTTGTTCAGTGCCGCCGCAAAATCGCCCGTTACCCAGTTGGCCGCCAGCTTCGTTTCGCCACCGGAACTCTTTTCCACGGCTTCATAAAAATCGGCCAGTTCACGACTGGAGGTAAGCACCGCGGCATCATAGACCGTCAGGCCGTATTCAAACATAAACCGCTCTTTCTTGGCATCGGGCAGCTCCGGCAGTGTGGTGCGAATCGCTTCGAGCCAGGCATCGTCCACATGCAACGGTAGCAGATCCGGATCGGGGAAATAGCGATAATCCATCGCCTCTTCCTTGCTGCGCATGGAGCGGGTCTCTCCCTTGGCGGAATCGTACAGGCGCGTTTCCTGAACGACCGTACCGCCTCCTTCGAGCAGCCTTGTCTGGCGTTCAATTTCAAAATTGATCGCCCGCTCCACGAAACGGAATGAATTGATGTTTTTGATCTCGGCACGGGTGCCAAGCTTCTCCTCCCCCTTGGGCCGCACGGAGACATTGGCATCACAACGGAAAGATCCCTCCTGCATGTTTCCGTCACAGATCTCCAGATAACGCACCAGGGAACGGATTTTTTTCATGTAGGCGACTGCCTCTTTGGCAGAACGAAGTTCCGGTTCGGAAACAATTTCAAGCAGCGGGGTACCTGCCCGATTGAGGTCGATACCGGTCATGCCATGAAAATCCTCATGCAGTGATTTGCCGGCATCCTCCTCCAGATGGGCGCGGGTGACACCGATAGTCTTGGCGGTACCATCTTCCAGCTCAATGAGCAGTTTCCCCTTGCCGACGATGGGCAGTTCATACTGGCTGATCTGGTAACCCTTGGGGAGGTCGGGATAAAAATAGTTTTTGCGCGCAAATACCGAGCGCCGCCCAATCTCGGCATCCACCGCCAGACCGAACGCGCAGGCCATGCGTACGACCTCCCGGTTCAGTACCGGCAGCACGCCCGGCAGACCCAAGTCAACAGCACAGGCCTGAGTGTTTGGTTCGGCGCCATAGGCTGTGGCGGCACCGGAAAAAATCTTGCTTTTGGTGGCGAGCTGGGCATGAATCTCCAGCCCGATGACTGCTTCCCATTCCATAGCTAACCCTTTAGTTGTGGTGTACGTGCATGCCAATCGGTCACCTGTTGAAAACGATGAGCGACATTGAGCAGACGGGCTTCGCCGAAATAGTTGCCGATAATCTGCAGCCCCACCGGCCGCTGATCGACGAAACCGACCGGAATCGACATGCCCGGCAGGCCAGCAAGATTCACGGCAATGGTGTAAATATCCGACAGATACATGGAGACCGGATCGCTGCTCTTCTCACCCAGATTGAAAGCTACCGTGGGTGAAGTCGGCCCCATAATGACATCCACCTCCTCGAAGGCTTTGGCGAAATCATCGCTGATAAGGTGGCGCAGCCGCTGGGCCTTGAGGTAGTAGGCGTCATAGTAACCGGCAGAGAGCGCATAGGTTCCGATCATGATGCGGCGCTTCACTTCGGCGCCAAACCCTTCACCGCGGGAACGCTTGTAGAGATCTTCCAGATCCACAGGGTTGTCACAGCGGTAACCGAAACGCACCCCGTCGAAACGGGAAAGATTGGAAGAGCACTCGGCCGGTGCAATCACATAGTAGGTGGGCACCGCCAGACTGGTGTTGGGCAGGGAGATCTCCTTCACCTGCGCCCCCAGCTTCCGGTACTCATCGACAGCAGAGTCGATCACTCTGGCCACTCCCGCATCCAGCCCCTCGGCAAAATACTCCTTGGGAAGACCAATTTTCAGACCGGCAAGCGACTCTTCCAGTGTTGTCCGATAGTCGGGAACCGGCTGCTCTGCGCTGGTGGAATCACGCTCGTCGAAACCGGCTATGATATTGAGCAGCAGCGAAGCATCCTCAGCGGTGCGAGCCATCACTCCCCCCTGATCCAGGCTGGAGGCAAAGGCGATCATGCCATAGCGGGAGACCCGACCGTAGGTCGGTTTCAGGCCGGTAATACCACACAACGAAGCGGGCTGGCGGATGGATCCGCCAGTATCGGTGCCGGTGGCGACAGGCGCCAGGCGGGCCGCCACGGCGGCAGCTGATCCACCGGAAGAGCCACCCGGTACGGCGTCCGGATCCCAAGGATTATGCACCGAACCGTAATAGCTGGTCTCGTTGGAAGAACCCATGGCGAATTCGTCCATGTTGGTCTTGCCAAGCATTACCATGCCCGCACCGTTGCAACGCGCTACCACCCCGGCATCGTAAGGGGCAATAAAATTGTCCAGCATCCGGGAACCGCAACTGGTCTTTACCCCGTCCGTACAAAAGATATCTTTTTGCGCCAACGGGATGCCGGTGAGAGAGACGGCATCCCCGGCGGCTATCGCCTGATCGGCCGCCTGCGCCTGCTGCAGGGCTTGATCCGCACAGACGGTGACATAGCTGTTGAGCTGTTTATCGTAACGGGTGATCCGATCCAGATAGTAGCGGGTCAACTCGACGCTGGAAAACTCCTTCGTCCTGAGTCCGGCCGCCAACTCGGTAATTGTCTTGTCGTGCATCTTGATATCCTGATTCCTTACTCAATTACTTTCGGCACCAGATAGAGTCCCGCTTCCACTTGCGGGGCAATCTGCTGAAATTTGTCACACTGGTTGGTTTCAGTCACCTCATCAACACGCAGGCGTTGTACCATCTGTAAGGGATGCGCCATCGGCGGCACGCCATCCGTACCCACCCGTTCCATCCGCTCCACCAGATCAAGAATACCAGACAGATTCCGGGCATAGACGGGAACATCGCCAGGATCAATCCCAAGCCGTGCCAGATGGGCAATTTTTTCAATATCCGCTTTTTCCAACGACATGACAATAACTCCGTAACAGGGCGTGGCCCAGCTAAAGCGGTACAAATTATCACATTATATCTCCTTGCCCCAAATCCATCGGGAAATAGTTCTTCATCAAAGATAATGGCATGCAGGGATATGGATGTGTTGTAATATCTTCAATCGCTGATACAGTATATTCCAAGTTGAACCGCACTCAAATTTTCCGTTAAAAATACAGGCCGAACAATTATGAAAAAGAGTTTTTTTCATCTTCTGACCACCCTGCTTTCCGCTGCTGCTCTGGCAATAACCTCTGGCGCACTGGTTGCAAAAGAGCTGACCGACAACCCTGATCTGCGCACTTTCGTCAACAAAATGGTTGAACAGCATCAGTTTAACAGCAAGCGCCTTGTCCATCTGTTCAAACAAACTGAACTGAAACCGGATATTATTACAACAATGAGCAAGCCCGCCGAAGCCAAACCCTGGTATCAATACCGTCCTATTTTTCTCACTGAAAAACGCATTAAAGGGGGAGTGGCATTCTGGGATGAACATTCAGAAATCCTGGTCAGGGCCGAGCAGGAGTATGGTGTACCAGCCGAGATTATCACTGCCATCATCGGGGTGGAAACCCGCTACGGCGGGTACACGGGAAGACACCGGGTAATCGACGCCCTCACCACCCTTGCATTTGATTATCCGCCACGCAGCAAGTTTTTCACCAGCGAGTTGGAACAGTACCTGCTGATGACCCGCGAAGAGCAGATCGACCCTCTCAGCCTGAAGGGTTCCTATGCCGGCGCCATGGGCATCCCGCAATTTATTTCCAGCAGCTACCGCAGCTATGCCGTTGATTTTGACAATGATGGGCATCGGAACCTATGGGACAACCCGGTGGATGCCATCGGCAGTGTAGCCAACTATTTCAAACAGCATAGATGGAAGCCGGGTGAACCCGTCACCGTGCAGACCCATGTTTCAGGAAACAAATATCGGGAACTCGTAAAAATGGGGATGAAACCTCAGCGGCCGCTGGTGGAATTCTCGAGTTTTGGCGTCCAGGTTCCAGACCAGCTGGATGAAAACCAGCCGGCCAGTCTGCTGGAGCTGGAAACCGAAGGCATACCGGAGTTCTGGATAGGGTTGCACAATTTTTATGTCATTACGCGTTATAATCACAGCCCCTTGTATGCCATGGCGGTATATCAGCTCAGTAACGAAATACGTAAGCAGCGAGAACACAGGTAATCCTGAAAACCACAGTTGACCGCTCTCACGTTATGTTAAGCTACTGATATGAAAGCCGTTGATTTTGACCTTCCTGTTCACCTGCCGGGTGAATCACGCTACAGCCCAAAGCGTGCGCTTCGCACCACCCAACTACGGTTTCCCGGATAATGCTTCGGAAAAACCAGCATCGGCTGGCTGAAGGCAACTGGAAAGGGTATACCCTCCTGTTCTCCACTTGTCTGCTGGGTGCCTGCGGGACACTTTACAAAGATAGCGCCCCGGGGGGGGAGGTTGACATCTCCAGCATTCCCGATGCCGTCCCGCAGATGGAACAACGCAGCAAATATGGCAATCCCGACTCCTATGAAGTCAATGGGCAGCGCTACCATGTGCTTAATGACAACAAAGGCTATTTTGAACGGGGAACCGCATCTTGGTATGGCAACAAATTTCATGGCAAGCGCACCTCCAGCGGCGAAACATACAACATGTACACCATGACTGCTGCCCACCGAACCCTGCCGCTACCCACCTACGCACAGATAACCAACCTGAAAAACGGGCGTTCTGTAGTGGTAAAGATCAACGACCGGGGGCCTTTTCATGATAACCGGCTGATTGATCTCTCCTATGTCGCCGCAGCCAAGCTGGATATGCTGCGCAAGGGTACCGCTCCGGTGGAGGTGCGTGCAATTGACCCTTATCAGGTGGAACTTGCAGATGAAATCAGTGCCCCTGCAGTGACGCTGAAAACAGCGGGAAACGGTGCCACACCGATACAAACGGAACTACCGCTGCAACCGAAGCTGCCGAGCAGTGCGCAGACCAACCAATTCTACGTTCAAATGGGTGCATTCAGCGAACAGCAGAACGCTGAAATGCTGCGCTTTGCCGTAGCAGAGAACGAACAAAACAGTGATGTCCATATCCAGCAGAGCAGCTCTACCGATGGCAACACACTGTATAAAGTGCGTGTTGGGCCACTGACAAGCAAGGACGAGGCGATGCAGTTAAAAGAACGGTTGGCTGCTGCGGGACTCAGCAGCCCCCATATTGTTACCGAATAATATTTTTTCAAAGGATTTTTCAAACAGATGCTCACTTTCAGCTCATTGACCCGCCGCACCGCTCTATTTGCCCTGTTATGGTTCTCCGTTACCTGCGCCCATGCCGAGGCGTTGATGCCCTCCCCCCCCAAACTGGCGGCTAAAAGCTATGTGCTGATGGACTTTGACAGTGGGCAGTTCATCGTCAAAAACAATCCGGACGAACGGATGGATCCCGCCAGCCTCACCAAAATAATGACTGCCTATGTCATATTCAGTGAGCTAAAAAACAACAACATTCGTCTTGATGACCAGGTGTATATCAGCGAGAGAGCCTGGCGGATGGAAGGTTCACGCATGTTTGTGGAGGTGGATAAAGAGGTTCCGGTAGCGGATCTGCTCAAGGGGCTGGTCATCCAGTCAGGCAATGATGCCAGCGTTGCCCTGGCCGAACATATCGCCGGCAGTGAGGAGGCCTTTGTCTCGCTGATGAACAAACACGCCAACCGTATGGGGTTAAAAAACACCCATTTCGTCAACGCCACCGGCCTGCCGGACAAGGAGCACTATACCACCGCCCATGATCTTGCCCTGCTGGCGCGGGCATTGATTCGCGATTTCCCCGAACAGTATCGATTGAACTCCGAGAAAAAGTACCAATACAACGGTATCACCCAGTACAACCGCAACAAACTGCTGTGGCGTGACCCCTCCGTGGACGGGGTGAAAACCGGCCACACCAACGCTGCAGGCTACTGTCTGGTTGCTTCCGCCAGACGCGATGGCATGCGTCTGATCTCCGTGGTCATGAACGCCACCAGCGAGAAGACCCGCGCAACCGAAAGCCAGAAACTGCTCAAGTATGGTTTTCGTTTTTTCAGCACCCATCGACTCTACCAGGCCAACAAGTCACTAACTGACCTGCCTGTCTGGAAGGGCGAAAGCGACACACTTCCGCTTGGCTTGAGCAAACCACTCTACATTACCATTCCACGCGGACAATATGATAATCTCAAGGCAACCATGAATCTGGATGAAAACATTATTGCCCCGGTAGAGAAGGGCCAGGAGTTCGGCACCGTCAATGTCGTTCTGGATGGCAAACAGATTGCGCAACAACCGCTGATCGCCCTCAAGGCCGTCGCGGAAGGGGGGCTGTTTACCCGCCTGAAAGACAGCCTGCTGATGCTTGTCCAGTAATGCGTAATAACACCATCTACCTGAATGGTGAATTTCTGCCACTTGCAGAGGCCAGGGTCTCGGTGCTGGACCGCGGGTTCATCTTCGGTGACGGGGTTTATGAGGTCATCCCCTGTTACGGACGGCAACCATTTCGTCTCACCGAACACCTGCAGCGGCTGCAGCACAGCCTGGACGCGATAAAACTTGCCAACCCGCTAAATGCAACCGGGTGGAAAGAACTGCTTCTGCAACTGATGGAACGCTGCGATGCGGATGATCAATCCCTCTATCTGCAGATTACCCGCGGAACCGCCAGTCGCGACCACGGTTTTCCGGCCAACACCCCACCTACTGTTTTTGCCATGAGCAATCCGTTGAAGGCTCCCGCACCTGCTCTGCTGGAACGGGGCGCCTCGGCAATCACCCTGGACGACATCCGCTGGCGCTACTGCCATATCAAGGCCATCTCCCTGCTGCCCAATGTTCTGCTGCGCCAGCAAGCGCTGGAGGCCGATGCGGATGAGGCCATTCTGCTACAGGACGGGGAAGCGACCGAAGGCGCTGCCAGTAATCTGTTCATCGTCAAAGAAGGCACCCTCATCACCCCGCCAAAGGATAACCGGCTGCTGCCGGGGATCACCCGCGATCTGGTGCTGGAGCTGGCCAGTTCCGCTGACATTCCCTGCTTGGAGCAAAGCATCTCCGCCGCAGAACTGCGCGATGCAGACGAGATCTGGCTGACCAGCTCCACCAAGGAGATTCTGCCCGTTACCCGACTGGACGATGCCGCAACAGGCACTGGCGCACTGGGGCCGCTATGGCGGCGGATGCACCAGCACTACCAGCAGTACAAACAGCATTTGCGCAACGGCGGCGAAACAGACAACTGACCAGCCGATGACAACTCAGAACCCTGCGCTGACCTTCCCCTGCGAGTTCCCTATCAAAGTGGTGGGAGAGGCCAGCGACAGCTTCGAAGCAGGGGTTATGGCGATCATCAATCGCCACGCTTCCGAAACCGACCATCTCAACGTCACCACCCGCCCCAGTAAAGGGGGGAAATACCGATCCATCACCATCCGGCTGCGGGTGCATAGCCGCCAGCAACTGGACGCTATCTATCAGGATCTGACCGCCTGCGAACAGGTACTGATGGCACTATGAGCCAGCCACTGTCCGGCAGGGTGCTGCTGCTACCACAGCTCGAAGTCCGTCAGCTCGGTTTGCAGGAGTACAATAGCGTCTGGGAGCAGATGCGTGACTTCACCGCCCGGCGTGACAGCAGCACCGGCGACGAACTCTGGCTGGTACAGCATCCGCCGGTATTCACCCTGGGAACCAACGGCAAGGAACACCATGTGCTGAACGCAGGCTATATCCCGGTGGTGAGAACCGACCGGGGTGGTCAGGTCACCTACCACGGACCGGGCCAGCTGATCGCCTACCTGCTGGTCGATCTCAAACGCCGCCGGTGGGGAGTACGACAGCTGGTAACAGCAATGGAGCAGAGCATCATCGACCTGCTGGCAGAGTATCGGGTCAAGGGGGAAACGCGGCGTGATGCCCCCGGAATCTATGTTGCCGGAGCCAAGATCGCCGCACTGGGACTCCGGGTGCGGCACAGCTGCTCCTATCACGGACTCAGCCTTAACGTTGATATCGATCTAGCCCCGTTCCAGCGTATTAATCCTTGTGGATACGAGCAACTGGAGGTAACCAGCCTGCGTGATCTTGGCATCAATGTATCAACCAAAGAGCTGGAATCCATGCTGCCACACTATATCATTCACAGTTTTCAGCATCCGGAATAAACCACATGAACCACCGCAAAGAACCCCTGCACATTGCCTATTTTTCGGACGTGCTGTGCATCTGGGCATACACCGCACAGATCAGAGTAGACGAACTCAAACAGCGCTTCGGCCCGCAGATCCGGATCAGCTACCACTTTATCCCCATCTTCGGCTGCACCGAACAGCGCATCGGTGACGGCTGGAAGGACAAAGGCGGGTATGCCGGGTTTGGACAGCACATGGTCAAGGTCTGCGAAGATTTCCCGCACGTAGCAATCTCCCCGGAAATCTGGAGCAGTAACCGCCCCAAAAGCTCCGCCAGCGCCCACCTCTATCTGAAAGCGGTTCAGTTGCTGGAACAGCAGGGAGAGATCAGCCCCGAGCCGGTCGCCTCCCTCGATGGACGCAGCCTGTTCGAACAGGCCATCTGGCAGCTGCGGCTGGCGTTCTTCCGCGACATGAAGAATATAGGCAGCGCCGATTGCCAGATGGCCCTGGCGGAAGAGCTGGGACTGCCGCGCAACTCCCTGCTGAAACTGCTGCACGACGGCTCCGCAATGGCCGCGCTGTGCAGCGACCTCAAGCTGCGTGATGATTTCAGCGTTGAAGGCAGCCCCACCTGGATCTTCAACGAAGGACGGCAAAAGCTGTACGGCAACGTCGGCTACAAAATCCTTGAGGCAAACATCAGGGAACTGCTGGAGCGTCCGGAAGGACTGGCCAGCTGGTGTTGACCAGCTGGTGATGCCGCCACTGCTGCAAATAGAGAACCTGGTCAAGCACTACAAGGATGTGCAGGCGGTACGCGGCGTCAGTTTCACCGTCGAGCAGGGCAGTTGCTTCGGCCTGCTCGGTCCCAACGGCGCCGGCAAGTCCACCACCGTCGAGATGATGGAGGGGATTACCCCGCCAACCGATGGCAAAATCATCTACCATGGACAGCCACTGGGAGACCGCTTCCGCCATGAAGCGGGGATCATGTTTCAAACCACCGCCCTGCAGGATTTCATCACCGTACGGGAAACACTCGACCTGTTTCGACGCCTGTATGACAAAACCCTGCCGGTGGAAGAGCTGGTCGAGCGTTGCGCCCTGCATGAATTTCTGGATCGCGACACCCGCAAACTCTCCGGTGGCCAGCGCCAGCGCCTGCTGCTGGCGCTGGCGCTGATCAACGACCCGGAATTCCTGTTTCTCGATGAACCCACCACGGGTCTGGATCCGCAAGCACGGCGTAACTTCTGGGAACTGGTACACGGCATAAAGCGAGAGGGAAAAACCGTTATCCTCACCACGCACTACATGGAAGAGGCCTACGAGCTGTGCGATAAAATCATCATTATGGATCACGGAAAAATCATCGCGGAAGGAACCCCGCAACAACTTCTGTCCCAGCATTTTTCAGATGTGGTGGCCGTGCTTCCCGCCACCGAACTTGCCGGCAAAGAGCTGCCCATGCCGGTCATAAAAAATGGCGACAGCTGTGAAATCGTCACCCGCAACGTTGACCAGACCATTCTGGAACTCATCAAGGCAGGCGTATCACTTGCTCACCTGCGTATTCGCGAGCGCACCCTTGACGATCTGTTTCTCCAGCTGACCGGCAAGGAGCTGCGCAGATGACGCCGATCCCGCCACAGAGAACGACCTTTCGCTTCAAACATTTTTTTGCCGTACTGACGGCAAGAAATATCGAGTTTTTTCGTGACCGCGCCGCGCTGGCGTGGAATATTCTGTTTCCCGTGCTTATCGTAGCGGGGTTTGCCTTTGCCTTCTCCGGCGAACAGATCGATCTGTACAAAGTCGGAGTCTATGGAGAGCAGAGTAGCGACAAAGAACAGCAAAACAGTTTCCTCGACACCGAACATATCCAGTTTATTCCCGTTACGGAACTGCAACCCGCCATCGTTAAACTGGAACGCCACCAGCTGGACATGTTGTTCGACCCAGCTCAAAAACGCTACTGGATCAACGATGAATCACCACAGGGTTATCTGCTGGAACGGATTCTGCGCGGTACGGACGCGACGAGTAAATTCAGCAAACAGATCGTCACTGGCAAGGCAATCCGCTATGTGGACTGGCTGATTCCGGGGGTACTGGCAATGAACATGATGTTCAGCGCCCTGTTCGGCATCGGCTATGTGATCGTGCGTTACCGCAAAAACGGTGTTCTGAAACGGCTCAAGGCCACCCCGCTCAGCGCCCTGGAATTCCTTAGTGCGCAAATTGTCTCGCGGCTGTGGCTGATTATGGCGATTACCACGTTGGTGTTCGCGGGAACCAACCTGTTCGTGGATTTCGCCATGTTCGGCTCCTGGCTGAGTCTGTTTATCATCTTCACCCTGGGCACCATCAGCATGATCAGCCTCGGTCTGCTGATAGCTGCCCGCCTCTCCAGCGAAGAGCTGGCCGGCGGTCTGCTCAATCTTATCAGCTGGCCGATGATATTCCTCTCCGGGGTCTGGTTTTCACTGGAAGGCTCGCCGACCATCATCAAACAGCTGGCGCAACTACTGCCGCTGACCCATCTGATCGATGGTGCCCGTGCAATCATGATCGATGGCGCAAACCTGATCGACATCGCCCCTCAACTGGGCATGCTGACCTTGATGAGTGTCGTGTTTATCGCCATCGGGGCCGCCAGTTTCCGCTGGGAATAACCATTGCCGCACCAGCAACGCGCTGAATAAACACCATCACTTTTCAGGTCTTTTTTATTTGCTCTTCCTGAAAACTGCCAGCCAGCTCTGCTGTCAGTTTTTTACGGTCTGTTTTGCCATTGACGTTACGTGGCAGCGATGCCTGGTAAACCACTACGCCCGGCACCATGTAAGCTGGAAGCCTGCCCTTGCAGACGGCAACGATCCCCTCGGGACTCGGTTCAATCCCTTTTGCCGGAGTGGCTACAACAACGATCCTCTGTCCAAGAACCGGATGGGGAACTCCAATTGCAACGGCTTCTTCCACCAGTCCCGAGTCATATACAACCTCTTCAATTTCAGTCGGGCTGATGCGGTATCCGGAGCTTTTCAGCATATCGTCCTGGCGGCCAACGAAATAAAAATAATCATCTTCATCACGGTAAGCTATATCTCCGGACCAGACTGCAATTTCCGGCAGTGACAGACCCGCGACCTGGCGTGGCAGGGGTTTGAAACGCTTGTTGGTTTTCTCCCTGTTATTCCAGTAGCCCATGGCAACCAGTGAACCCCGATGCACCAACTCTCCCGGTTCATGAGGGGCGCAGGGAGTTCCATCTTCACGCAGTATCATTACTTCAGTATTGGGAATGGCCTTGCCTATTGAACCGGAATGCTGATCAATTTCATCCGGTGGCAACCAGGTGGAACGGAACGCTTCTGTCAGGCCGTACATTAAAACTATTTTTGTCTTTGGCAGTGAACGGCGCATTTTGTTCAGGACACTCTGCGGCAGGGTGCCGCCCGAGTTGGTAACATAACGCAAATTTTTGCTGATCCCCTCTGGCCAGGTGAATTGTGCCAGTTGTGCCCACAGCGATGGAACTCCGGCGAGTCCGGTAATCCGCTCCTGTTCAAGTTTGTTTATTACCTCTTTCGCAAACAGGTAATTCATCAATATGGCTGTTGCCCCTTTCAGAAAAGATTTGGTAATCTGGTTCAAGCCATAGTCAAAACTGAGTGGTAGCACTGAAAGAACCCGATCATCCGGACACGTTTTCAGATAGCGGGCAACGCTGTTTGCCCCCGCGATCATGTTTTTGTGAGACAACACCACCCCTTTGGGTTTACCGGTACTGCCGGAGGTGTACAGAATTGTCGCCATATCCGTATCGATGGTTCGATGGGTAGCGACATCCGGGGCATCGAGCAGTTGTTGCCACGACAGCAGCTGCACATGTGGCGGGGGAGTTGGCAGTTCCTTGTTCTGGTCAATCAGGATGACGGTGTGCAGATCATTGCAGTTACCGGAAACAGTATTCAGCATTTTGAGCCGGTTAGAAGAGGTAATAAGGATAGTGGCGCTGCAATCACACAGGATATGGCGCACCTGCTCAACCTTGAGCAACGGGTTTATCGGCACAAATACCCCGCCTGCCTGTGAGGTGGCAAAGAAGGAGACCACGGTCGGCAACGACTTGGGCAGATAGATGCCGACACGCTCCTGGCGTTTCAGTCCGGCATTTACCAGACCTGCGGCAACCTGTTTAATCCTGGTTGCCAAATCGGCATATCTAATCTCCCGCGTCTTGTCGACCAGGGCAGTGTTGTCTGGCAGGGCTGCTGCGGTATCAAGGGGAATATGGTGGAATAACATCTGATGGGGACTCTATATAAAAATGCGGCTTCCTCCCCCCCCCGGAAGGCCGCATGGGTCGGATTACATTATTAACTGTTGTTTCGTTATTTCAATTTTTTCTCCCAGTCAAGAGAGGTTTGTACAATAAAGTCCAGATCATCGTAACGGGGCTTCCAACCGAACAGGTTTCGAATTCGTTCAGCTCCGGCAATCAGCTGCGGCGGATC